>NZ_JBEXRR010000002.1:0-315667 GCF_040613175.1 Nocardioides sp. NPDC006303
TCGAGCCGCGGGAGCCGCTAGGCGGAGGCGTGTCGAGACCAACACGGTCCTATCGGCGCTCGGCCGGACTGTGTTGGTCTCGACACGCTCGCTAGCGCTCGCGGCTCGACCAGCGTCAGGTGAGGTCGGTGCGGTCGGAGTCCTTGAGGGCGGCGACGATCTTCTTGACCTGCTGGGCATGCGTACGGGTGGTGACCAGGACGGCGTCGTCGGTGTCGACGACGACGATGTCCTCGAGGCCGATGAGGGCGACCATACGGCCGGAGTGGGGCACGACCAGGCCGGTGGAGTCGAGGGCGTGGACGAGCGTGGCGTCACCGAGGATCGTGGGGCCCTCGGGCGAGGCGGTGGCGGCCGCCTGGAGCAGCGTCGCGAGCGAGTCGAAGTCGCCGATGTCGTCCCAGCCGAGGTCGGCGGGCACCGTGGCGACCCTGCCGGCGGCGGCAGCGGGCTCGGCGACGGCGTGGTCGACCGCGATCTTCGGCAGCGTCTCCCACAGTTCCTCGAGCCGCGACGGCTCGGCGGCGATGGCCCGCAGCCGGTCGGTGAAGCCGGGGTCCGACTCCGCGAGCAGGTCGAGGAGCACGGTGGGACGGACGACGAACATACCGGCGTTCCAGCGGTAGCGTCCGGTCGCGAGATAGCCCGCCGCGACCTCGGCCGACGGCTTCTCGACGAACTCGTCGACCAGGTACGCCCCCGGGTGGCCGGCCAACGGCTTGCCCTCGGCGATGTAGCCGAACGCGGTCGAGGCGAAGGTCGGCGAGATCCCGATCGTCACCAGCCAGCCGTCCGCGGCGATCGCCGCGGCGCTGCGTACGGTCTCGTGGAAGTTGTCGACGTTGCGGATCACGTGGTCGGCGGCGAAGGAGCCCATCACGGCCTCCGGATCGCGCCGCTCCAGGAAGGCCGCTGCCAGGCCGATCGCGGCCATCGAGTCGCGCCCGCTCGGCTCGGCCAGGATGGCGTCGTGCGGCACCTCGGGCAGCTGCTCGCACACGGCCCGCTCATGGACCGCGCCGGTCACCACCATGATGCCGTCGGAGACGGGCTCGAGGCGGTCGTAGGTCTCCTGCAGGAGCGTACGTCCGTGGCCGGTGAGGTCGCGCAGAAACTTCGGCTCCGAGGACCGCGAGAGCGGCCACAGCCGCGTACCTGCGCCACCAGCGGGGATCACTGCCCAGAACGTCATGCCGCACACCTTAGAGTTTCGACGTGAGCAGCTTCCCCGAGACCCTCGCCCGAGCCCTGCGGACCAACCCCGGCGGTCCGTTCGTGACCTTCTACGACGAAGCGAGCGGCGAGCGCCAGGAGCTGTCCACCACGACGTACGCCAACTGGGTGGCCAAGGCCTCGGGCCTCCTCCTCGACGAGCACGGGCTCGAGCGCGGGGACAGCATCCGGATCGACCTGCCCACCCACTGGCTGGCCACCGTCTTCCTCGGTGCCGCCTGGAACACCGGGCTCGTGGTGACCGACTCCGACGGTTCCGATTCCTCTGGCCCCGACGCCGTCGTCTGCGGCCCCGAGACGCTGCCCGCCTGGGCGGATGACGCCGCGAAGCGGCCGACACTGGCATGCTCGCTGCTGCCGTTCGGCGTACGTTTCGCCGACCCGCTCCCCCAGGGCGTGCACGACGTCGGCATCGAGGTCTGGGGACAGCCGGACGCCTTCACCCCCTGGGACCCGCCGGCCGCGGACGACGCGGCCACCTCGTGGGCCGGCGTCGAGACCAGCCACGCGGATCTGTTCGGAGGCGACGGACAGGCCGTACGGCTGCTCTCCACCGTCCCCTCGGCCTCACCGGCCGGCGCCGAGCTCCTCGCCTCGCTGCTCACCGGCGGCGGCTCGCTGGTGCTGGTCACCAACGCGACCGAAGAGCGGTTGACCGCACTGGCGGAGTCCGAGCGCGCTCAGCCGAACTGGTCGTAGCCTCGTACGACGCCCATCTGGGACTTCCGGTCCCAGCCTCCGCTCTGGTTGTGCTCGTAGGCGAACCACATGCCGTCGGACTTGCGACGCAGCAGCAGGTCGCCGCCGGTGGAGGCGCCGCGGAGGTCCTTGGTCGCGAGGATGAAGTCGAAGACGCTGGTGTCGATCCCGGGGTCGGAGTAGGTGGTCAGGCCGCCGGGGCCGTTGGTGCGGAAGATCAGCAGCTTGCTCGAGACCCTGAAGACCACCTCGGGCGAGCCGTCGTCGGCGTAGAAGCGGCCGGCGCCGATGACCTGGGTCGAGCCGCTCACTGCGCTGCGCATCCGGTAGGACGCTCCCAGGGCGCTGGTGCCGCGCCCGGGCCAGACCCGGATCTCGCCGGTGGAGTGCTTGCCCACGAGGTCGGGCCAGCCGTCGCCGGTGATGTCGGTGACCACGTCGATGACCGAGACGGACTGGAAGCCGCGCCCGATGATGACGCCGGTGGCGAAGGTCTCGGTGCCGTTGCCGCGGTTGACCCGGACCGTGCCGTCGGTGTGGCGGATCAGGATGTCGCCGTCGCCGTCGCGGTCCCAGTCACCGGCGTTCATCAAGGTGGCCGAGGTGCCGCCGATCAGGTTCGTCGCCCGCGGCGTACCGAAGCGGGCGTTGCCGTCGGTGCGGATCACGACGATCCGCTTGTCGGCGGACCGCCGGGCGACCAGGTCCGGGTAGCCACGCCCGCTGATCTGCGACTGCAGCTCGCGCGCCGCCCAGCTCGCCTGCTTCGAACCCGCCTGCGAGCGGATCGTGCTCAGCTTGGCGTAGAGGTAGCGGCCAGGGCACGCGGTGGAGCCGGCGTCGCGATGGCCCATGATCGCGTGCGAGAACGTGCGGTCGCCGATCCGGGTGGAGCCCTTGTTGCCGCGGACACCGTGCAGCGACAGCTTCCACGCGTACAGCGTCCCGAAGGCGTTCACCAGCGCGGTCGGGGGTGCGACGTTGTCGAAGTTGCCGATCGCGGAGGCGGCGAAGGCGTAGCTGTTGTAGCCCGAGGTGTGAGCACCCACGACGGGCCGGTCGACGCCGCCGTAGCGGCCCTCCCAGATCCGGCCGAACTTGTCGATCAGGAAGTTGTAGCCGATGTCGCGCCAGCCCCGGCTCTGCACGTGGTAGGCGTAGATGCTCCGGATGATCCCCGGCACCTGGTCCCTGGTGTAGGAGTTGGTGTTGACGGTGTGGTGCACGAACCCACCGCGGACCTCGTGGTAGTCGGGCGGGCCGGCCTCGCGCACGCTCTCGTCGGCGCCCCACTGGCGACGGCTGTAGATGCTGGGTTTGGAGGTGTACGCGGCCGCCGACAGCGTCGCTGCCTCCCCCTCCTCGACGCGCGCTGTGCTCTCGGCGCCCTCGGCCGGCTCCGGCGCGTCATCGGCCCCGGTCTCGATCTCGGGCGACTCGCTGCGGCTCGCGTCCGCCTCGCCGGGCGTGATCACCGCCAGCCTGAGGTCGGCCGGCACCTGGGCACCGGTCAGCCGTAGCCGGGTCTGCACCTGGTCGACCTCGCCGACGATCGCCTCCATGGTGCCCGGCCTCGACCCGTCGGCCTCCGCGGAGTCCGGATCAGGAGCATGGTCGTCCAGGTGGACGTCCAACGCCTGCCAGTCGCTCCACGTCCCGTCCACCAGCGTGCGTACGTCGGCCGCGACCGCCTCCTCCGGCACGACCGCGCCGGGCGCCCAGGTGAGCCCGACCGTCCCGAAGCCGTCCACCGGCTGCGGAAGGCTGGTGACGGTCACCGCATCGCCCGCGTCGGCGGCCTTCTTGGCCTGCGCGGTGATCCGGCCGGCTCGGGGCGCGGTCAGCGAGATCTCCTCGAGATGGGCATCGACCGGCTTCACGGGCACCTGCGCCGCTGACGGCACCGCCACCTGACTCCCGGAGACGGGAACCTCGCCGGGTCGGACCACCTTCAGGTCGACGACGGTGCTCGCCGGGACCAGCGCGGCCAGGACGAACCCGAGCACGAGCAGCTGCTGGGTCGAGGCGACGTAGCGCGAACGAGCGCGCTCGACGTCGCTCGACCGCTCTTCTCCGGCCTGCGAAAGCACGTATGGATCCCCCTGGTTCCGTAACACCAGGGAACATCTTTCACATCAGTCACAGGGGTTGGGAAGAGCCCGCGGGGAACTACAGATCTGTAATTCTCCGCGGGCTCTCGCCCTGAGCTCAGCTCAGACTTCCGCTCCGAGCGCGCTGTCGGCAGCGTCGAGCTTCCTCTGCGCCACCGACCCCTTGGCGTCGTCCTCACCGTAGTGGAGGTACTCGATGCCTTCGTCGACGTCGCCGTCGAAGACCAGGCGGCCCTTCTCCAAGCAGATGACGCGGTCGCACATCCGCTTGACCGAACCGGCGGCGTGGCTGACGTAGACCACGGTGCGGCCGCTGTCGCGGATCTCCTCCATCTTCTCCATGCACTTCTTCTTGAAGGGCTTGTCACCGACGGCGAGGACCTCGTCGGCGAGGAAGATGTCGGAGTCGATGTGGACGGCTACCGAGAACCCCAGGCGCGAGTACTGCCCCGAGGAGTAGTTGCCGACCGGGGAGTTGAGGTGGTCGCCGAGCTCGGCGAAGTTCACCACGTCGTCGTAGATCTCGGCGGTCTCCTCGGCGGAGAGCCCATAGATCGCGGCGTTGAGGAAGATGTTCTCCCGGCCGGACAGCTGCGGGTGGAAGCCCGCACCCGTCGCGATCAGGCCCGCGATCTGGCCACGCGTCTTCACGACACCCTGGTCGGGGCGCATCACGCCGCTGATCAGCTTCAGCAGGGTCGACTTGCCCGAGCCGTTGAGGCCCATCAGGCCCACCGACTCGCCCTGCTTGATCGTGAAGGTGACGTCGTCCAGCGCCTTGAAGGTGTTGGAGACGGCCCGTCCCTTCATCTTGGCGACGGTGATGTCCTTGATGCTGCGGTGGTAGCGGAGCGTGAAGTTCTTGGTGACTCCGTCCACCACGATCGAGTCGGCGGTCATGTCAGACGCTCCGGAATCTTGTTCTCGTACTTGCTGAAGACCACCTGGGCGATCACCAGCAGGACCAACGAGACACCGAACGCACCCAGACCCCACATCCACAGATTCTCGGGCAGGTGCTTGGCGGCGGTCTCCTCGGGATTCGGGGTCACCCCGACCCAGAAGGCCTGCTGGAAGAGCAGCACGGCGTCCGCGATCGGGTTGAGCAGGTAGATCCAGGCCTTGTCCCCGAGGGCGCTCTCGATCATCGAGAACGGGTACATCATCGGGACGCCGAAACGGATGTAGTTGGTCAGGATGTTGACCGCGCTGCCGAAGTCCCGGAAGAAGACGTTGGCCAAGCTGAAGACCAGGGCAAGAGCGGTGCCCAGCGCCATCACGATGCCGAGCGCGAGCAGGAAGGAGGGAACCGTCTCCCAGGTCGGCGTCCATCCGCTGAACAGACAGACGACGATGAGGATCAGAGTCGCCGGCACGAGGTGGTAGAGCGAGACCAGCATCGAGGCGACCGGGAACATCTCCTTCGGCATCGCCATCTTCTTCAGCAGCCCCTTGTTGCCGAGCAGGGACCGCGTCCCTGCCCCGAAGGTCTCGGTGAAGAAGTGGACGATGACCAGCCCGGCGAACAGGTGGACCGGGTAGTTGTCCATCCCCTTGTCCGCGCCCATGATCTTGCCCATGAAGATCCAGTAGACGAGGAACTGCGTCAACGGGTTGATGTAGGACCAGAAGACGCCGAGGATCGAGTTGGAGTAGCGACCGCTGATCTCCCGCTGCACAAGCAGCTTGAGGAGGTAGCGGCTCTTGAAGACGGAGAGCAGACCGAGGTTCTCCGCCGGGGGTGCCAGCGGCGCGTCGACGATCCGTACGGGGCGTTCATCAACTCCGGTTGCCATCGGACCCCTTCTCCTCGACGACCTTCCACGGCTCGAACGTCTTCTCCCAGGCCTCCGGCGAGGTGAACTCGCTCAGCTTGGCGCGGTACTCCTCGGCGAGCTTCGGCCACTGGCGCTTGAGCCGGCGGTGCACCTTGATGGTGTCCTTCAGCATCTGGTTGAAGCGCTTCTTGTCGCGGCGGTAGAAGGCAGCGCCCTGCTGGTCGTTCATCGACACGATGGCGCTGTCGTACTTGGTGATCCGGTACCACTGGTTGTCCATCGCGGCGAGCTCGGCCTCGGGGAACTCCGTGGAGAGCTTGCGCGGCTTCATGATCTGCCGGATCGGCGCCTTGAGCGCGGCCAGCTTGACCTCGCGGCTGGTCGGGACCTCGGTGTCCTCCTTGCCCTTTCGCGGCGGCTTGTGGCGGCGCACGGGCGGGAACTCGTCACGGTCTGCCTTGAGCTGCGCGTCCGGGTAGTCCTTGACCATCTCGCGTACGGCGGGAAGCTGGGTCGCGAGGGTCTCATGGAGCTTCTCGGGGCCGGCGAGCACGTCGAGCAGCGCCTGGTGGCGCAGCATGACCGTCGAGTACTGCATCGAGACCAGGTGCTTGATCTGGTGGGAGAACGACTCGGTGACCATGCGGCCGCCGTCGTCGTAGATCGAGTGCAGCAGAGCGGCGACGAAGCGGTTGCGCTGGTGGAAGTAGGACTGCCAGTCGAGGGCGTCGTTCTTGTCGGTCCACGGGACGTGCCACACGGCCGCACCCGGGAACGACACGGTCGGGAAGCCGGCCGCCTTGGCGCGCAGGCCGTACTCGGAGTCGTCCCACTTGATGAAGACCGGCAGCGAGAGCCCGATCTCCTCGATCACCTTGCGCGGGATCAGGCACATGAACCAGCCGTTGAAGTCCACGTCTACGCGCTTGTGCAGCCAGCGGGTCGAGCGCAGGTTGCGGGCGCCGAAGTCCCAGTCGCCGTAGACGCCGGGAGCCGACTGCCACCAGAAGCGCCACGGCTGGACGATCTCGCCGTAGGAGTGCAGGCGCGACTTGGCGTAGAGCGAGAACATGTGGCCGCCGACGATGGTCGGCCGCTTGGCGAGGTCACCGAAGGTGATCGCGCGGATGATGCCCTCGGGCTCGCAGACGACGTCGTCATCCATCATCAGGGCGTACGTCGCGGTGCCCTTGCGCAGCGACTCGAGCTGACCACGCGCGTAGCCGCCGGAACCACCCAGGTTGCCCTGCTCGATGATGTGCAGCAGATCGCCCAGGGCCTTCTCGGCCGCCGGGAACTCGACGTCGTCGGCGACCTTCTTGGTGCCTTGCTCCATCACGAAGACGGTGTCGAGGTAGGGGCGCAGCTGCTCGTCCTCACCCATCTGCGCGAGCAGCTTGGCGCAGAAGTCGGGCTTGTTCATCGTGGTGACGCAGATGTCGACGGTGCCGTGCTCGGCACGGTCGTCGGGGACCTCCGCGGTCCACTCGGCCGAGGTGATGACGGCGTCCTCGTCGGAGGCGACGACGTCGTACCAGTACCAGCCGCCGTCGACGAACGGCTTCAGCGGCAGGTCGAAGGTGAAGGTGCCCTCGGGGTTGGTGCCGGTGTCGGCGGCGTCGACGCGCTGGGAGCGGCCGTTGGCCATCGACTTGTAGACGATGACGCTCGCGCCGCGACCCTGGAGCGCGACGGTCAGCTTCACGCTGTCGACCACGGTGTGCCGGCGCCAGTAGCTGGCCGGGAACGCGTTGAAGTAGGTGCCGAGCGAGAGCCGCTCGCTCTTCAGGATCCGCAGCGCCGTACGCGACTCGATCTGGTCGGGGTGGATCTGGGTGCCGTCGTTGATCGACTGGCGGATCTGGGCGTTGTTCAGCGCCTGGGCCGTCTTGTCGGAGCCGACCTCGTACTTGTCGGCGTCGAGGATGGCAGCCTGGTTGTCGACGTAGAGCGGGAGTACGTCGGAGTCACGGTCCAGGGGCAGGATCTGCCGCTGGAGCAGTCGGGTCACGCTCATTCGTCAACGCCTCCGGAGGTGAGCGGGGTGCCGTCCTCGAAGTGGGGACGGAGCTTGTTCTCGAACATGGTGAGCGCGGACGCGATCGCCATGTGCATGTCGAGGTACTTGTAGGTGCCGAGGCGGCCACCGAAGAGCACCATCGGCTCCTTCTTGGCCAGGTCGCGGTAGACCAGGATCTTCTCGCGGTTGTCGGCGGTGTTGATCGGGTAGTACGGCTCGTCGCCCTCCTGGGCGAAGCGGCTGTACTCCTTCACCACGATCGTCTTGCCGGGCTTGTAGCGGTCGGCGCGCTCGGGGTGGAGGTGCTTGAACTCCAGCTCACGGGTGAACGGGACCTCGGGGTCGTTGGCGTTCACCACGCCGGTGCCCTGGTAGTCGTCCACGTCGAGGATCTCGGACTCGAGGTCCACGGTGCGCCAGGAGAGCTTGCCCGCGGAGAAGTCGAAGTACTCGTCGACCGGACCGGTGTAGACGATCGGGACCTTGCCCTTGTAGTCGTCGACCACGGTGAAGAAGTCGGTGTCGAGCTTGACCTCGATGTTGGGGTGGTCGGCCATCCGCTCCAGCCACGCGGTGTAGCCGTCGACCGGGAGACCCTCGTACTTGTCGTTGAAGTAGCGGTTGTCGAAGGTGTAGCGGACCGGGAGGCGCGTGATGATGTCGGGCGACAGCTCCGTCGGGTCCTTCTCCCACTGCTTGGCGGTGTAGCCCTTGATGAAGGCCTCGTAGAGCGGGCGGCCGATCAGCGAGATCGCCTTCTCCTCGAGGTTCGTGGCGTCCTCGGTGTTGAACTCGGAGGCCTGCTCCGCGATCAGCGCGCGCGCCTCGTCGGGGGTGTGCGACTTCCCGAAGAAGGAGTTGATCAGCGCGAGGTTCATCGGCAGGGAGTAGACCTGCCCCTTGTACTTCCCGAACACCTTGTGCTTGTAGTCGGTGAACTCGGTGAACTTCCGCACGTAGTCCCACACCTTCTCGTTGGAGGTGTGGAAGAGGTGGGTGCCGTACTTGTGCACCTCGATGCCGGTCTCCTCGTCGAACTCGGAGTAGGCGTTTCCACCGATGTGCGGACGGCGCTCGATGATGAGCACCTTCTTGTCCAGCTCGGTGGCGGCGCGCTCGGCGATGGTGAGGCCGAAGAGGCCGGAGCCGACGACGACGAGGTCAGGAGTGGTTTCAGGGGAGGACACGATCGCTCAGTCTAGGTCTCTGTGGGTAAGGGGTCGGTCAGGAGGAGGTGGGGATGGTTCGCATACCCCGCGCGGCGCGCAGGGCCTTGATCACGTTGACGGCTTCGTGCTTGCCGCCTCGCAGCGGGCTGAGGAGAACCACAGCCGCGGTGATGAGCCAGGGCTTGAGACGTACGAGGACGTTCTCGCCGTAGCGGAAGTGGACGACGAAGAGGTTGCGGTACATGTAGAAGCCCTTCCAGCCGGCCAGGTCGTGCTGCTGGCTGAAGTCGAGCTGTCGCACGAGCACCGCGTCGCGTACGGCCCAGATCGTGCGGCCGGCGCGGCGGGCGCGGATCGCGAGATCCACGTCGTCGTAGAAGATGAAGTAGGTGGGATCGGGAAGCCCGATCTCCTCCAGGACGGTGCGGCGGATCATGAAGCCCTCGAAGGCGACGTTCTCCACGGCTACCCGCTCCGGAAGCGCGTCGCGGGTCGGGTAGGTGTCCATGACCGAGGCCGTCTTGGGCTTGATCGCGAGCGGGTTGCGCAGGTCGAACTTCAGCGCGGCCAGCTCGATCAGCTTGCCGTTCTTGTCCTCGCGCACGGAGAAGAGGCAGTCCTCGTCCTGGGCGAGCAGCACCTCGAGGCAGTCGTGGGCCGGGACGACGTCGTCGTCGATCAGGTAGAGACGGTCCCAGCCCTGCTCGACCGCGGCCTTGGTGCCGAGGTGGAAGCCACCGGCGCCGCCGAGGTTCTCCGGGCTGTCGATCACCTGCAGGTTGGGGGTGATCGCCTCGGCGAGGACCTGCGCGGTGTGGTCGGTGGAGGCGTTGTTGACGACGATCACCGCGTCAGCGGGCTCGTCGAGCTTGGTGAGCCCGTCGAGCAGCCCACGCAGCATGTCGGCGCGGTTGTAGGTGACGACGACGATCGCGACCGTCTCACGGGTGGTGCTCAACGAAGGAACCTCTCGTGTCCACTGAAGTCCCCCCGGATGGCAGCCCACCACGCCTGCGCAGAGAGCCGGATCCGCTTCGGCTGCGGCTTGGTGAGCAGGTAGAACCATAGAGTCTTCGCCACGAAAGCCAAAGCGAAGGGCCACCCTCGGTAGTCGCGCAAGTTGAGCAGGTTGTTGCGCGCCATGCAGTAGTGCTTCAGGTCGCTCGGCGTGTGGTTGTACGTCGCCCTCCCCCACGCCATCGGGGTGCCGAGATCTCCGACGGAGGGATGGCGCACCTGAGCGCCGACGACGGTCGCGATCCGCGCCCCGGCCTTCTCGGCCCGGAGACGGTATTCGTGGTCGTCACCCCAGATGAAGTACTCCGCTCGGGGGTAGCCGATCCGCTCCACCAGGTCGCGGGTGACCAGGACCCCGTTGAACGGGATCACGATGTCCTTGATCAGGCCGTCGGTGGCGGCCGCCTCGACGTCGGCGAGCTGGTGCACGACCTTGGAGCGGCCCGGGAGCCGGATCGGGAACACCAGGCGGCCGGGGTCACCCTCGTCGACGACGAGCGGCCCCCAGAAGTCGAGGTCGGTCTGCTTGAGCAACAGCCCGAGGCAGTCGGTGTCGGGCAGGCCGTCGTCGTCCATCAGCCAGACCAGGTCGGCGCCGCGCTCGATCGCCATCTCGAGACCGTCGTGGAAGCCGCCGGCGCCGCCGCTGTTGCGCTGCAGGGTGCGAGCGATCACCGGCACCTGGCGCTGACCCGGCTCCTCGGCACCGTCGAGCTCGGCGAGCCACTGCGACGTACCGTCGGTGGAAGCGTTGTCGATGACGATCACCTCGTCGAGGCCGTCGACCACGTCGAGCCGCTCCAGCAGTCGCTGCAGCAGCTCGAGACGGTTGAAGGTCACCACGACCGCGGCGACACGATTGCTCCCTGGCACGGATCCAGACTAGCCGCGACCGCGGGGTATCCCGGGAATCAGCGAGTCGCTGTGACCTGCGCTTAACCCGTTGTTCAACAGGCTGAGGCGAGGTCGTCGGTCTCGTTGGCCTGGTAACCCTTGTTGCGCGAGCCCAGGGAACCGCCGGTGACGGGGCCGCCCTTGTCGTCGGCCTCGGAGCCGCCCGCCTTTGGCTTGCCCTCGGCCTTCTGGGTGGGCGCCTTGGTCTCGCCGTCGTCGCCGGTGCCGGGCGACTTGAAGACCTCCTCCTTCTTCGGGGTGGCCTTCTTCACCGCCTTGCGCACCTCGGCGTGGATGTCGGACATGTCCGGGTCGGCGGTGTTGACCAGCGGAGGCACCAGCGAGAGCGTCGAGATCTTCTGCGACTTCGCCTTCAGCGCCAGCGCCGAGAACCGCTCGATCTCGCTCGGCGGGACCGAGGTGGTGATGGTGGAGCCGGTCGCCTTCGCGACGTCCTGGTAGTGGCGTACGACGTCTGCGGGGCTGGTCTGCTGCAGGATCGCGTTCAGGACGCACTTCTGGCGGGCCATCCGGGAGTAGTCGTCGGAGTCGTGGCGGGCCCGGGCGTACCAGAGGGTCTCCCAGCCGTCGAGCTTCTTCGTGCCGGGCTGGATGTGGGTGTAGAAGCTGTCGGAGGGGAGGCCGACCGGGATCGGCTGGCGAACCTTCAGGGTGACTCCCCCGATGGCGTCCACGATCTCCTCGAAGCCGTTGAGGTCGACGATCGCGTAGTAGCTGATCTGCAGGTCGGTGATGCCCTCGACGGCGTCCACGGTGGCGGCCATCCCGGGGTCCTTCTCGCCCTTGTAGAGCTCCTTGTGCTCACCGGCCCAGGTGCTCACGCCGTTGAGGTAGCAGCCGTCGCAGTCGAAGCCGCGCGGGAACTCCTCGTCCATCGGCGAGCCGTCGTCGAAGGTGAAGTTCTGCATGTTGCGGGGCAGGCCGATGAGCACCGTACGTCCGGTCACGGCGTCGATGGAGGCGACCGTGAGCGAGTCGGGACGCAGGCCCCAGCGGGTCTTGCCGCCGTCGGAGTCGGCGCCGGCGAGCAGGACGTTGAAGCGGCCGTTGTGGGCCTCGGCGGCCTCGGCGCCGGCGAAGATCGCCTCGACCATGCCCTTGTGGACGCCGACCAGGTGGGCGCCGAAGATCAGGGTCGCGGCCACCGAGAACGCCAGCGCGCCGTTGATCGCGACCACGATGCGGCGCTGCTTGAGGTCGAGCTCGAGCGGGCGGCCGAGGCGCCAGGCGTCGATGAAGAGCGCTGCCCAGGCGATGGCGCCGGCGATGAGCGCGATGCGGAACAGGCCCAGCAGCCACGGCGTCGTGCCGAGCCGGAAGATCAGGCCGTGCCACAGCAGGGAGATCAGGAAGACCAGCCCGGTGGTGACCGCGAGACCGATGACGGTCCAGATCGCGATCCGGCCGACGCGGCGGTTGCCGGCGACGAGCTGGGCGGAACCCGGCAGGAGCAGCGTGATCAGCAGCAGCGCCATGGCGCGACGGAACCGCACGCGGGAGGCGCGCTCGGCGGCCGTACGCTGGGGCCGGTAGTTCTGCTCAGCCATCTGGTGTCCCTCGGGTGTGAGTCTGCACCGCCAGTATCACCAGTCACACGAGTAACACGGTGGTGCGACGCGCCGACTAACTTTAGCGGCCTGGCACGGTACGTTTGAGCGCATGCCAAACCCCCGCAACCCTGGCAGCCCCAACGATCCCCGGTCGCAGCAGTACGGCTGGGCGTACGGCAATGGCCAGCATGCTCAGCCCTCCGGGCCCGAGCCCACCAACGTCATGCCCACCGTCCGGCGCCCGTCCGGCGGCGCGCCGCCTCCGGCGCCGCCGCGTGGCGGCTATGACCGGCCGCTGCCCCAGCCGGGGCAGATCGCGCCGACCCCAGGGCAACAGGGCGGGTATGGCAACCAGGGCTACAACCAGGGCTACAACCAGGACTGGAACCAGCCGAGCGAGTACGGCGGCAACGGTGGCAACGGTGGCTATGGGGGTCCGGGCGATGGCTACGGCGGTCGCGGGGGCCGCCAGCCCAAGCCCAAGAAGCGCCACCCGTTCCGCCGGTTCGTCGCCATCGTGATGATCCCGGTGCTGATCCTGGTCGGCGCGGTCGCCTGGATCGGCATCAGCGCCTGGAACAAGGTCGACAAGGTCCCCTACGAGCCGACCGCGGGCGAGCGGCCCGCGGACCAGCCGGGCACGACGTACCTCATCGTCGCCAGCGACTCCCGCGAGGGCCTGACCGCCGAGGAGAAGAAGAAGCTCTCCACCGGTGACGCCGCGGGCAGCCGCACCGACACCATCAAGCTGCTGCACACCGGCGGCGGCAAGACGATCGTGGTGACCCTCCCCCGCGACTCCATCGTGCCGATCCCCGGTCATGGGGAGACCAAGATCAACGCGGCGTTCGCCTACGGCGGCCCCGAGCTGCTGGTGCAGACGATCGAGCAGAACACCGGCGTACGCATCGACGGCTACGTCGAGATCGGCATGGGCGGTCTGGCCCGGCTCGTCGACGGCGTGGGTGGCATCGAGATCTGCCCGAAGAAGGCCATGAAGGACCCCAAGGCCGGCCTGGACGTCGAGAAGGGCTGCCAGGAGGCCGACGGCGTCACCGCGCTCGCCTACTCGCGGTCCCGCTATGCGGCCGAGGACGGCGACCTGGGTCGTGGCGCCAACCAGACCGAGGTCATCTCCGCGATCGGCAAGAAGGCCACCAGCCCGGCCACGCTGCTGAACCCGTTCAAGCTCGCCGAGATGGGCGAGGGCGCCGCCGGGCTCAAGGTCGGCGAGGGCATGAGCGTCATCGGCGGCGCGAAGTTCCTGTTGGCGTTCAAGGCGCTCGCCGGCGGCTCCGCGATGACCTGCGGCGTCCCGATCAGCGACTTCGCAGTCCACTGGCGCAAGGACGACGCGCTGACGATGTTCGGCCACATCAAGGAGGACACCGTCGACCAGATCCCGGCGGACATCTGCACGCCGACCGGTCTGCCCGAGTAGCCCGTTCCACCCCGGCCGTCCCTACTGACCTTCGTCGGTAGGGACGGCTGCTTTTCGTCCACTGTGCCCGGCCGCGTACGTCCCTAGGTTCGAGGCATGATCACTCTGGACCACCTGACCAAGAGATACGGCGCGACCACCGCGGTCGACGATCTCACCCTGCAGATAGAGCCCGGCCGGGTCACCGGCTTCCTCGGCCCCAACGGCGCCGGGAAGTCCACGACCATGCGGATGATCCTCGGCCTGGACCGGCCGACGTCGGGGACCGCCACCATCGACGGCCGCCCGTACGCCTCGCTGCGGCGCCCGCTGCGCGAGGTCGGCGCGCTGCTCGACGCCAAGGCGGTGCATCCCGGTCGCCGGGTGCGTACGCATCTGGTGGCGATGGCGCGGAGCAACTCGATCCCGGTGGCCCGGGTCGACGACGTGCTCGAGCGCGTCGGTCTCGCCGGCGTCGCCCGGCGCCGGGCCGGGAGCCTGTCGCTCGGGATGAGCCAGCGGCTCGGGATCGCGGGCGTGCTGCTCGGCGACCCGCGGGTGATGCTCTTCGACGAGCCGGTCAACGGGCTCGATCCCGACGGGGTGATGTGGATCCGGAAGCTGCTGAGGTCGCTCGCCGCGGAGGGGCGTACGGTCCTCGTCTCCAGCCACCTGATGAGCGAGATGCAGCAGACCGCCGACCACCTGGTCGTCCTGGGCCGCGGGCGGCTGCTCGCGGACTCCTCGCTGGAGTCGTTCGTCGCCGGGCACGGCTCTTTGGAGGAAGCCTATTTCCGGCTGACGGCCGGGAGCGTTGAGTACACCGGGACGGAGGTGGCCTGATGCTTGCCTCGATCTCGTCCGAATGGACCAAGCTCTGGTCGGTCCGCTCGACCTGGTGGTGCCTGATCGGCGCGGCCGCGCTGATGGCGCTCTACTCGGTCCCGCTGGGCTTCGACGCCGCCGAGCCGAACCCGAACCTGTCCCACGCCGACCAGCTGCTCCATGTCGAGGAGGTCGCCACCGCAGGGCTGCTGTTCACCCAGTTCGCGCTGATCGCGCTCGCTCTGCTGACGGTGACCTCGGAGTACGCGTCCGGCAGCATGCGTACGACCCTGCAGTGCGAGCCCCGGCGCGGCAGGGTGCTGGTCTCGAAGCTGATCGTTGTCGAGGCCGTCGCGCTGGTCGCAGGAGCGCTCCTCGCCGTCCTGGGTGCCGGCCTCGGCTACCTGACGGCGGGTGACTACGGCGTCTTCGACGTCTCTTCGGTGGCCACGGTGGCCGCGAAGATCAGCGTCTACATGGGCGTGGTCGTCGCGCTGGCCATCGGGCTCGCGGTCGGCCTGCGAAGCACCGCCGGGGCGCTGGTCGTGGCGTTCCTGGTGCTCTTCCTGCTGCCGATGGTGCTGATGATGAGCGGGATGGACCTGATGACCGACGTGTCCTACTACCTGCCGGGGACGGCGGGCACGGAATACCTCGGCATCGGGATCGCGACCCTCTTCGGGCTCTCCGACGGACTCCCCTACGGCCGCAGCGGCGGGCTCGGGCTCTTCGCCGCCTGGTCCGTGGCCACGCTGCTGGCCGGCTACCTGGTGTTCCGCCGGCGCGACGCCTGAGGCCTCCGCCTGCTAGCGGTCCTCGCTCACGAGCCCTGCCTCGTGGGCGAGGACCGCTGCCTGCACCCGGTTGCGTACGCCGAGACGACCGAACGCGCTGCTCAGATAGGCCTTCACGGTCCCCTCCACGAGGTGGAGACTGCGACCGATCTCGGCGTTGGAGAGCCCGGCGCCGACCAGCGCCATCACGTCGCGCTCGCGGTCGGTGAGGGCGGCGACCTTGGCCCGCGCGTCCGCGGCCCGCGACATCCGGTCACCAGCCCCGGCGCCGAGCTCGGCGATGACGCGCTGGGCAACCCGTGGCGAGAGGAAGGCGGCGCCGTCGGCGACCGCGTGCACGCCCGCGAGCAGCTCGCGGGGATCGCCTGACTTCAGCAGGAATCCGCTCGCCCCGTCGCCGAGGGCCCGGGCGATGTAGGCGTCCTCGGAGAAGGTGGTCAGCATGACTCGCGCGGTCTCCGGGGCGGTCCGGGCGATCTCCGCCCCTGCTGCCAGACCGTCCATCCGCGGCATCCTGACGTCGAGCAGCGCGACGTCGGGCCGGTGGCGCTGGGCCGCCTCGACCGCCGCGCGCCCGTCGGCGGCCTCGGCGACCACCTCGATCGCCTCGTCGGTCTCCAGGATCGCGCGTACGCCGGCCCGCACCATCGCCTCGTCGTCGGCCAGCAGCACCCGGATCACAGGCGCACCCCGCGCCGCTGGTCCGCGCGGGCCGGCAGATCGGCGACCACCTCGAACCCGCCGCCGGCGGCGGGGCCGTGGCGCAGCGTGCCTCCGGCGGCGCGGGCCGCCTCCTCCAGCCCGGCAAGGCCGAGACCGGTGGTGGCCCCGGCGCGCGGAGGGAGGGTCGCCCGGCCGTTCGTCACCGAGAGGCGTACGCCGTCGGCTCCGGTCTCGACCGAGACCGTCACCGGCGCCCCGGCAGCGTGCCGGGCCGCGTTGGTCAACGCCTCCTGCACGATGCGATGGGCGGCGACGTCCCGCACCCCTTCGCCATCGTCGAGCGATCCCTCCAGGCGTACGTCCATCCCCGACTCGCGCGCACGCTCGACCAGGCCCTCGATCCCGGCCGCGGCAGGGGCCAGCGGCGCCTCCTCGGCGGCGGGGCGGAGCACACCGACGATCTCGCCGAGCCGCTCGGTGGCCCCGGCTGCGGCCGCGCGGATGGCGCCGGCCGCCTGCTGGTGGGCGTCGGTGAGCCCAGGTGCCACCTCGAGCGCACCGGCACGCAGCGCGATCAGGCTGAGCTCGTGGCCCAGCGAGTCGTGCATCTCCTGGGCGATCCGGGCACGCTCGGCGAGCTGGGCCTGCTCGATCTCGGTCGAATGGTTGCGGGCGACCTGGCGCAGGTAGCGGCCGCTGAGCCACGGCAGCGCCATGAAGATGATCATGTTGCCGGCCATCGCGACCTGCACCCCGCCGCCGTTGACGACGGCATCCAGCACGGTCAGCGCCACCACGGCCACGCCCGCCACGACCGCCGACGGCCACACCTGGTCGGCCCATCTGCCGACCAGGAAGCTCACCAGGGCCGCGAACGCGATGTAGCTGATCAGGACCCACCCGTCGTTGGCCACCACCGTGCCGCCGACCAGCGCGCACACGAGCGCCACCGCTACGGCAGGCTGCCTCTGCCGGACCCACATCGCGAGCGTGACGCCGAGGACTCCCACCAGCGCCGACCAGCCCGACCACTGCGGGTGGCCGGCATCGCTCATGTAGAGGTGCTCGCCGGCGACCGCCACGATCAGGACGCCCGACAGGATCGACTCGAGGGCCCGGGGCCGGCGCAGCAGACTCACGCTCACCACGGTAGTTGCCGTCTCGCCCGGGCTGTACCGACTTTCGTCAGTAGGCAGACCCACCCTTCCGCAGCCGAACGGAAGCAATACAGACTGTGACCCATGGCTTACGAGACCCTGACCTTCGACGTGGACACCGATGGCATCGCGCTCCTGACTCTCAACCGACCCGACGCGCTCAACTCGTTCACGGTGACGATGGCGCGCGAGCTGGAGGAGGTCTTCACCACCGACGCGATGGCCGACGAGGTGCGCGCGGTCATCGTGACCGGCGCCGGGCGGGCGTTCTGCGCCGGGATGGACCTCTCCGCCTCCGGGAACGTGTTCGGCCTCGACGAGTCGCTGCACCCGACGCCCGAGAGGCTCGCCGAGCACCTCGCCGACCCGGCCAACCACCCCGAGTACGCCGAGGGCGTACGCGACACGGGCGGCAAGGTCACCCTCGCGATCCACGCACTTCCCAAGCCCGTGATCGCTGCGATCAACGGCCCGGCGGTCGGCATCGGCGCCACGATGCTGTGCGCGATGGACGCGCGGCTGGCCTCCTCGAAGGCGAAGATCGGCTTCGTCTTCGGCAAGCTCGGCATCGTTCCTGAGGCCTGCTCGTCCTACTTCCTGCCACGCGTCGTGGGTGTCCCCCGGGCCCTGGAGTGGCTCTACACCGCCGAGATCCTCGAGCCCGACCAGGCCCTCGACGGCGGTCTCGTCCGCAGCATCCACCTGCCCGACGAGCTGCTGCCCGCGGCCTTCGAGCTGGCCCGGAGGTTCACCCAGAACCGGTCGCCGGTCGCCACCGCGCTCGTGCGCCAGCTGATCACCCGCAACGCCTCCGCACGCCACCCGCTCGAGGCCCACCTGTCCGACTCGCTGGCGATGTTCTACGCCTCGATCGGTGACGGCAAGGAGGGAGTCGCCGCGTTCCTGGAGAAGCGGGCGCCGGAGTTCACCTCGAAGGCGTCCGAGGTCCCGGACGTGTTCTACGGACAGATTTTTACGGGCTGACCTGCAGCGATAGTCGTTGACCCCCTGTTGTGGGGCCGGATCCTGGGCTACGGTCGAAAGTGGGCCCGCCCGCTGGTCCCTCACCCGGGTGTGGCCGCGGCCGGCACGCAGTGCCCAACCCGAGATGGGCGCGTGTCGGCCGCATCTCGGTGCCGATCAGGCGCCGATCCGGCCTGCGTACTCCTCGACGATCGCGTCGACCGGCTGGTCGACGGCGACGACCATCCCGGCCTCGTCCGGCTCGAGCGGCTCGAGCGTCTTGAACTGGCTGTCCAGGAGCGCGGCCGGCATGAAGTGGCCGGGTCGGCTCGCCTGGCGCCTCGCGATCACGTCGCGGGTGCCCTCCAGATGGAGGAAGGTCACCTCCGGGCAGTGCCGGCGGAGCTGGTCACGATACTTCCGCTTCAGCGCCGAGCAGCCCATCACGCCACCGCGCTCGACGTGCCGGGCGAGCCACTCCCCGACCGCCTCGAGCCAGGGGTAGCGGTCATCGTCATCGAGCGCGATCCCTGCGGTCATCTTCTCGATGTTCGCCTGCGGATGCAGGTCGTCGGCATCCTCGAACGGCACCCGCAGCCGCCCTGCGATCGCCGCTCCGATGGTCGACTTCCCCGAGCCCGAGACTCCCATCACGACAAGTACCGGTTTCGCCATCACGCCATCGTACGGGCGTAGAGCGCCTCGAGATCGGTGAAGTGCCGATGAGTCCCTGCCTCCTGGTAGGAGGAGGTGTCCGCCATCGTGTAGCCGTGCGGGGCGTCGGGGTAGATGAGGTTGGTGTAGATCACCCCGGCGTCGTCGAGCGCCCTGCTGAGGTCCTCGACGTTCTCCGGCGTCATGGAGCGGTCGTGGTCGGCGTGCCCGAAGTAGTACTCCGCCCTCGTCCCCGCGATGCAGGTGTGCGGCGAGGCGGCGTCCGCGGTGACCAGCCCGCCCCCGTGGAAGCCGCCGACCGCGACGAACTCGTCGGGGAACCGCCCCGCGGTCCGCACCGCCAGCCGCGCGCCCATGCAGTAGCCGTGGGTCGCGAGCGGGCCGGTGACGTACGTCTGGAGGGTTTCGACGTACGCCGGGATGTCGATCGCCAGCCGGTCCACGGTGAGGCCACGGACCCGGTTCATCGCGCCTCCGGCGAAGAATGCGTCCCTGGCGGCGGGATCGCGGAGGTCTCCGGTCGGCGCCAGCTCCGCCACGCTGCCGTCGCGGTAGAACGTGTTGGGCGCGAGCACGACGTAGCCCCAGGAGGCGACCCGCTCGACCATGTCGGCCAGCCGCGGCCGGAGGCCGATGGCATCCATGTAGACGAGCACACCGCCCTTCGGTGCGCTCTCGGGCCGGGCCAGATAGGCCTCGGCGATGCCGTCAGGTGTCTCGATCTCGATCTGCTCGACCACGCCTTCACGCTACCGGCAGCACCTTGATGCCATGCTCGTCCCCATGACTCAGCACCCAGAGGCACTGCACCTCGAATCCTCCCGAGCGATCCCGGTCGCGTACGAGACCGCCCTCGCCCGCGTCCTCCCGGCGCCGCTGCCGCAGATCTTCGGTCGCCGGTACGCCGCGATCGGCCCGATCGCCGAGGTCCGCGACCAGGCCGGCGGCTGGGATGCCGTCGGCGAGACCCGCACGATCGTCCTCGCCGACGGCGCGACGATGCGCGAGACCCTGACCGGCATCGACAGCCCCTCGACGTTCTCCTACGAGATCACGCCGCTCTCGGGCCCGCTCAAGCTCCTGGTCGGCCACGTCGCCGGGCGCTGGTCCTTCGCCCCGGCCGGCACCGGCACCCGGGTCACCTGGTCCTGGGACGTCACGCCCACGTCCCAGGCGACGTCGTACGCGATGCCCGTCTTCGGGTGGATGTGGAAGGGCTACGCCCGGCAGAGCCTGGAGTCGCTCGAGGAGATGCTGCTCTCCTCGTGAGCCTCACTCCACCCCGTTGCGCTTGATGAAGGTGAGGATCTGCTCGGAGAGCTCGGGGCGGCACACGATCACGTCGGGCAGGTAGACGTCGTCCTGGTTGTAGCGCAGCGGCGAGCCGTCGATGCGGGAGGTGAACAGCCCGGCAGCGGCGGCGACGGCCACGGGGGCGGCGGAGTCCCACTCGTACTGCCCGCCCGCGTGGACGTACGCGTCGGAGATGTCGCGTACGACCGACATCATCTTCACGCCGGCCGATCCCATCGGCACCAGCTCGGCGCCGAGCTCCTCGGCCAGCGCCTCCACGAACGCCGGCGGGCGGCTGCGGGAGACGGCGATCCGGGGACGGCTCGAGGTCGACGGCGGCACGACCGGGGCGGCACCGGTGTGGAAGGTGCTCTGCACGGAGGCGTCGGCCAGGGCCGGCTGCGCGACCGCGCCAGCGATCAGCTCCCCGTCGTTGGAGGAGGCCCACAGCGCCACGTGCACCGCCCAGTCGTCGCGCGGCGGCTCGGAGAACTCACGGGTCCCGTCGAGCGGATCGATGATCCACACCCGGTCCTTGGTGAGCCGCTCCTTGGAGTCCTTGCCCTCCTCGGAGAGAACGGCGTCCTCCGGGCGGTACTCGGCGACGAGCTCCATCAGCAGCTCGTGGGCTGCCAGGTCACCGGCGTCCTTGAGCTCCTTGCCCTCCAGGCCGGAGGTGGCACGCACCTCGAGCAGCCGGCGACCGGCGGTCTCGGCCAGCCAGGCGGCCAGCAGGTGATCGGAGGCGAGGATCTCGGTCGTAGGCACACCAGGAACGCTCTGCTTAATCTTCTCGGGCTCCGCTTCGAAAGTCACCCGCGGAACTCTATCCAGCCGACCGCCGAGTCCGATAAAGCCCCAGCCCGAGCCCGATCGCGGCGACCAGCGCCACCCCGGTCAGCACCGCGCGCAGGATCAGCCCGGTCTTGGCACGCTCGTGCTCGTCGGTGACGTCGTTGGCCATCGTCTCGGCCGACTTCAGGATCACCTCGAGAAGGCTCTGGATGTATGCGACAGCGCCGTCGGACCAGGTGCGGACGATCGGCTCGCCCTTCGACGCCGCCCGCAGCTCGGTGGCGACACCTTCGATGCTGCCCTTGGCGGCGACATCGCGGACCGTACGCTGCACCATCATCGCGCCGGAGCCCTTGTCGAAGGTGCCGTCGGAGACCCGGTCGAGCTCCGCCTGGAGCTCGGGCGAGGCGCCCGAGTAGAACGCCGAGGACGCCTTCACCCAGGCGGCCTCCGCGTCGGTGAGCTCCTTGACCGACTTCGTACCGATCTCGTTCTCGGACAGCGCGACGACCATGAGCTCCCGCTCGATGCTGAACGCCTCCGCCGCCTGCGTCAGCTTGCTGAGGTTGCGGACCTGGTCGCCGGTCTGGTTGTCCTCCAGCTCCGGCACCTGCCCCGCCAGCATCAGCAGGTTGCTGGCCAGGGCGGTGTAGACCTCGCGAGCGGCGTCCTGGCTGGCCCGGTCGCCTTCCTGCATCTCGACCCGGTAGAGCTCGAAGTCGTCGAGCACCTCGGTGATGTCGTGGTGGAGTCTGCGCAGCTCAGCGTCACCGTCGACGTCGATCTCGGCCGCCGCCGTCCGCCACTCCTCGACCGCGAGGTCGGTCGTGTGCAGGTAGGTGGAGCGTACGTTGACCGGTGCCTGTGCGACGGGCTGCAGCGCGTCCCGTTCGAAGATCACGTCGACGGCGAGCTCGATGGTCTCCGGGAGCGCCTCGCTGATAGCGGCCGCCCGGCCGGTCTCCGATGCGCTCCGGAAGGAGGCGAAGGTGGCCACGCCGCCGACCGCGACAGCGACCAGGGCCACCGCCAGCAGGATGCTCAACGTCCGGTTGGCGCCGGAGCGCTTCGCCACCCGTGACCCGCCGGTCGAGAACGACCCGCTCGCCCCGATCCGCTCGAACGCCTCGGACGAGCCGGTTGCACCGGTCGACCCGGTCCCGGCTGCGGGGAACGAGCCGCTCCCGCCGAAAGCCTCGTAGGCGCCGGAGGTGCGGATCGGACCCGACGCGTGCATCGGACGCTGCCTGGGCACCTGCGCGTCGAAGACGGGCAGCGGGCCGGAGCCGGTGAGCACCGCGACGACGTCGTGAGCGCTGGGCCGCTGCTCGGGGTCCTTGGCCATCATCATCGCGACCAGGTCGTCGATGATCTTCGGCACCTGGACCGCACCGCTGACCCGCGGGATGGGCGCGGTGGCGTGCTGGTAGACCATCGTCGCCGGCGCGCCACCGGAGTAGGGGGTGTGGCCGGTGAGCATCTCGTAGAAGACGCAGCCCAGGGAGTAGATGTCGCTCGGCGGACCGACCTCGCCACCCGAGCCACGCTCGGGCGAGAGGTAGCCGAGGCTCCCGACCACGTCGTGGGTGGAGGTCAGCCGCTGGTCGCCCAGCCGGGCGAGCTGGGCGATCCCGAAGTCGACGATCCTGATCCTGCGGTCGCTGTCGTAGACGAGGTTGGACGGCTTGATGTCGCGGTGGACGATCCCCTGCGCGTGGACCGCGGCGAGCGTACGCGCGGCCTGGACGATGACCTCACCGGCCTCCCGGGCGATCAGCGGGCCGTGCGAGCGCAGGCGTTCGCCGAGGTCGGGGCCGGTCAGGAGCTCCATCACGAGGAAGGCCATCGGCCCGTTGCCGGTGCGTTCGATCCCGGCGTCGTGGACCTGCACGGTGCCGGGGTGGCTGGCGGCCGCGGTGGAGAGCGACTCGCGCCGGAACCGCTCGATCATCGTCGGGTCGGCCGACGTCCTCACGACCTTGACCGCGACCCAGCGCTGCAGGGTGAGGTCCATGGCCTGCCATACCTCGCCCATGCCGCCTCGCCCGATCAGGCGGTGCAGCTCATAACGGCCGGCAATCATGGGGTGGGGGGAGGTTTGCATGGGGGACGTTCCCGTCGAGGATCCAGTTGTTCGTACGTGTTGGGTTGCTCACACAACGGCCTGGGAGTTTAGGCGACACTCACTAGTAGGCGCCAGAGCCACGCACAACAGCTTTGACTGTACGAACGACGATTCCGAAGTCCCGCAACAGCGTCCAGTTGTCCACATAGTCCAGGTCCAGGCGGACCGTGTCCTCCCAGGAGAGGTCCGAACGCCCCGAGACCTGCCACAGCCCGGTCAGACCGGGTGCAACCGCAAGTCGGCGATGAGAGTCCCGATCGTACATCGCCACCTCGCTCGGCAGACCCGGCCGGGGCCCGACCAGCGACATCTGGCCCAGCACGATGTTGAACAGCTGCGGCAGCTCGTCGATGGAGTACTTCCGCAGCACCCGTCCCACGCGGGTCACCCGGGGGTCCGCGCGGAGCTTGAAGAGCACGTGGCCCGGCCGGTGGTCGAGCGTGCGCAGCAGCGACTCGGCGTCGACGACCATGGTGCGGAACTTCCAGATCCGGAACTGCTTGCCGCCTCGGCCGACGCGCACCTGCCGGAAGAAGACCGGCCCCGGAGAGTCGACCTTGATGACGACCGCCATCACGGCGAAGACCGGGAGGAGCACGGCGACGGCGGCCGCCGCGGCCAGCCACTCCCACACGTACTTCGCCACCCGGGTCAGCCGCGCCCGCAGGGCCTCGTCGACGTAGAGAAGAGTCATCGAGCCCAGCCGCATCGAGGACGTACGCTGCGGGGTCACGTCCTGCATCCGGGTGCTGACCAGCAGCGGCAGGCCGAAGGACTCGCTCGTCCAGGCCAGCCGCTGGATCTCGCGGCCGGCCAGGTCGGGCCCGGGGACGACCAGCACGGCGTCGGGAGCGACCGAGGCGATCGCGCCGGAGAGCCCGTCGGCTCGGCAGACCGCCGCCGCCTCCATCAGGCCGCCGCTGAGCCGGTGGGTCCACTCCGGGATCACGCCGTGGTCATGAGCCGCCTCCACCACGACGACCCGCAGCGGGGTGCGCGGCCGGGAGCTGAAAATGTAGCCCACGATCCGGAACGCGAGCGCGGTCACCAGCCCGAGGATGGTCTGCGCGACCAGCTGCGCCTGCGGCAGCTCGACCACCGCACCCAACAGCCAGGTGAACATGCTCATCGCCATGAACGCCTTGAAGACCCCCGAGACCGTCGCCCGCAGACGCTCGGCGCCGGGCAGGATCTTCGGCGCGGTGATCCTGGTGGCCAGTCCCCAGAGCAGACCCCACGCCAGCGCGGGGACGATCTCCTGTCCCACGATCAACGGCGCGAGGACCATCAGCGCGAGCCCGTCGACCATCGAGGCCTGCAACCGAAGGGAGGGTGCCTTCGCGGACACCCTCCGGCGGTTGATGTCGAGCGGGACTACTGTCTCCACCGACGCCAGCTCTATCGTCATCAATCTCCCCCATAGCTGCTGGGCGCCCGAACGCTTACTTCATGCCAGAACAATGCGGGAAGAAAGCGGTCGTTGGGGGCCGATGGGGGTCCGGTTAGACCAAATGAGGGAACCGGAACCCACTGGTCCAGACCAGTCGTCTCACTCCAGCGACTGCGGGGACCGCCAGCCGAGGCGGTGGGCCAGTCCGACGGCGGCGATCTGGGAGGTGACCTGGAGCTTGGCGAGGATGGACTTCACCTGGGTGCGCACGGTCGCCTCGGAGACGACGCCGATGACGGCGATCTCGTGGACGGTGCGGCCGAGCATCAGATGGCCGAGGACCTGGGACTCGCGCTTGGTGAGCAGCTCGATGCGGCGGCTCAGCTCGGAGACCTCGTGCTGGCGCTCGAACCAGACCCGGATCAGCCGCTCGCGGTCGCTCACCGCGAGCACGCAGGCGCCCTGGTAGAGCCGCCTGACGGTGCCGAGGATCTCGCCGAGCGGGCGGGACTTGGACAGCACCGTGCGGGCGCCGTTGCGCAGCGCCTGACCCCAGCGCGCCTCCTCGATCGCACCGGTCACCACGACCACGTCGACGCCGGCCTTGGCCAGCGGCTCGATGAGACGTACGCCGTCGCCGTAGCGGCCCAGGTCGAGATCGAGGAGCACGACCTTCGGCTTGTTGCGGAGCACGACGGAGACCATAGTGGCGGTGGAGACGGGCTCGCTGGGCATCGGGATGCGGCGTACGTCGTATCCCTCCATCGAGACGGCGAGCTCGAGCGACTCGGCGAAGAGGACATGGTCCTCGACGATGACTACTCGGTACTGGCTACGCGGCGACAACGTCATCGGAGGCGCCTTCCTTGTCTGCTTCTGCGGTGGGGCGCTGGATCACGGCGCTGGGAAGGGTGACCACGAAGGTCGTACGGTCCGCGGCGGCGAGGCGGAGCGAGCCGCCCATCCGATCGGCGACGGTGTGGGCCTCGTTGAGCCCGATGCCCTGGCCGGCCGAGTCCGGCCCCCGGACACCCCACTCGAAGATCCGCTCGCGCACCTCGGGGGCGACCCCGGGGCCGTCGTCGGAGACCTCGATCACGACCATCTGATCGGCCTCGCCCGGCTCGTGCCGGACGGTGACGTCGACAGCGCCGGAGCCGTGCTTGGCCGCGTTGTCGAGAAGAATGTTGATGATTCGCGCGGCCGCGTCCGAACTGCCCACGGCGAGCGCGTTGCTGGGCTCGTGGACGACCGTGGTGCCGCTGGCCTCATGAGCCAGGGCGAGGTTGTGGACCACCGCGTCGACGTCGATCACGCCGACGTCGATCGGCATCGTGTCCGCGCCGCCACGCTGGGCACGCACGAGGCGCTCCAGGCGCCTGAGCTCGCTGCCCATCATGGTCATCATCGCGACACGACGCTCCGGGTCGAGCGTCTCGGAGTTGCACAGCAGCTCGCTGGCCGAGCGGACACCGGCGAGGGTCGAGGTCACCTCGTGCATCCGGGCCCGGTGGAGACGCTGGGTCTCACGCGCGCTGAGCAGGTCGTGGTAGATCTCGTCAGCCGCCTTCGCCTCCGCCGCGCACACACGCCTGTAGATGCGCACGCCACCGAACAGCAGCGCTGCGGCGGCGACGAGCGAGGTGGTGACGACGATGGCCGTGAGGATGGCCCAGAGGACTGCTCCGTGAGCGTGGAAAGAGACCCAAGGTCCCTGCAGAACGGCGATCAGAAAGCTTTGGATACCGATGAAGACGGCGGTGGTCGTTGCGTAGGCGGTGGTTAACCAACCCGAGTTGATCCGCTGGAAAATGGACGTAGACATACTGCTCCCCAGGTCGGGTCGGCCAGTGAGGTATGAGTCCCGAATAGGGCCGTGTCCAGGCCCTGCTCCCCCAGCCCGAGCTTGTCGGGCCGTCCCAATTTGAATGATGTGACCGAAACCTTTACAAGGCAACGTAATCAGCACCGTATCGCCACGTGACCGCATTCCGGGCCAATACCGAGAATTGAGGAGTCATAGAATTTCGAGGTCGTCCACAAACTACATTGCGGGACACGTTGTCCCAGGTCATCCCCAAACTTGGGGCTGTGTAGAACAGGTTTCCGATCTACGCCTGAGACTGCCCAGAATAGCCATACCCCCAGGGAGATCTGGTGAGGCCCGAGACGACCGAACGGCGCGGCAGACATGGCAGGCTCGACCGTACGACTCAGGGTTGCTGTCTCAGCCGACGAGACGATGACCCTCGATGCCGTGACGGTTGCACTCGACGAGCGCGGCATCACCGTCACGGCGACTGCTCCCACCATCGCGGGCCCCGACGAGCTGCTCGGCGGAGATCCCTCGGCCTGGCTGGTGGTCACCGACCTCGATGGCTGGACCCATCTCGGCGAGGTGTGTGACCTGGTCCGCAGCGTGCGCCTGCCCGCGGTTGTGCTGACTCCAGCCCCGCGCGGCGGCCTCTGGGGTGCCCTCCTCGAGGCCGGTGCGGTCGCAGTGCTCTCCGCCGACACCGGCTCGGACACGATCGAGGACACGCTGCGCGACGCGGCCGAAGGACGGCGCGGGCACACCCCGAGCGAAGCCGAGGGGCTCATCGCGCAGTGGCACCTGCTCCGGGACGGTCGCGAGCGCATGCACCGCCTGGTCCGCTCGCTCACCGTGCGCGAGCACGAGGTGCTCGAGCTGCTCTACGACGGGGCCACCGTCGCCGAGATCGCGGCGCAGTTCGGCGTCGCCCAGACGACGGTGCGGACCCAGGTGAAGTCGATCCTGCGGAAGTTCGAGGTCGGCTCCCAGCTGGCCGCGGTCGCTGCGTACGACCGGTATCTGCGGCCGCCTAGGAGTTGAAGCGCTGCTGGGTCTTCTCCAGGCCCTCGTTGATCAGCGTCTCGATCGCGTCGGCAGCGGTGTCGACCACGAACGGCAGCACCTTGCGCTCGGCGGTGGAGAAGTTGGAGAGCACGAAGTCGTGCACCTCCTGGCGACCGGGCGGGCGGCCGATGCCGACGCGCACCCGGTGGAAGTCGCCGGTGCCCAGGGAGGACCGCATCGACTTGAGGCCGTTGTGGCCGTTGTCGCCACCGCCCAGCTTGACCCGCATCGTGTCGAAGGCGATGTCAAGCTCGTCGTGGATGGCGATGACATGGTCGGGCTGGACCTTGTAGAAGGTCGCGAGCGCCTTGACCGGCCCGCCGGACTCGTTCATGTAGGTCCGGGAACGGGCGAGCACGACACGTGGGCCGGGCAGCCCCGGGCTGTGTCCATTTCTGGCACCCGGGAGCCGCCCTTCCACGACGTCAGCACGGCCGGACTTGTGGGCGCGCCACTTGCCGTCCAGCCGGTTGGCCAGCTCGTCGGTGACGAGATAGCCGATGTTGTGACGGTGCCCGGCGTATGTCGGCCCGGGGTTGCCCAGGCCGACGACCAGCCAGACGCCGTCGGTCACCGAATCGGTCACCGGTCGGTCACTCGCCGTTGGAGGCCTCGTCCTCGGCGGACTCAGCGGTCTCGCCCTCGGCGGCCTCGTCGGAGGCGGGCTCCTCGATGGTCTTGGCCTCGGTGATGTTGACGACCAGGGCCTCCGGGTCGGTGACCAGGGTGGTGCCCTTCGGCAGCTCGACGGCGCCGGCGAGGATCTGGGTGCCGGCCTCGAGGCCCTCGACGCTGATCTCGATGCTCTCGGGCACGTGAGTGGCCTCGGTCTCGACGGTCAGGGTGTTGGCGTCGGTGACGACCATGGTGCCGGAGATCGCGTCGCCCACGACGTGGACGGTGATGTCGACGGTGACCTTCTCGCCGGCGCGGACGGCGACGAAGTCGACGTGCTCGATGACACGGCGGACGTCGTCGACCTGGACCTGCTTGGTCATGGCGAGCTGGACCTTGCCGTCGATGTCGAGCTCGAGGAGAGCGTTCGCACCGTGGTTCTTGAGCGCCATCATGGTGGCGTGGCCCGGCAGGCTCAGGTGGATCGGGTCGGCGCCGTGGCCGTAGACGACCGCAGGGATCTTGTTCTCACGGCGGATGCGGCGAGCGGCACCCTTGCCGAACTCGGTGCGCTTCTCGGCGACGATCTTCTCGCTGGACATGCGTTGAACTCCTCGATGAGTGGTGCTGACGTCAATGGCGCCCGGCTGGTCCAACGAAGGCCGTGCGACGAAGGCACGGCGTCTCCCGAAGAGACGTCCACCTTGTCGATCACGGAGCGCGATGCGCTCCCTCGCCGAGGCAACTGCCACAGACTATCCCCGGATCACGCTCACAGCGAAATGCGCGCGCGTGCTGACCTGCGAGGACGTACGTTGGAGGTCGTGTCCCTCACACTCGACGAGGCCCGCACACGGGCCGGCGTGCTCAGCTCCGTCTCCTACTCGCTCCATCTCGACCTCACCGGTCCCGAGACCTTCCGGAGCCACACCCGGGTCCGGTTCCGTTCCACGGTCGCCGAGACGTTCCTGGACCTGAAGGGCGCCATCGCGGTGTCGCTGGTCGTCAACGGGGAGGCGGTCGAGGCCGCGTACGACGGTCGGCGGGTGGGTCTGACCGGGCTGTCGACCGGCCTCTCGACCGGGCTGTCCGACGGGGCGGTCAACGAGGTGGAGGTGACCGCGACGCTGCCCTATACGACCGACGGCGACGGGATGCACACGTTCACCGACCCCGTCGACGGGTCGCGCTATGTGTCCGCCTACCTGGGCATGGACAACGCCTCGAAGGTCTACGCCTGCTTCGACCAGAACGATCTCAAGGCGTCGTTCGCGGTCGCGGTCACCGCAGATCCGGCAGACACCGTCCTCGCCAACGGCTCCGTCGTCTTGCACGACGCCGGACGCTGGGTCTTCGCCACCACTCCCCCGATCCCGCCGGCACTGCTGGTCGTTGCCGCCGGGCCGTGGCACTCGGTGCGGTGGACGTACGCGCTCGATTCCGGGGAGAGCCTCGACTTCGGCTGGCATGCCCGGCGGTCGCTGGCGGCAGAGCTGGACCGGGACGCGGACGAGCTGCGGCGTACGTCCGAGGCGTGCTTCGCCCACTACGCCGACCTCATCGACGAGCCCTATCCCTTCGACTCCTACGACCAGGTCTTCGTGCCCGGGCTCAACTGGGGCGCGCAGGAGATGCCGGGGTGCGTGACCTACCGCGACGAGCTGTTGCCGCGCGGCGCGATCACCGACACGCAGCGGGCGATCCGCGCGGTGATCATCGCCCACGAGATGTCGCACATGTGGTTCGGCGACTCGATGACGATGACCTGGTGGGAGGACACCTGGCTGCAGGAGTCGTTCGCCGACTACATGGGCTATCGGGTCGCGGAGGCGGGGGCCGGCTTCTCGGACCTTCGGGTCGAGGTGGAGATCGGGAGCAAGCCGTGGGGCTACCGCTCCGACGCCCGCCGCTCGACCCATCCGGTCGCTCCGCTGGCCGTGGACGTACCCGACGTGGACACCGCCGCCACCATCTTCGACGGCATCTCCTACGCCAAGGGCGGAGCCTGCCTGGTGCAGCTCGCCTTCTGGCTCGGTGACGAGGAGTTCATGGCCGGGGTCAACCGCCACCTGACCCGCTTCCGGTTCGCCAACGCGACCCTGGCCGACTTCGTCGAGTCGCTCGCGGCGAGCTCGCCGAAGGACGTACGCGGGTGGGTGGACGCGTGGCTGCGGCGCCCGGGGTTCGACACGGTATCGGTGCGGCGCGACGGGGACGTGCCGGTCCTGGAGCGCGAGGGGAGCCGGCCGCATGCGTTCACCGTCGCCGGCTACGACTCCTCGCTCCGGCTCGTGAAACGCAAGCGGATCGAGCTGGGTGCCGAGCCGGTGCCGCTGCCGGAGTTCGCCGGGCTCGTCGTTGTCCCCAACGCCGGCGGCGAGACCTTCGCCGCGCTCCGCCTCGACCCGGGATCGTGGGAGGCGCTATCCGGCGGGCTCTCCCGGCTCGAGGACCCGCTCGTACGTGCCGTGCTCTGGTCCGCCACCGCCCTCCGGGTGCGATCGCGTGACCTGTCGGCCGACGACTACCTCGACCTGGTCGAGACCCACCTGCCCGCCGAGACCCGGGCGGACATCATCGAGGGGGTGCTCGCCGAGAGCCGCTCCGTGGTGATCCCGCAGCGGGTGCCGGCCTCGCGCGCGGCTGGAGCGGTCGCGCGGGTCGCCGCCGCGTCCGCCGCGGGCCTGGCGGCGTACGCGGACGACGAGCAGCGGGCCCTGGCCTGGGCCGCGGCCCTGGCCGCGACCAGCGCGGACGCCGAGCTGCTGCGCGGCTGGCTGGACGCCGACAAGGTCGGGGGCAGCATCCCGCTGCTGCCGACCACACGCTGGGCGGCGATCGTACGTCTCGCCTCGCTCGGTGAGGCCGACGCGCGCTTCATCGCGACCGAGCGCGACCGGGACGGCACCGCCGAGGGAGACCTCGGGGCGCTTCGCGCCCTCGCCGCCCGCCCCTCGACCAGCGCGAAGGACGCCGCCTGGGAGGCGATGCTCGCCCCCGGTGTCGACAACCGTCGCTTCGGGGCGCTGGCATCGGGGATGTGGATCGCCGAGCAGGCGCATCTGCTGCGTCCCTACGTCACTGCCTATCTCGCCGAGGCGCCGGCCCTGGCCACCCGTGGTCAGGCCTTCGCCATCGAGGTCGGGCGCGCCTTCCCGCGGATCGCTCTCGATGACGGTCAGCTCGATGCGCTGCGCACGGCCCTGGCCGGCGACGTACCGACGATCCTGCGGCGGTCGTGGGAGGACCACTTCGACGACCGCGAGTAGCAACCACTAGCCTCTATCCGCCCTCGACCCCCACCATGAGGACGGCCATGAAGAAGACGCGCATCTGGCTCGGCGTCGGGATCGCGTTCGTCGTGCTCGTCGGCGCCGTGACTGGCACCGGCTGGTACCTCGCCCACCGGCTCGATCGCCAGGTCACGACCGTCGATGTCTTCTCCGGGCTCGAGGAGCGTCCCGAGGCGGCCGGCGACGCTGCGGGCGCCCTGAACATCCTGCTCCTCGGCACCGACGGGCGCACCGGCGGCAAGGCCACCACCGGCAGCGAGGCCACCGCGTCGTGGACGCCCGGTGAGCAGCGGGCCGACACGATGATGCTGCTGCACCTCAGCGCGGACCGCCGCTCGGCCTCGGTCGTCTCCATCCCACGAGACTCCTGGGTACGGATCCCCGGCCACGGCAAGGCCAAGGTCAACGCCGCCTTCTCCCAGGGCGGGCCGAAGCTCAGCGTGCAGACCGTCGAGAAGCTCACCGGCGTACGCATCGACCATGTCGCCTGGGTCGACTGGGCCGGCTTCGAGGAGATCGGCGACCTCCTCGGCGGCGTCGAGGTCTACATTCCCGAGACCGTCCACGACTCGGCCCGCCACCGCACCTGGACCAAGGGCACCCACCTGCTCAGCGGTGAAGAGGCCCTCCTCTACGTACGCCAGCGCTACGGCCTTCCCGGCGGCGACCTGGACCGCGTGAAGCGCCAGCAGTACGTGCTCCGCTCCATCCTCCGCGGCCTGAGGCAGAGCGTCGACCCGAAGAACCCCAAGAAGGCCTACGACCTCCTCGACATCATCACCCGCCACCTGACCGTCGACTCCGGCTTCTCCGGGGGTGACCTTCGGGGCCTGGCCCTCGATCTTGCCCGGATGCCCTCTTCGGACCTGACGTTCTTCACTGCCCCTGTGGCCGGGTTGGGCAAGGAGGGTGCGCAGAGCGTTGTCCGTCTCGACAAGCGCGAGGGTCGTCGTCTGTGGGCGGCTATGCGTGAGGACGAGATGGATGCGTGGCTGGCTGAGAATCCCGAGGTTGTGACTGGCGGGACGGTCAGCTGAGGTCCTTCGGGGCTGGGGGCCGCCGACCCGTTACGGGAGGGTGTTCTCAACGGACCCCGGAGTAAAGGACGGCCTTCGGCCGCCGGCTTCGCCGGTCGCCTGCGGCGATCATCTCGACAAGCTCGATACATCGCCTTGACACCGGGCTCCGCCGAGAATTTCGGCTGTATACCGGGTCGGCGGCAGGGGTTTGGCGCAGCGGTTTGGGTTGGGCGGGGGCTTGGGAGCTCGGGCATTCGGGCCGACCAGTGGAAAGAATTTTCATTCCGCCCGGGACCAGCTCGGCAGACGGGATCAGGGAGGCGAACGAATTTTCGTTCGCCGCAGAGGCCGCCTCAGCCCGGGGCGGGTTTGGCGCGTGAAAGAAATTTTTCTTCCACGCAAAGACCCCATGTCTGGTCTAGGCGTGGAGCGGTCACCTTCCGTGGGGCAGTGTGCCGTGGCCACACCCGGGCCGCCGCCCCGATAGCCAGCCAAGTCTTTTCTCGATCTGGTCCGGAGTCCAGGACCGCGAAGCGGCCGGCGAAGCCGGCGGGCCGAAGGCCCGTCCTTGACGCCGGACCAGATCGAGAAGACCCTCCCAAAACGGGTCGGCGGCCCACCCCAGCCCCGAAGAACACCCAGCTACCGTGAACAACATGCCGATCCCAGACTTCATCGTCGACCTCCGCCGCAGGATAGGAACAGAGCTGCTCTGGCTCCCAGGCGTAACAGCGGTAGTACGCAGAGACGACGAGATCCTCCTGGTCCAGCGCGCAGACAACCTGCGATGGACCCCGATCACCGGGATCGTCGACCCAGGCGAGCAGCCGGCGACGGCAGCAGTGCGCGAGGCGAAGGAGGAGACCGGGGTGGACATCGTGGTCGACCGGCTGGCGTCGGCGGGCGCGACGAGTCCGATGGTCTATCCCAACGGGGATCGTGCGGTCTACATGGACCTCACGTTCAGCTGCACGTGGCGCTCGGGCGAGGCGTACGTCGCTGACGACGAGTCCGCGGATGTCGGCTGGTTCCGCGTGGACGAGCTCCCGGAGATGCCGCCCGAGCTCCGGGCGCGGATCGAGGCCGCGCTCTCCGACGAGGTCGCGGCCCGGTTCATAGGGCCCTGACAACCGGCCGTCAGCCAGACGCTCGCAATCGACTGTCGAGGACACTCATGAGCTCTGCGACACGGTTCTTGCCGGCCGGTACGACCGGATAGCGCGCGAGTACGTCGAGCAGCACCGGGCTCGCACGCTCGACGGCACGGTCCACGGATGCCACGGCAGCCCCGGGCTCGGAGATCTCCGCGATCCGGGCGACGCTGGCTGCCGCGCGCAGGATGTGCCCGACCTGGGCGGCGTCGGCGAGCGGATGGAGGTAGGCGGCAGAGGCGGCGTCACCGGCGCTTCGGGCGGCCAGCCGAGCCGCCTCGGAAGGGGCCTCCTTGGCCGCACGATGGGCGTCCAAGGAGGTGACCCGCTGCACCTTCGTACGTCTCGCACCACCGACGAACTCCCAGGCCGCATCCAGCGCCAGCCTCGGTCGAGGGTCGTCGGGGCAGGCCGCCTCGAACAGAGGCAGCACCTCAGCGGCGCTCTCCGTGACGTAACGGGCGACGACCCGGAGCTCGTCGGTCGTCAGCTCGAAGTCGCCCGCCACGACGGAGCAGGCTCAGGCGTGGCCGTCGAACATCGAGGTCACCGAGCCGTCCTCGAACACCTCGCGGATCGCGCGGGCGAGCATGGGGGCGATGGAGAGCGTGGTGAGCTTGTCGAACTGCTTCTCCTCCGGCACCGGGAGGGTGTTGGTGATGACGACCTCGGTGGCGGTGGAGTTCTTCAGCCGGTCGACGGCGGGGTCGGAGAGGATCGCGTGGGTGGCGCAGATGATCACGCCGGCGGCACCGTCGGCCATGAGCGCGTCGGCGGCCTTCACGATCGTGCCACCGGTGTCGATCATGTCGTCGGTGAGGATGCAGATGCGGTCCTTGACCTCACCCACGACCCGGTTGGCGACGGTCTCGTTGGGCCGGTTGATGTCGCGGGTCTTGTGGATGAACGCCAGCGGCGCCCCACCGAGACGGGCCGCCCAGCGCTCGGCGACCTTGATCCGGCCGGCGTCGGGAGAGACGACGGCGAGCGGCTGGTTGCCGTACTTGTCCTTGATGTAGTCGGTCAGCAGCGGCAGCGCCATCAGGTGGTCGACGGGACCGTCGAAGTAGCCCTGGAGCTGGTCGGCGTGGAGGTCGACGGAGATGATCCGGTCGGCACCCGCGGTCTTGAACATGTCGGCGACCAGACGAGCCGAGATGGGCTCACGACCGCGGTGCTTCTTGTCCTGGCGGGAGTAGCCCCAGAACGGCATCACGACGGTGATCCGCTTGGCCGAGGCGCGCTTCAGCGCATCGACCATGATCAGGTGCTCCATGAGCCACTGGTTGATCGGCGCCGTGTGCGACTGGATGACGAACGCGTCCGAACCGCGCACCGACTCCTCGTAGCGTACGTAGATCTCCGAGTTGGCGAAGTCGTAGGCCGAGGTGGGCGTCAGCTTCGTTCCCAGAAGGTCGGCGACCTCCTCGGCGAGGACCGGGTGAGCCCGGCCGCTGAAGAGCATCATCTGCTTCTCGGTGGTGCGCTTGGTCATCTGCTGGCTCCTACCCCCGGGGTCACTGCACTTGGATTCTCCATCAACTTCGCTGCCGGACCCAACCCCGGGGGTCACTCGCCTGTCGCCGAGGGTTCACCGACGATGGGTACGCCAGACTCGAGCGCCTCCTCGGCCGCGGCCGCCTGCGCCGTGCCTGCCCTCTTCGCCAGCGCCCACCCCTCGATGATCCGCTGCTGACCTGCGGAGACGGCCAGCGCACCGGGCGGGACGTCCTCCCGGATGAGGGCCTCGCCACCGGTCGTCGCGCCGTCTCCGACGACCACCGGGGCGACAAAGGTCACACCTGAGCCCGACTTCACGTGGCGCCCGATCCGGGTCTTGTGCTTGTTGACGCCGTCGTAGTTGGCGAAGATCGTGCCGGCCCCGATGTTGGTGCCCTCGCCGATCGTCGCGTCGCCGACGTAGGACAGGTGCGGCACCTTGGCGCCGGGCCCGATGGTCGAGTTCTTGACCTCGACGAAGCCGCCGATCTTGCCCTCCTCGCCGAGCACCGTGCCCGGGCGCAGGTAGGCGAACGGCCCGACGTTGGCACCGGGTCCGACGACGGCGAGCTCTGCCTGCGTACGCACCACCCGGGCGCCGTGGCCGACCTCGGTGTCCTTCAGCGTGCAGTCGGGACCGACCACCGCGTCCTCGTCGATCCGGGTGGCTCCGATGAGCTGGGTGCCCGGCAGGATGGTGACGTCGGGCGCGAGCTCGACGTCGGCGTCGATCCAGGTCGTGGCCGGGTCCATCACGGTGACCCCGTCCTTCATCCACCGGGTCACGATCCGATCGTTGAGGATCTTTCCGAGCGCGGCGAGCTGCGCCCGGTCGTTGGCGCCCTCGGCCTCGCTCACGTCGTCGAGGACGAACGCGTCCACCCCCAGCCCGTCCGAGACCGCCAGCGCGATCGCGTCGGTGAGGTAGAACTCCTTCTTCGCGTTGTCGTTGCCGATCCGAGGCAGCACCTCGGCCAGGAAGCCGCCGTCGAAGGCGATGATCCCCGAGTTGATCTCGGTGATCGCCCGCTCCTCGTCGGTCGCGTCCTTCTCCTCGACGATCCCGGCAACCCCGGCGTCTCCACGCAGGATCCGGCCGTAGCCGAAGGGCTCCGGGACGATCCCGCTCAGGATCGTCGCGGCCCGGCCGGCGGCCTCGTGGTCGGCCACCAGCGCGCGCAGCGACTCCCCGCGCAGCAGGGGCGTGTCGCCGTACGTGACGAGGACCGTCCCGCCGGAGACCGCGCCGGCCTCGACCGCCACCCGCACGGCGTGCGCCGTGCCGAGCTGCTCGGTCTGGACCGCGATCACGGCCTCGGGCAGGATCTCGGCGATGTGGGGCTCGACCAGCTCGCGCTGGTGTCCCACGACCGCGACGACACGGGACGCCCCGGCCTCCGAGACCGCGGCCAGGACATGGCCCACGAGACTCCGGCCCGCGATCTGGTGGAGCATCTTGGGAGTCTTGGACTTCATCCGGGTGCCGCCACCGGCGGCCAGCACGATCACGGTGAGCTCGCTCATGTTGGCTCAGTCTAGGCCGCTGCGCCGGCGCGCCGATCCGGGGTCAGCGGACCCGTTCCTCGGCCGCGTTGAGGACCCCGATGATCTGGTCGTAGTCACCGCGGACCTCGGCATAGCGCAGCAGCTTGACCTGCTCCACGAGCACCTCGTGGGCCTCGGGATCGGCCTCGAGCAGCGCCATCACCTCGTCGACGTACGCCTCGAGCGGCATCGCGTGCTCGGAGCTCTCGTGGCCCGGCATCAGGGCCGTCCGGACCGCCGGCGGGACGAGCTCGGTGACCTGGATCCCGATCGGCTCCAGCTGCATCCGGATCGACTCGGAGAGCATGTGGATCGCCGCCTTGGTGGCGGTGGCGTTGTAGGTGGGCGTGAACCGCAGCGGCGTGTGGGCCAGCCCCGAGGAGACGGTGAGGATCGTGGCGCCGGGACGCTCGCGCAGCTGCGGCACCAGCGCGTCGATGAGCCGGATCGGACCGAGCAGGTTGGTCACCACGGTCTCCTCGGCATCGGCGAGGAAGCCCCGCGTGGTCCAGTCCTCGGGCCGCATGATCCCGGCCATCGCGACGAGCACGTTCAGGTCCGGGAAGCGGCTGACCACGTCGGCGGTCGCCTCCGCGATCGAGGCGGCGTCGGCGGTGTCGATGCGGACGGTCTCGAAGCCGTGCACCTGGGCCAGCTCGGAGAGCAGCGACGTACGCCGGCCGCCGATGATCACGGTGTTGCCGCGCTCCTTGAGGCGCAGGGCGAGAGCGAGGCCGATCCCGGAGGTCGCTCCGGGGATGAAGATGGTGTTTCCGGTGATGTTCATGCCTCCACCTTGCGGCGGCCACGCCGTCCGCGGGAGAGACCTGGCGATCGTGGGATCGGCAGTCCCTGGCTGCGTACGATCCCAAGCCGCATCATGGATGCCATGGACCGCGCCTCCCTCGCCGACTTCCTCCGACGCCGCCGTGAGGCGCTCCGCCCGCAGGACGTCGGCCTGGTCACCGGACCGCGCCGGCGTACGCCCGGCCTGCGCCGCGAGGAGGTCGCTGCGCTGACCGGGATGTCGACCGACTACTACGTACGCCTCGAGCAACAGCGCGGCCCGCAGCCCTCCGAGCAGATGCTCTCCGCGCTCGCCCGGGCGCTGCGCCTGACCGTCGACGAGCGTGACCACCTCTACCGGCTGGCCGGACACAACGCCCCGCGGCGTACGTTCGAGGACGGCCACGTCGCTCCGGCGCTGCTGCGCGTGCTGGACCGGCTCGAGGACACGCCGGCGATGATCATGTCCGCGCTCGGCGAGACACTGGTCGCCAACCGGCTGGCGACCACGATCTTCGGGGACCGGCCGGCGCTGACCGGCTGGGACCGCTTCGAGGCCTACCGCTGGTTCACCGATCCCTCGACGCGGAGCGTCTACCCGCCGGACTACCACCTCACGCACGGCCGTGGCCTGGTGGCGAGCCTGCGGATGGCCTACGGAGCACTCGGCGAGCGCGGGCGCGCCGGCGAGCTCGTACGCCTCCTGCTCGCCAGGTCCGAGGAGTTCCGCGAGCTGTGGGAGCGGCACGAGGTGACACATCGGTACGAGGACCACAAGACGCTGCTGCATCCGCAGGTCGGCCGCATCGACGTCGACTGCCAGGTGCTGTCGGCTCAGGACCAGGGCCAGGCCCTGCTGGTGCTGACGCCGGTGCCCGGCAGCGAGGCCGAGGAGAAGATCCGGCTGCTCGCGGTGCTCGGCCACGAGGAGTTCAGCGCTCCCTAGGAGTCGCCCCGGCCCAAGTCGAGGACGAGGACGGCCATGTCGTCGGAGGGCGGCGCTGGGGAGAAGTCGGTGACCGCCCGCAACAGCCGGTCGGCGACGACCTGCGCTCCCACGTCGATGCCCCTGGCGAGGACGGCCTCGACCCCCGCCTCCTCGAACATCGTGTCCCCGGAACGCCGCTCGAGGACACCGTCGGTGACGACGACGAGCCGGTCGCCCCGCTCCACCGTCACCTCCTCCTCGATGTAGTCGACCGCGTCGAGCACCCCGAGGAGCGCCTGCGGCCGGCCGACCCGCCGAGCGACGACGCCAGGCCGGGATCGGGTGACCAGGAACGGCGGCGGGTGGCCCGCACAGACGAGCCGCACCTGGAAGCGGGAGGCGGCGGTGACCTCGAGCGTGCCGCACACGAGCGTGATGAACCGGCCCCGCAGGCCCTCGTCGCTGATCGCGGCGTTGAGCCGCTCCAGGGTCGGCGCGATCGGGATGCCGGCCCGCATCAGCGCCCGCACGGTGTGCCGCGACATCCCGGCGACCGCGGCCGCTTCCGGCCCGACACCGCACACGTCGCCCACCATGAAGCCCCAGCGCCCGGCGCCGAGCGCGAAGATGTCGTAGAAGTCGCCGCCGGCGTCGTTGAACTCCCCCGTCGGCTCGTAGCCCACCCCGATGTCGACGCCCGGGATGTCCGGCAGCACCGCCGGCAGCAGGCTGCGCTGCAGGGACCGGCCGATCTCCTGGAGCTCGGTGTGGGCGCGGGCGTTGTCGATGGCCAGGGCAGCCCGGCGGGACACCGCCTCCGCGACCATCAGGCGCTCGCGACGCAGCGGCTCGCCGGCCGGCCGCCCGAGGGTGAGCCAGCCGATGACCCGGTTGCGTGCCTCCAGCGGAAGGATCGCGACCTCACCATCGACGTCGGGCTTGGCCGGAGCCTCGGGGCCGTCCGGCTCCGCCTCCTCCAACGCGTCCTGCACCGCGTCGAGCTGGTGCTCGTCGGCATGCCACGCGAACTGGAGCTGCGGATGCTCGCGGGCGTCGTTGAGGTAGATGCCGCACCACGTCGCCAGCCGCGGCACCACGATCTGCCCGGTCATCGCGGTCGTCGTCTCCAGGTCCAGCGACGCGGCCAGCATCACGCTGGCCTCGCTCTGGAACGTCAGCCAGGCGCGACGCTCGCTGTCGGCAGCCCGCGTGGACGCCCGGTCGACGCTGGGCGCGGCCCAGTCCGCGACCCGCTGCAGCTCGGCGCCGTCCTCGGTGGCGAAGCTGCCCGGCTCGTGTTTCGCGACCGCCAAGGTGCCGATCACCCGGCCCTCGAAGGCCACCGGCGCCGTCGTCAGCGAGCGCAGCTCCAGCCCACTGAGCAGCTCGACGGGCGTCGCCCGCAGGTCGCTGATGGCCAGCGGCCGGAACGACGCCTTGAGGCTCGGCGCACCGGCCTGACCACGGCGCACGCTGCGTCCCTTGATCGACGTCGCCGCCCCGCTGGTCGCGGCCACCACGAACCGGTCCTCCATCTCGTCCTCGAGCAGGAGGTACGCAGCGTCAGCATCGAATCGCTCCCGGGTCTGATCCACGACGAGGTCGAGGATGTCCCCGAGCGCGAGCTGGTTGAGGGCGACCCCACTCAGCCCCAGTGGATCCTGCCCGGTCGTGGCCACGCTCTCCCGGCGGCGTACGTCCTGGCCTTCCGGGACTCCCCCGTTGGGCGCCTCCACGTCGAGGGTCGTCTCGACGAGCGCGAACGCGGCCCACACCCGCTTGTGGTCCCGGCGGTACTCCACCCCCCAGGCCGTCGCCAGCGCAGAGGTGATGAGCAGCCCGCGGCCGTGCTCGCCGGCCCCCGGCCGGGCGTTCGCGCCGACCGGGAGAACCCGGGTGGGGTGCTGGTCGAAGACGTCGATGCGGAGCCGGTCCTCCTCGCGTACAACCGCAACCGTCATGGGCGTCCCGGCGTGGGTCACGGCGTTCGTCACCAGCTCGCTGGTCAGCAGGACGACGTCGTCGAGGATGTCGTGGAGGCCCCAGTCGGCAAGCACCTCGCGCGCGAAACGGCGCGCTTCGGATACCGACGTCGGCGCCGGCTCGAACGTGCGCGAGAGTGTCTTGGCTCCGTTGCTCATGACCACCGCCGATTGTGCACCCCTTTGGCGCCGGTATGACACCGATCGCGGCAAGGTACCGGCAGGTAGGTCAAGGAATTACCAGAATCGGTGGTGAACGATCATTTGTGAGCCATGGCCAGCCGAGGAGTGCGACACTTCAGCAGACGCGTGTATCAGCGCGAGAGGAGGCGGCGGGGATGCCCTCATCGGCGGACACATCCAGGTCGACCACGCTACCCGAGCAGGTGACGGTCGACCAGGCCGCGCTGCGCCAGCTCAAGGACGCGATGACCGCGATGCGCGACGGCATCTTCACCGGCCGGCTGGAGCCTGTCGACGGGCCGCTCGGTGACGTCGCCTCCATCCACAACGAGATCGCCGAGCGGCTGAACCACCTGACCGACGAGATCGCGCGCGTGCGTCGTGAGGCGGGCCGCGACGGCCACCACGACGAACGGCTCCGGCCGAGCATCGGCGGCGGTGCCTGGGCCGGTGCCGTCGAGGACGCCAACAAGCTGGTCGCCGACCTGGCACGCCCGACCGCCGACGTCGCCCGGGTCGTCGCCGCCGTCTCCGCGGGCGACCTCACCCAGACGATGGACGTACGCCACGGCAGCCGCGCCCTCAAGGGCGACCCGCTGCTGGTCGCCAAGAGCGTGAACGGCCTGGTCGCCCAGCTCGCCACGATCACCGAGGAGATCGCCCGCGTCACCCGCGAGGTCGGCACCGAGGGCAAGCTCGGTGGTCGCGCCCGGGTGCGCAACGCCTCCGGCACCTGGCGCGATCTCGTCGACGCGGTCAACACGATGTCCTCGCGGCTGACCGCCCAGGTCCGCGACATCGCCGAGGTCACCACCGCCGTCGCCAACGGCGACCTGTCCCGCACGGTCACCATCGAGGTCTCCGGCGAGATGGCGCAGCTCAAGGACACCGTCGACCGGATGGTCGGCCAGCTGTCCTCGTTCGCCGCCGAGGTCACCCGTGTCGCCCGCGAGGTCGGCACCGAGGGCCGCCTCGGCGGCCAGGCCGACGTGCGCGGCGTCTCCGGCACCTGGCGCGACCTGACCGACTCGGTCAACACGATGGCCTCCAACCTGACCTCCCAGGTGCGTGGGATCTCCTCGGTCGCCAAGGCCGTCGCCCGCGGCGACCTGTCGCAGCAGATCACGGTCACCGCACGCGGTGAGGTCGCCGAGCTCGCCGAGACGCTCAACTCGATGACCGCCACCCTGCAGACCTTCGCCGACGAGGTCACCCGCGTCGCCCGCGAGGTCGGCACCGAGGGCATCCTCGGGGGCCAGGCCGAGGTGCCGGGCGTCGCCGGCCGGTGGAAGGACCTCACCGACTCGGTGAACTCGATGGCGAGCAACCTGACCAACCAGGTCCGTGACATCGCCCAGGTCACCACCGCGGTGGCCGGCGGCGACCTGTCCCAGAAGATCACCGTCGACGTACGCGGCGAGCTCGCCGAGCTCAAGACCACCGTCAACACCATGGTCGACCAGCTCTCCGCCTTCGCCGACGAGGTGACGCGTGTCGCCCGCGAGGTCGGCACCGAGGGCATGCTGGGCGGCCAGGCCGAGGTGCCTGGCGTCGGCGGCCGCTGGAAGGACCTCACCGACTCCGTCAACTCGATGGCGACCAACCTGACCAACCAGGTCCGCAACATCGCGCAGGTCACCACCGCGGTGGCCGGCGGCGACCTGTCCCAGAAGATCACCGTCGACGTACGCGGCGAGCTCGCTGAGCTCAAGACCACCGTCAACACCATGGTCGACCAGCTCTCCGCCTTCGCCGACGAGGTCACCCGCGTCGCCCGCGAAGTCGGTGGCGAGGGTCAGCTCGGCGGCCAGGCAGCGGTGCCCGGCGTCTCCGGCACCTGGCGCGACCTGACCGACTCGGTGAACTTCATGGCCGGCACGCTGACCGCCCAGGTGCGAAACATCGCCCAGGTGACGACAGCGGTGGCCCGCGGCGACCTGAGCCGGCAGATCACCGTCGATGCCCGAGGCGAGATCCTCGAGCTCAAGTCGACCATCAACACCATGGTCGACCAGCTCTCCTCCTTCGCCGCCGAGGTCACCCGCGTCGCCCGCGAGGTCGGCACCGAGGGCAAGCTCGGCGGCCAGGCCGACGTGCACGACGTCTCGGGCACCTGGAAGGACCTCACCGACTCGGTGAACTCGATGGCGTCCAACCTGACCTCCCAGGTCCGCAACATCGCCCAGGTCACCACCGCCGTCGCCCGCGGCGACCTGACCCAGAAGATCACCGTCGACGCCCGCGGCGAGATCCTCGAGCTCAAGTCCACCATCAACACCATGGTCGACCAGCTCGGCTCGTTCGCCGACGAGGTCACCCGTGTCGCCCGCGAGGTCGGCACCGAGGGCGCGCTCGGCGGCCAGGCCCAGGTGCCCGGTGTCGCCGGCACCTGGCGCGACCTGACCGTCTCGGTGAACTCGATGGCCTCCAACCTGACCAACCAGGTCCGCAGCATCGCCCAGGTCTCCAAGGCGGTCTCGCAGGGCGACCTGTCGCAGAAGATCTCCATCGAGGCCCGCGGCGAGGTCGCCGCCCTGGCCGGCACCCTCAACGCGATGGTCGACACGCTGCGTACCTTCGCCGACGAGGTCACCCGTGTCGCCCGCGAGGTCGGCACCGAGGGATCGCTGGGCGGTCAGGCCCACGTACGCGGCGTGGCCGGCACCTGGAAGGACCTCACCGACTCGGTCAACTCGATGGCCTCCAACCTGACCTCCCAGGTCCGCAACATCGCCCAGGTCACCACCGCGGTGGCCCGTGGCGACCTGACCCAGAAGATCACCGTCGACGCCCGAGGCGAGATCCTCGAGCTCAAGTCCACGGTCAACACCATGGTCGACCAGCTCTCCTCCTTCGCCGACGAGGTCACCCGCGTCGCCCGCGAGGTCGGCACCGAGGGCAAGCTCGGCGGCCAGGCCGAGGTCGCCGACGTCTCCGGCACCTGGCGCGGACTGACGGAGAACGTCAACCAGCTCGCGTCGACGCTGACCACACAGCTCCGCGCCATCGCCGAGGTCTCCGCCGCGGTGACCCAGGGCGACCTGAGCCGGCAGATCACCGTCGGGGCCGCCGGCGAGGTCGCCGACCTGAAGGACAACCTCAACGAGATGATCGACTCGCTGCGGGAGACCACCAGGGCCAACGAGGACCAGGACTGGCTCAAGACCAACCTGGCCCGGTTCACCGGCCACATGCAGGGCGGTCGGGACCTGCTCGAGGTCGCCCGGCTGATCGTCTCCGAGCTCACCCCGCTGGTCGGTGCCCAGCAGGGCTCGATCTTCCTCACCGACCAGACCTCCGAGCACGGCGGCCCCAAGGTCCTGCGCAGGATCGCCTCCTACGGCTACCAGCCCGGCCCCGACGTCCCCGATGTCTTCGCACTCGGCGAGGGACTGGTCGGGCAGGCGGCGTACGACCGTCAGCCGATCATCGTGCGCGACGTGCCGGCCGACTTCCTGCGGATCTCTTCGGGCCACGGGTCGGCGGCACCGACCTCGATCGTGGTGCTCCCGGTGGCGTTCGAGGAGAAGGTGATCGGTGTCGTCGAGCTCGCCTCGTTCCGGCCGTTCAGCGCCGTCCACATGCAGTTCCTCGAGCAGCTCGCGGAGTCGATCGGGGTCTCGCTCAACGCGATCATGGCCAGCTCGCGCACCGAGGAGCTGCTGGTCGAGTCGCAGCGCCTCGCGGCCGAGCTGCAGGACAAGCAGGACGAGGGCGAGCGCCAGCAGGTGGAGCTGCAGCAGACCAACGCCGCTCTCGAGGAGAAGGCGCGTCAGCTCGCCGACCAGAACCAGGCGATCGAGATCAAGAACCTCGAGATCGAGGACGCCCGGCGTGGCCTGGAGGAGCGCGCCGAGCAGCTCGCCCTCTCGTCCCGCTACAAGTCCGAGTTCCTGGCCAACATGTCGCACGAGCTGCGTACGCCGCTCAACTCGCTGCTCATCCTGGCCCGGCTGCTCTCCGACAACGTCGACGGCAACCTCAACTCCCGCCAGGTGGAGTACTCCCGCACCATCCACGGTGCCGGCACCGATCTCCTCCAGCTGATCAACGACATCCTCGACCTGTCCAAGGTCGAGGCGGGGAAGATGGACGTCCACGTCACCGACGTCGCGGTCACCTCGGTCGTCGAGTACGTCGAGGCGACCTTCCGGCCGCTGACCGCCGAGAAGGACCTCGACTTCATCGTCAGCGTCGACCCCGACGTACCCCGGGTGCTGCGCTCGGACCAGCACCGGCTGCAGCAGGTGCTGCGCAACCTGCTCTCCAACGCAGTGAAGTTCACCGACGGCGGCGGCGTCCGGCTGCTGATCCGCAACGCCTCCGGCGAGCGCTTCTCGACACCCAGCCTGCAGCAGGCCGACGCGGTGCTGGCGTTCTCGGTGGTCGACACCGGCATCGGCATCCCGCCGGAGAAGCTGAAGGTCATCTTCGAGGCGTTCCAGCAGGCCGACGGCACGATCAGCCGCAAGTTCGGCGGCACCGGCCTCGGCCTGTCGATCAGCCGCGAGGTCGCCCACCTCATCGGCGGCGAGATCCAGGTGAAGAGCGACCCCGGACACGGCAGCTCCTTCACCCTGTACGTCCCCAGAATCAGCTCCGGGACGATCGACGCCCAGCCTCCGACGCCCGCCGCGTACGAGGATGCGACCGCCACCAGAGCGGACCAGCTCCTGCTGGTCCTCAGCAGCGACAGCGACGAGTCCGGCCCCGGCACCAGCGCCGTCGTGGAGGCCCTGTTCGGCTCGGTCGACGAGGTCGAGACTGTCTTCGGCACCTCGCCCGAGGAGGCTCAGACGGTCCTGACCGACCGCGACGTCGACTGTGTCGTCCTGGACCTTCCGCTGGCGGACGGCGGCTTCGACGTACTCCGCTGGATGCGCACCCACAAGCGCACCAAGAACATCCCCGTCGTGCTGAGTAGGGTCGGCGAGGTGACCAAGGCCCAGCAGAGCCGGCTGGACAGGTACGCCCAGGCGATGACCCTCAAGACGCCGGCAACCACCGAGGAGACGATCGACGACGTGAGCGTGCTGCTGGGCCGCCCCGGAGTGCAGCCCCCTGGGACGTACGTCCCCGAGCCGGCCGGTCCGAACGGCCAGTTCGTCGGTCGGAGGATCCTGATCGTCGACGACGACGTACGCAACGTCTTCGCGCTCACCAGCGCGCTCGAGCAGCACGGCATCGACGTCATCTACGCGGAGTCCGGCGAGGCCGGGATCGAGGCACTCCAGCGGGAACCGGGCGTCGACCTGGTGCTGATGGACATCATGATGCCGGGCATGGACGGGCTGACCGCGATGCGCCTGATCCGCGACATCCCGCAGTTCAAGAGCCTCCCGATGATCGCGCTGACCGCGAAGGCGATGACCGGTGATCGCGAGGACAGCCTCGCCGCCGGCGCCTCGGAGTACATCACCAAACCGGTCGACGTCGCCGACCTGCTCTCGCTGTTCCGGTTGTGGCTCTCATGAGTGATCGCCATCAGGGGACGGCGAAGATCCTGCTCGTCGACGACCGTGCCGCCAACCTGGTCGCGCTCGAGGCGATCCTCGGCTCGCTCAACCAGAGCCTCGTCCGCGCGGGATCCGGCGAGGACGCCCTACGCGCCCTGCTCCACGACGACTTCGCGCTGATCCTGCTCGACGCGCAGATGCCGGGGATGGACGGCTTCGAGACGGCCACCCGCATCAAGGCACGCGAACGCACCAAGGACGTCCCGATCATCTTCCTGACCGCCAACGACTTCGACACCCACCTCGCCTATCGCGGCTACGCGACCGGCGCCGCCGACTTCCTCGCCAAGCCGTTCGACCCGTGGCTGCTGAGGGCGAAGGTGCAGGTCTTCGTCGACCTCTGGCACGCCAGCCGGAAGCTCAGTGCCCAGGCCGACCTGCTGCGTCGGTCCCTGGACGAGCGGGCCGCCCAGCCCGGCCGGGTCGACGTCGACGTCGTCACCGATCTCCGCTCCCGGCTCGCGGGAGTCGAGGAGGCCGTGGCCGAGCTCGACACCGGCGGTGACATCGGCCCCGGCGGCGATGCCCGCCGCCGCCTCGGGACGCGGCTCGAGGATCTCAGGCAGGCGCTCGACGCGCTGGGCTGAGGCCGAACGGTGTCAGATCTTCGCCCGGTAGGCCGCGAGGACCTGCTCCGCCTTCTCCTTGTCGGCGTCCTGCAGCGGGATGAGCAGCTCGGCGACCACGTCGGTCAGCTCGGCGACGCGCCGGTTGAGCTGACGCTGCTCCTGCACCTCGGCCTCGAGCGCCTCGATACGGCGCACCAGCGAGGCACGCGTACGGGCCGCGTCGCGGGCGCCGCGAGCGATGTTCTTGATGCCGGAATCGTCGGACATGTCAGTTTCCTTCTGCAGCGTGCTGCGTCAGTTTTTTGGGGGAGGGCCAGGAGGCGCGTAGCCGCGCGACGCCGGGCAACGGGTTGCCGAGCATGTCCTGGCCTTCGTTGATCCCGAGGTGCTCGACCACACCGCCGGCCGCCTCGATCTCGGCCTGGACGAGGGCGGGGTCGACGCGGCGTACGAGGCCTTCGGGCTGCGGCTCGGGAAGGTTCTCACCGGTGACCGCGAACTCGAGGTAGAGCTTGCCGCCACTGGGACGCAGCGCCATCTTCGCCAGGGTCCAGAGCTGGCTCCGGGCCGCGCCGTCGAGGCAGCCGATCAGGTCCCGAGCGTAGAGATGGTGGGGGTCGCGGGCAAGCCGCGCACCCAGCGCCAGCGTTGAACGCAGCTCGCCGAGGATGAGCTGCTCGGAGACCAGCGGGAGCTTGTGGCGCTCGGCTCTGCGGCGTACGGCGGCCACCGCGGCACGGGAGAAGTCCACCGAGTGCACCTGGTGTCCCTTGCGGGCGAAGAAGCGACCGTCACGCCCGATCGCGCCTGAGCCGATGTCGACCACCTTCGCGTCCTCGGGCAGCTGCCGCTGGACCCACGCGCCGAAGGCCGACTGCTTGCTCTCGAGCTCTTTTCCGTGGGTGTTGTGGAACTCGGTCCAGAACCCCATGTCGGTGCGGAATCCGCGCAGCCAGCCGTCCAGGCGACGTACGCCGGCCGGCGGGTCGGCGTACTTGAACGACGGGTCCGGGGTGCGCCACTTCGGGCCGTAGATGAAGGCCAGCATCTCCTCGGGCTCGGCGGGAGCCGGGAAGTCGTAGCCGTGCAGGTTGATCGTCGAGACCGGCACGATCGCCTCGCGGCGCAGCCGTCCGGAGCGGTTGCCGAGCTGGTAGAAGACCGGCTCGCCGTCCTTGTCGGGCACGTAGAACGCCACGAAGATGTCGATGTGCACCTTGCGGCCGTCCGAGACCTGGTGCAGCACCTTGATGTCTCCGCCCGACATCCGCAGGACGCTCCAGCCGCGCTCGCGCATGGTGCGCTCGATGGCGTACGACTCGGAGATGATCTCGGCGGGGACGGTGTGCTTGGAGAGGTAGCAGACGTCGGTGTCGGAGTCGTGGCCGAGCATCCGGCCTTCGCGGATCGCGCCGAGAAGCGCGCCGTAGTTGAGGTAGGCCTCGACGCCGACCACGTCGCGGAGGTCGGCGAGGACACGCTGGGTGCCGTCGAGGATCTCTTCGCGGATGCTTTCGTCGGTGGCCTCGAACGAGCGGGTCAGGTGGCCGACCTTGTCGACGCTGAGCGGGTTGCCGCTGCCGTCGACGATCGAGATGTTGCCCTCACCGGAGCCGAGGACGACCTTGTCCTCGAAGAGCACCTCGCCCTCGTAGTCGGCGATGGTGATCGTCGCGGTGCCGTCCAGGAACCGGGTGAGCACGGTCGGCCACGGCACCATGGTGCCCCCGTCGACCGGGTGGCCGTCGCGCTCGGGCGTGAGGGACCAGACGTACTGGCCGTCGACGGAGAGAATCAGGACCGGCGTCGAGGAGTCCCGGACAAGGACCCCTTCGTCGGAGATCTCGAACTGTCCGCCAGGAGTGGGGGCACTGCCGGTCACGAGACCTGGGCATCCTCTCGCGCGATGGCCTTCCGCAGAGCGGTGCTGCTGGTCTGGAGCGTGTAGGGGAAGTAGACGACCTCGACACCGACCGACGCCATCTTCTTCTCGAGCGCGTCGCCCTTCTCGGTGCCCTTCCAGTCATCGCCCTTGAAGAGGTGGGTGAACCCGACCTCGCGCCAGGAGTCGACCTTGTCGGTGGTGCGCTCGGCGTAGACCGCGTCCACGATCCCGATCGCCTCGACGATCTCGAGCCTCTCGACGAGCGGGACGGTCGGGATGATCCCCTTGGTCGTCTCGCAGACCTCGTCGGAGACCACACCCGCGATCAACGTGTCGCAGCGCTCTCGCGCCTGGCGCAGCATGTTGAGGTGACCGATGTGGAAGAGATCGAACACGCCAGGTACGTAACCGATGACCGGTCCCATGCCCACGCTTCCTCCAAGTGTTTGTCGATTAGTTTGGGCGACTTTACACCCTGCTCCCCCACGACCTTGATACAGGCCAGTATCCATGTCTCCCTGTGCATCTCCGGAATCACCAGCGCGACACGCGGACGTCCACAGGAAGCCCGGCGACCTTACACGAAGATGAACTGCGCGTGGCCATCAATGACGACAGCCAGGGTCAGCCGGGCGGCATGACCCCGAGGACGACGAGCAGTCCGGGAAGGCCGAGGAACAGCAGACCGAGCAGGATCGGGCCACCGAGCACGCCCAGGATGACGGTGACCTTCGAGACGGCGTACCGCCGCAGGTAGGACACGGCGAGCACCCCGAATCCCGCGGCCGAGACGACCGATCCGAGGAGGTACGCCACCGAGCGCAGGCCGAGGTCAGCCGGGTCGCCGCTCGCTCCCAGCAGGATCACGCCGGCCTCCACGGTGCTGCCGACCGCGTCGAGCGCGAGCGTCGCGAAGGCACCCCAGAGAAGCACCGACATGGCCCATGGCGTCACGAACCGGACCGGGCGTGCGGCCACCGACAGCAGGGCGACCGCGGCCCCCAGGACCTTCAGGCTCGTGACGGTCCAGTTCATGACCGAGAGCCCGGTGGCGTACTCGGCGTAGCGGCCCTCGGCGAAACGATCGGTGGCCTCGAAGACCACGTTGACCCCGGCGAACGCCAGACAGCCCAACGCCATCAGCACCGCGACGGCAATGACGGCAGGGCTCGCGGCCCGCGCCGCGGGCGCCACCGGTCCCTTCCTGCTAGCGAGAGTCGTCATGCTCTCGACGCTATTGACCTCGGCGCGGCGAGAGCATCGGGGGATCCCCTACCTGAACCCGGAGCGCGCTACCTTCGGTTTCATGGATGTCGTCGAGATCGACGGGTTGCGTATCGCCTACCGGCGAGCCGGGAACGGTCCCGCGGTCGTCTTCGTCCACGGCGGCGCCGAGGACGGCCGCGCGTGGACACCACAGCTCGAGGCCCTCTCGGACGAGTTCACCGTCATCGCGTGGGACGAACCGGGCGCCGGCAGCTCCGACGACGTGCCCGAGGGTTTCGTGCTGAGCGACTACGCAGACCACCTTGGCGGGCTGATCCGAGCCCTGGACATCTCTCCGTGCACCCTCGTCGGGCTCTCCTGGGGCGTCACCGTCATCCTCGAGCTCTACCGACGCCACCCTGATGTGACGCGAAGCCTGGTGCTCGCCGACGGCTACGCCGGCTGGCGCGGCTCCCTCGGCCCCGACGAGGCCGACGCCCGTCTAGCGGGCCTGCTCAACCAGCCGTCAGACAGCTTCGACCCGACCCTCCCAGGCCTCTTCGCCGGCCCTCCGCCGCCGGAGTTCGTCCCCCTGCTGGAGGCGATGGCGGCCGACGTACGCCGCCACAGCATGCTGACCGCCCTGACCGCGATGGCCGACGCCGATCTGACCGACGTGCTCGGGACGATCCAGGTCCCCACCCAGCTCATCTGGGGCGCCCTCGACGCGCGGTCACCCCTGGCAGTTGCAAACGAGTTCGAGCGCCAGATCCAAGGCGCCGGCCTCGCCGTCATCCCCGACTGCGGCCACGTCAGCAACCTCGAGGCTCCGCAGGCGTTCAACGACATCCTCCGCGAGTTCCTCCGCCGCCACGCTGCGTGAGCCGCACTCACACTCGAGATGCTCCTCGCTGGAGCCATTCGAGAATCAGGCGGGTGGTCTCCTGCGGCAGCTCCTGCTGGATCCAGTGGCCGCAGTTCAGCTCCACGACGTCGACGCGCGGCACGAACGCCTCGAGGTTCGGCGCCCTCATGACCGTGTCACGTGCGCCGTAGATCATCAGCGCTTGCTGGCGGACGATCGGGTCGACGTCCTCCATCAGCTCCCAGTTGCGGTCCACGTTGCGGTACCAGTTCACGCTCGACGTGAAGCCCGATGCCTCGAATGCGTCGATGAACACCGCCAGCTCCTCGTCGCTCATCACAGGCTCTCCACGTGGCGTATCGGCGTGGGCGAGGTTGAGGAGCGGCATGCCCGGCTCCGGCTCGGCCGCGCCCTCGTTCTTGCGGTACAGGTTGCACAGGAAACGGCGGGCGTTCGCGTCGAACACAGCATCGGCCACCCCGGGCTGGCGGTTGAAGTGGACGAAGTACGAGTCGCTGCCGACGATCGACTCGATGAACGCGACGGGCGGCACCTCACCGCGTTCCATGTACGGCACGCTGAGCGCGATCACCTTGTTCACCCGAGTGGGATGCAGGACGGCAGCACTCCACACCACGTTCGCGCCCCAGTCGTGGCCCACGAACGTGGCGTCCTCGTATCCGAAGTGATCCAGGAGACCGACGAGGTCGCCGGAGAGATGCACGATGTCGTAGTCGGAGACCTCGGCGGGGCGGGACGAGTTGCCGTAGCCACGCTGGTTGGGAGCGATGACGTGATAACCGGCGGCGGCGAGCGCCTCCATCTGGTGTCGCCACGAGAAAGCCAGCTCCGGCCAGCCGTGGCAGAGGACGATGGGATTGCCGGCGTTCTCCTGTCCCGCCTCGAAGACTTCGAGCTCGATGCCGTTGACGGCGATCATGCTCGGCTCGGGAAAGGCGAGGGGTTCTGACATACGTTGTCCTTCCAGCGACATGCCGATGCGCGCGGTGTGACGATCGGTTGATGTGACCGTAGAAGCCATCGCGGACAGGAACCGTCCTCAATGCTTCACAGATTGAGAGCAGCGCAAGCGAACATTGACTGGGCTGGATTATCGAATTGTTGGCGCACATCGGGTGAACGCAAAGCGAAGTCCGCACATTCGCTAAAACGTATGGAACCAGATGCATAACCCCGGCGAGCGAGCAGACGTTGACGTGTCATGCGGATCCTGTCCGCGGCTTGAAGGCCGTGGGCGACCAAGGGGTTCTCGCCGCAAGCGTGGGGCAGCGACGAGGACCGGGGGCTTGGCGCGCAGGTCGTGCCGTGGACAGGATCCGCATGGTTCGACCTGCGGTGAGTCCTACCTGCATGCCAAGCGCATAGCTACTGCTCAACCGCCCGAGGTCAGATGACCTCGGGCCGCTTCTGCTCCCCGGGTAGGAGTCGAACCTACGTCGCTAGTCCTGATTCAAAGTCAGGCGGGCCCTGCCGGCAGACCAACCGGGGAACGTACGTCGAAACGCACGGGACAACTGTAGACGGCAGCGCACCCACCGCGCGCACTGACACTGCATGCCGGTCGAGGTTGGGCGGGGGTCACGCGGCGAGATCGTGGTCGAGAAGTACGTCGCGCAGCCCGAACTCTGCTCGGGACCAGGTTGGCGGCGGTTGTGCCCAGGTGTCGGGTGGTGGGCTCGTGTAGGTATGGCCCGTGGGGGTGGTGGTGATGATGCTGCCGTCGGGTCCTGGTCTGGCCTGCCAGCCGAGGGCTTCCTTGGCCTGGTTGCACCTTTCGCACAGGCCCTGCAGGTTCTCGGCGCTGGTGGTACCGCCATCTGCGTGGCGTTGGATGTGGTCGATGTTGCGGATCGGGGCGTCGCAGCCGTTGGTGCGGCAGATCCCGCCGTCCCGGGTGGCGATGAACTCCGCCAGCCCGTCGGGTGCCTTGCGTGATCGGGATTCCATCGCGACCAGCCGCCCGGCGGGGTCGGTGAACAGGCGACGGACGAACACCTCGGCATAGTTGAGTGCTTCACGAGCCCAGGCGGCGGGGACGGGTCCGTAGCCCTCGACCATGGCGGGCTGATCCGCGTCGCTGGCGAGCGTGTCTGCGGTCATCACGATCTTGACCTCGATCCGAGGCTTCGAGCCGGTCGTGCTGCGGCCGGTGATCCGGTCGACGAGCGTGTCGGCCATGACCTGACCGCGCGTGCGTTCATCGCCGGCTGCGTGGGCAGCCTTGGCCGCCTGGTCCAGTGCGGCGAAGACCGCGACGCCGTCCTTGACCGGGAGCAGGGCACCCAACCACGTCATCGTGTCCGGGGCCGGCCGGAGGCTGACGCGGCGGTCTTTCACGGCGTTGGCGGCTCGGGCGACGACGGAGGCTTGGTCGAGGGTGATCGCGACCTTCTTGGCGGCGTTCTCGAGCTGCCGTAGCCCCATCGACACCGCCTTGGCAGGCTCGCCGCCCGAACCCATGGCGCAGAGTTCGTAGTCGATGACCCGACGATCGCCCAACGACAGACAGGCGGTTTCACGGGCGAGGATGGTGGCCTGCCACTGGGAGAACAGACCCGCCTTCATCAGCGCGAAGGTGTGCGGCATCTCTGCGGTCAGGATCTTTGCCAGGCCGAGCAGCTTGGCGCCCTTCTCGGGCGAGACCCGCCGAGCCAGCGCGATCTGCGAGGCGACCCCTTCGCCCAGCCTGCGGGCAGGCACCCCGGCCTCGGCCTGGCGTGCCCGGACGGCTTCGTCGAGGCGTACCGCCGCTTCGGCTTGGACCGCCTCAGCAGTGCACTTGACCGCTTCGAGACCAGCGATCCAGTCAACCAGCTCAGCCTCGGACGCGCCCGAAGGCGGCCCAGCGAGGAGGTGGTCGATGGTCTCGTACATGCGCCTTATTATATGCGATCGAGTACCCAGACGCGACCTATTTGTGGTGTTCAGATGACAGTTACGCAGTCAGCGAACAAGACACCTGAGCACCGCGCCACTCTCTCGCCGCCGCCCCGATACAGGCGAAATCTTTCTCGATCGGGTGCCGGGTCAAGGACCGCGAAGCGGCCGGCGAAGCCGGCGGGCGAAGCCCGTCCTTGACGCGGCGCACGATCGAGAAACACTCAAATCAAGGGTCGGCGGCGAACCCTGAAACGAAGTACAGCCGCCAAGCGAGCTTTCCCGAAGAAGCGGACCGTGTTGGTCTCGACACGCCTCCGCCTAGCGGCTCCAGCGGCTCGACCAGCGAGCAAGGCGGCTCGACCAGCGAGCAAGGCGGCTCGACCAGCACTTGTCAGTCAGCAGCGCCTGACCCATCGAGCAGTGTGGTTCAACGCCGGATAGAGAGCGTTTGGATGCGGTAGGTTGCCAATATGCTCATCATCGCGATCATCCTGTTCGGCATCGTGGCAGGCGGCGTGGCACAACTCGTTCTCGGTCGATCGATGAAGGACATCGATTGGACCACCGCGGCGGTGACGGGCCTCCTGGGCTCCTTCGTCGGTGGCCTGGGGCTCAGCCTCGCGACCGGCAACGGCCTCGATCTCCACCCGACCGGGCTGATCGGGTCGATCCTGGGAGCGCTGCTTCTCACGTGGGCGTGGGGGTACTGGCGCCGGTCGCGTCAGGGCCAGTGATCATCGGCTCGTCCTAGCGGCACACCCCACCCGCTACGGGTGATGCCGCCGACCCATGACCGTTCGAGAGTGGAACCTCAACCACCTAGGAGCGGATGTCATGGCAGACGAGACCACCAACCCCGACGTCGAGGTGAACGCGGCCTCCGTGTCCGACGGCGCGTACACCCTCATCATCGCGGACTTCAGTGACACGGACATGGCGTGGGAGGCGTACGAGGCGCTCAAGTCGGTCGAGAACGGCCGCAGCGTCGAGATCGAGGGCGTCATCGTGGTCAGGCGCTCGGCCGAGGGCAAGCTGGAGATCCAGAAGGCGACCGACCACAGCACGAAGTCAGGACTCAAGTGGGGCGTCGTCGGCGGCATCGCGCTCGGCGTGATCTTCCCACCGTCGATCATCGGCAGCGCCGCAGTGGCAGGCGGGGCCGGAGCCTTCGTCGGAAAGCTGCGGCAGCGCCACCACAACCGCGAGCTCGAGCAGAAGCTCGAGAATGCGATCACACCAGGGCACTCCGGCCTGCTCGCCCTGGTTTCCGACCCCGGCGAGATCAAGATCCGCAAGGCCCTCGAGCGGGCGGAGACCATCGTCGAGTCCACCCTCGAGAAGGTCGAGGCGGACGACATCAAGGCCGCCGCCAAGGAAGTCCAGGGCGGCCACGCCTGAGCCCCTGACGGCGAGCGTCCGACCTCGAACAGGCTCAGGCGACGTCGCGACGCAGGGATACGGCAGCGGCCAGCACCGAGGAGGCCAGGGCGTAGCCGAGGAGCACGAGCGCGCCTGTCAACGGCGCCTGGACGACGGGTCCACTCACGCCCGCCTCGGCGGCGATCATCTCCAACAGCTCGGTCGACCCGGTGAGCGCGGCGGTGGCTCCACCGGGAAGGAAGGGATAGACGATGTTGACTCCAGGGAGAATCATCATCAGGTTCTCCATGAAGTAGAAGTAGCCCAGCGTGATCCCGATCGCGAGCAGCTGGTGCCGCGCGACGGCTCCGATGCCGACGCCCAGCAGCATGTAGATGGCTGCGGCGGCGCCGTACCTCGCCGTGGTGCCGAGAATGGCGTCGAGCCCGAGCCCCGGCTCGATCCCGTGCGCTGAGGTCCCTGCGTAGATCCCGGCGATCGCGGAGAGCGCCAGGACCACCCCGTACGCCAGACCGAGACCCCCGTAGGCGATCAGCTTGGCCACCAGCACCCGGCCGCGCTTCGGCACCGCGAGGAAGGTGTTGGCTACGGTCCGATGCCGGTATTCGCCAGTGATCGCCACAGTGCCGATCAGCGCAGGCACGAAGAGGGCGACGCCAAGGAGACTCAAGACTCCGGACACGCCTGCGGCTGTGTCCAACCCAGGCATCGGCGGAGTGGCGTTCTCCGGCCCGGTCAGGGCGATGAGACCGGTGAGCAGGCCACCGCACGCCACCGCAGCCACCAGCGTCCACAGGGGCAGCCGCGTCCTGGTCAGCCGCACGACCTCACCTCGGATCGTGTTCTTCAGCTGTCGCATGCCATCTCCTCCTCGATCATGCTCAGGTAGGCCTCCTCGAGTGAGGCGTGGTCACCGGTGAAGTCGCTCAAGGAACCGGACCAGAGCGTGCGGCCACCCTCGATGAGCACCAGATCGTCGATGACCTGCTGCAGCTCGGTGAGCACATGACTGGAAACCAGCACCGTCCCACCGGCATCGGCGAAGGCTCGCACAAGACGTCGCAGCCAGACGATGCCCGAGGGGTCCAGCCCGTTGGTCGGCTCGTCGAGGATCAGCCCGGATGGCTGCCCCAACAGGGCCGTCGCCAACGCCAGCCGCTGGCGCATCCCGGTCGAGAAGCCGCGTACTCGTCGACGCGACACCGAGCGCAGGCCGGTCTCCTCGAGCACTTGCTCGACCCGGTCGCCGGGTACACCGATCAGGGCGGCCTGAGTCTGCAGGTGCCCGCGAGCGGTCATCCCCGGATGGGCGCCGGCCAGGTCGCCGACGACGCCCAGCACTCGGGACGGACAGCTCAACGCGGTGTAGGGCACCTCATCGATCGTCGCCGTCCCCTGATCCGCACGGGCAAGTCCGGTGAGGATGCGCAAGGTCGTGCTCTTGCCCGCGCCGTTCGGCCCGATGAAGCCGGTCACCCGTCCGGGCCGGGCGACCAGATCGACCCGGGTGAGCGCCGGCACCGGCCCGAAGGACTTGGCCAGACCCTCGGTCTTCAGAGTCGGGCCGGACAGCACCCCGCTCCCCTCCGCCGTTACACCCACAGCCGCAGCCGCGCTCATGGCCGAGCCAGAGCATCGAGCTCCGACGCCAGCTCGGCGGCCTCCGGAGCGCTGACCAGCAGCTCGTCGAAGCCAGCACCGACCTCCCGGTCGCGCAACCGGATCCGCAGCAGAGGCAGCCCACGCGTCATCGAGACCAGCCTGCGGGTGCCATCGGGGTGTCGAAAGGTGCCCAGCTTGCGTAGACCGGAGATCACCAGACCGATACGCCAGCCCAAGACCTCCGAGCTCCAGTCCGGCAGCACCTCCACCGAGTCGACGGCGCTGATGGCGACGGAGTAGCTCCCGCGGCCCGCCATCAGCCGCTCCCAGCCGGGAAAGGTGAGCGTGAGCAGGCCGTCTTGGACGTTGAGAGTGGTCATCTCATCTCCTAGAATATGATCAGATCAGGAACATTCTAAGAATGATAATAATGGGAGTCACATGCCGTCGCAAGGCAATATCTCCGAGGTCGTCGCGCACCCCGTACGGCTGCGGGTTCTGCAGGCGGTGGGTGGTCGCGACCTGACCACCGCCCAGCTCCGGGAACTGTTGACCGATGTCCCCCAGGCAACGCTGTACCGACACGTCGCCACCCTCGTCGAGGCCGGCTTCCTCGCGGTGGCGTCGGAGCGGCGGGTGCGGGGCACGACCGAGCGCACCTACACGCTGGGCGAGCGGATGGCTCACGTCGAGCAGGCCGAGCTGGCGACACTCTCCGACGAGCAGATCCGAGCCGGCTTCCTCGCGTTCATCGGCGAGCTGCTTCGTACGTTCGAGGGTTCACTCGCGCTCGGCGAGGTCACCCGCAGCCACCTCGGGTTCGGCACCGGCGCGCTGTACGTCGACGAGGAAGACCTCGCGCGGATCCAGCAAGGATTCAACGAGCTCATCGCCCCGTACGCCGGCGAGGCGGCCGGGAAGCAGCGGGTCATGCTGTCTACCGCGCTCCTGCCCACCGAGTAGTGCAGTACGTCCCAGTGACACCAGGCCTCAGCTGACGACCCTCAGGTCACGCTCGGTGTTGTTCAGACGCCTGCCGCCCGCTTCGGTGACCGTGACGATGTCCTCGATGCGGACGCCGAACTCCCCGGGGAGGTAGATCCCGGGCTCGACGGAGAAGCACATCCCGGGCACCAGCGGCTGCTCCTCGCCCTCGATCATGTACGGCGGTTCGTGCGTCGTGGTGCCGATGCCGTGCCCGGTGCGATGGATGAACCGCTCGCCGTACCCCGCGTCCGTGATCACCTCTCGAGCGGCCCGGTCGATCTCCTGGCAGGCAACGCCTGGGCGTACCGCTTCGACTCCTGCCTGCTGCGCCGCGCGGACGACCTCGTGGACCTCGCGGACCAGAGCGGACGGTTCGCCCACACAGACCGTGCGGCTGGTGTCCGAGCCGTAGCCGTGCATCAGCCCGCCGAAGTCGAGGACGATCGCATCGCCGACCTCGATGGTGCGGTCGCCGGCCTCGTGGTGAGGGTTGGCGCCGTTGGGGCCTGAGCCGACCACCGTGAAGTCGACCTGCTCGTGCCCGAACTCTCGAAGCAGGCGGGCCAGGTCGGCGGCCACGTCCGTCTCCTTCCGGCCGGCGAACCTGACTCCGAGGATCTGCTCGTAGGCCGCGTCCGCGGCGGCCCCGGCAGCTGCCAGCCGAGCGAGCTCCTTGGAGTCCTTCACCGCTCGCAGCATCGGGAGGGCCTGCGTCAGCGACCGGTAGGAGGATTCGGGCAACGCGTCCTGCAGCCCGAGCAGATGCATCGCCCAGGCGGAGTCGGCGATTCCCATCGTTGCGTGGGCGGGGATCAAGGTGCTGGCGCGCGCGAACGGATCCTCGCCGTCGACCCAGTCGACGATCGAGAGGCCTGGTGCGCCCATGGCACTCTCGGCGTCCGGCCGCTCCAGAGTCGGCACCAGCAGCGTCGGCTGCTGGCCGGGAGCGAGCACGAGCACCGTCAACCTCTCGGTGATGGCGGTGGGCTGGTACCCGGTGAGCCACACCAGGTCAGGGCCGGGTGTCACGAGGAGCCCGTCCAGCCCCGCCTCAGTCGCGTCGGCGACGGCACGGGCCATCCGGGCCGCGTAGTCCTCGTACGTGATCGGCACTGGTGACTGCGTCGTGGTCATCGTGTCCTCCTGGTAGGGACGATAACCACAGAGGCCCAGGCACGAATCATCCGTTCAGGATGATCCAGCCGCGCGAGCGTCATTCCTAATCTGAGCCATCAGCTGCCGTCGCTTTTCGCAAGGAGTGATGAGGATGTCCAGATGTCGCAGGAGCCCCGCCCCGCTGCGGTGGTCACCATGAGCGCAGGGGACGCAGCAGCGGACCTGGCGACGCGAGCCAAGATTCCGCCTACCGCCTGGATCTCGTGGGTGGCGCTGGCGATGATGACCACGAGCTCGGTAGCCAGCCTGCGGGCGGCGCCGACGATGGCGGTCTACGGCCTGGCCTGCGTGTTCTTGTACCTGCTCCCCGCCATCGTGTTCCTGCTGCCGACCTCACTGGTCTCCGCGGAGCTCGCATCAGGGTGGGAAGGCGGCATCTACAAGTGGGTCTCGGAGGGGATCTCCAAGCCGATGGGCTTCCTGGCGGTGTGGTGCCAGTTCGCCATGACGATCTTCTACTACCCGAGTCTGCTGGGGTTCGTGGCGAGCACCCTCGCGTACGTGTTCAATCCGGAGCTGGCCAGCAGCGGGGTGTGGACCGCGTGCGTGATCATCGTCGTGTACTGGTCCGGTGTCTGGATCTCCTCACGTGGCACCAAGGGAGTTGCGGGTCTCGCCAGCGGCGGCCTGATCATCGGAACCCTGATCCCCGGCGTCGTGCTGATCCTTCTCGGCATCGTCTTCCTCGGGCAGGGCAACGAGTCCGCGGCACCGATGACCTCCGAGAACATCTTCCCGGTGTGGGCCGGGCTCTCGAGCCTCGTCCTCATCGTCAACAACTTCCTCTCCTATTCCGGGATGGAGATGAACGCGGTTCACGTGTCCTCGCTGAAGAACCCGGGCAAGGAGTTCCCGAAGTCGATGTTCCTGGCCATGGGCCTGGTCCTCGCGATCTTCATCCTCCCGGCGCTGGCGATCAGCTGGATCGTGCCCGCTGAGGAGCTGTCCCTCACCGCTGGTGTGATGCAGGCCTTCGACGCGGTCTTCGCGAACTTCGGCTGGCAGTGGCTGACCCCGATCGTGGGCATCATGCTGGTCACCGCCTCCCTCGGCGGCATGCTGACCTGGCTGGCGGGGCCCTCGAAGGGCCTGCTGCTGATCTCACGCCAAGAGGGTTACCTCCCGCCCTTCCTGCAGAAGCTCAACAAGAACGGTGTCCAGCAGAACATCCTGGTCGTCCAGGGGCTGGTCACCACCGTGATCGGCCTGGCGTACGCACTGATCCCGGACGTGTCCAGCGCGTACTGGGTCTTCTCCGTCATCACCACCCAGGTCTACCTGATCATGTACCTGCTGATGTTCGTGGCGGCGATCCAGCTACGCCGGAAACACCCGGACCATCCGCGCGGGTATCGCGCACCCATGCTGGTCGGGATGTGCGGAATCGGCTTCGCGGCCTCCCTCGCCGCCCTGCTCGTCGGCTTCATCCCGCCATCGCAGTTCTCGGCCGGAAACTCCGGTCTCTACTTCGCCATCGTCGGCGGCGGCGCACTCGGACTCGGACTCCTCGTGCCGTTCCTGTTCTACCGGTTCCGCAAGCCGTCGTGGAAGCAGCCTGACCCGCAGGAGGTGACCCCGTCATGAGCACCCCGACGGAGACAGAGAGCAAGCGCGAACGCAGCTGGATCTACATCACCGCCCTGGTCGTCCTCGGCGTCCTCGTCGTTGCCGGTCTGCTCGCCTTCAACTCGGCCCGGGAGACCCGCAACGCCGAGGAGAAGGCCGACGAGCTGATCGCGGCCCTCGAGGACGCGGGCGCTCGCACCCCGGACAGAGACCAGATCGTGCGGGTCCTCGGCGAGGACGGCGGAGCGACCTGCGAGAACCCGAACGACGCGCTGAGTCGCGCCATCCTGCTCTCGCAGCTCTCGAACGGGGCGACCGGCCCCGGGGCGCGCCCTGTGGTCGCCGACAGCCGGGTCTTCCAGGGCCAGAAGCTGATCATCGAGATCTACTGCCCCGACGAGCTGGACGACTTCAACGAGTTCGTCGACGACCTCGAGACCGATGACGTGGCGGGTGAGTAGGAGATGGATCTGAGGAGCCGCATCACCGAGCTCATGCCCCAGGCGCGGGCGGAGCTGGCCGAGCTGGTCGCCATCAAGTCGGTCGCCGACCCGCGCCAGTTCCCGCCCGAGGAGTGCCACTGCGCTGCGCAGTGGGTGCTCGACCACTTCGCGGCTCTCGGATTCGACGATGCCCGGCTGGCGGAGACCGCGGACGGCAGCAACGCCGTCGTGGGCTCTCGCCGGTGCACACGACCGGATGCGCCCACGGTGCTGCTGTACGCCCACTACGACGTGCAACCACCGCTCGACGACGCCGCCTGGCAGACACCGCCGTTCGAGCTGGTCGAGAAGGACGGGCGCTGGTACGGCCGCGGGACGGCGGACTGCAAGGGCAACATCCTCATGCACCTCCTGGCGCTCCGGGCCTTGGGACGGGACGTACCGGTGAACCTCAAGCTGGTCGTGGAAGGGTCCGAGGAGCAGGGCACCGGGGGGCTGGAGGCGTTCGTGGTCGACAACGCGGATCTGCTCCGCGCCGACACGATCCTGGTCTGCGACACCGGAAACGCGGCCGTCGGCCAGCCGGCGGCGACCGTCAGCCTGCGTGGCATGGTCAACGTGGTCGTATCGGTCGAGGCGCTGGCCTCGGAGGTGCACTCCGGCATGTTCGGCGGTGCGGCTCCGGACGCCCTCGCCGCCCTGATCGCGATGCTGGCCAGCCTGCGGGACGCAGCCGGCAACACCACCGTCGAGGGGCTCGACAACACCCGACGCTGGGAAGGCCAGCCGTACCCGCCCGAGCAGTTCCGCAGCGACGCCGGGCTGCTTGACGGGGTGCAGCTGATCGGTGACGGCTCGGTCTCGGACATGTTGTGGGCCCGGCCCGCGGTCACGGTGCTCGGCATCGACTGCCCACCCGTGGTCGGCTCGGCGGCGGCGATCGTGCCGAAGGCCGCGGCCCGGCTGAACCTCCGCATCCCACCCGGGCTCGCGCCGGACGTGGCACAGAATGCCCTCGAAGCACACCTCCGCCTGACCGCGCCCTGGGGTGTCCACGTCACCATCGAGGTGGAAGCCACCGGCTCGCCGTTCCGGGCCACCACCGACGGACCGGCCTACCAGGCAATGGGCAAGGCGATGCTCGAGGCCTACGAGAAGCCGATGGCGAGCCTGGGCCAGGGCGGCTCGATCCCGTTGTGCAACGTGTTCACCGACACCTACCCCGACGCCGAGATCATCCTGATGGGCGTGGAGGAGCCGCAGGCGTTGATCCACGCGCCGAACGAGAGCGTGGATCCGCGCGAGATCTCGTCCATGGCACTGACCGAGGCGCTGTTCCTGCAGCGCTACGCCGCCATGACGACTTCACCGACCTGAATCCTCATCTCAATTTCGCGCGGCGCCCTTAGGCTGAGCGACGTGGACCTTCCTGTGATGCCGCCGATCCTGCCGATGCTCGCGAAGCCCGCGAAGGGCGTGCCGACCGACGGTGGCTATGCGTTCGAGCCGAAGTGGGACGGGTTCCGGTGCATCGTGTTCAAGGACGGGGACGAGGTGGAGCTGGCGTCGCGGAACACCAAGCCGCTGACTCGCTACTTCCCCGAGGTGGCCGAGGCGCTGCGGAAGGCGCTGCCGGAGAAGATCGTGCTCGACGGGGAGATCTTCGTGGCGATCGGGGACCGGTTGGAGTTCGAGGTGCTGCAGCAGCGGATCCACCCGGCGGCGTCGCGGATCAGCCTGCTGGCGGAGGAGACGCCTGCTGCGTACGCGGCCTTCGATCTGCTCGCGCTGGGCGAGAGGTCGTTCCTCGACGAACCGCTGACGGAGCGGCGGGCGGCGCTGGAGGACGTCTTCGCCAAGGTGGCCTCGGACAACGTCCATCTGTGCACGACGACGACCGATCCCGAGGTCGCTCAGGACTGGTTCACCCGGTTCGAGGGCGCCGGGCTGGACGGGGTGATGGCCAAGCCGCTGGACGCCCCTTACGTCCCCGACAAGCGGACGATGCTGAAGGTCAAGCACTCGCGTACGGCTGACGTGGTCGTGGCCGGCTACCGCGAGCACAAGACCTCCACACCGGAGAACCCGCTGCTCGGGAGCCTGCTGCTGGGTCTGTACGCCCCCGGGGAGGACGGCCAGCCGGAGCTGCAGCACATCGGGGTCTCGGCGTCCTTCACCGCCGCGCGACGCGCCGAGCTGTGGCAGGAACTGCAGGAGCTCGTCGTCCCGATCGAGGACCACCCGTGGGGCCGCTGGAGCGAGTGGCTGACCGCCAACCCCGACCGGGTCCCCGGCACCCAGAGCCGCTGGTCGCAGGGGAAGGACCTGTCCTTCACCCCGCTGCGCCCGGAGCGGGTGCTCGAGGTGGGCTATGACCACATGGAGGGACGCCGGTTCCGGCACACCGCCCAGTTCAAGCGCTGGCGCCCCGACCGTGACCCGGAGTCGTGCGGCTATGAGCAGCTCGAGGAACCCGTGGCGTACGAGCTGTCCGAAGTGCTCGGAGGAGCGTCTAAATCCGGCTAGGGTCGGAGCCATGAGCTACGACGTCGTTCTTCTTGTCGAGCAGGCGATCACCCTCGACGACGCGACCCGGGTCCACTCCCTCCACGAGGGAGTCGAGGACCCGGTCTACCACGTGCTGCTGCCCTTGGAGGATGCCGCCGCACGGATCGAGTCAGCGATGGGCACGCTCAGCGCGGCCGAATACCTCGGCTCGGCGATGATGATGAACGAGATCGACCTCGACGCGGTGCGCGAGGAGGCCAAGGACGAGGCCGAGCAGGCGCTCGAGCAGACCCTGAAGGTGCTGAAGACCTCCGGCGCATCCGCCCACGGCGAGCTCGTCCAGGACCCGGTCAAGGCGCTGCGTGCCAAGGTCGCAGCGGTCGATGGCCGGGAGGCGATCATCATGACCCGCCCGCACGTGGTCGCCGAGTTCTTCCACGTCGACTGGACCCACCAGGCCCGCCGTCATCTCCACGTCCCGGTGCTGCATCTGATCGAGCACGAGAACTTCGACGAGCAGGCCGGCGAGGGCGAAGGAATCAGCGGCATGTGAGACGTTTCGTCCGCATGACAAACGAAACCCTCGGAAGTGACCGGCAACACACCAAAGGTTACCGCTCTGTTACCGGCTTCACGTGGCAGTTGTGGCTCGCATTCCCCTAGTATCTTGGGGTTCGCTGTTCCGGGGGGATCCAGCGACGAGGAAGTGCCTGCTCGTGCGATCGGGGGATCCGCGCTGAGCGGGCACTTCTGCTATCCGCTCACTCCTTCCGTGCCTTCTTCAAGGCGCTGGTGCGCTGGTTCACCCAGTCCGACATCGTGTTGATCGCCGTCTCCAGGTCCTCGGCACTCAACGAGTCGCTGGTCGGCACCGTCTCAGCGAGCCCGTCGAGGGTGTCGGCGGCCGTACCGTCGGCGTACACGTTGTCGAACAGTTCCCAGTACGCCTCGGTGTAGACGCCTTTCAGGTCATCGGACGCCAGGAACCGTTCCTTGAGCGCGTTCCCACCGCGGATGCCACCGGCTCCGGCCTGCTGCGGACGTTCCGGGGCCATGCCTTCCGGCGCACCGCCCATGCCAGCGCCCATGCCTGTCTCGTCGTCGGGACCAAGGGTGGCGTCACCCTGCATCGCGAGGTTGAGGTCCCAGGAGATCACCGAGAGCTTCTCGGACTCCAGGTCGTACCAGAGGTAGTAGTTCTGGCCCGGACCGCCCATGTCGTCGCCGTTGACGATCAGGTTCTGCATCGCCAGGTAGCTCGCCAGGGAGTCCACGTCGACCCACTCGTCGAGGTCGGCGGCGAACTCCTCGTCGTCGGCCTCGTCCATCCACTTGAGGAAGTCGATGATCGGCTGCAGGGTGCCGTCGTCGCTGGAGTTGATCTGCTTGAACTGGTCGCTGTAGGACGACTGGTCGTCGTCGACGTAGGCCAGCTGGGAGGAGGCGTCCGCCTTGTAGAGGTAGCCGGGCGAGTCGAACAGGTTGTTCGCCATGTTCTCGTCCGGGTGGGCGAGCAGCAGACGGGTCGTCGTGTCGCTGCCGTTGACCGAGTAGACGGCATACCCGTAGTCCTGGGTCGGCAGGTCGGCCGCCTTGGTCAACGAGAGGGCCATCGCCTCATTGATGACCGGGCTGCCGGGGCGTACGGAGATCTCGGTCATGCCCTGGTAGGCACGGCCCTCGACGTTCTCGTTGAAGCTGAGCAGCAGCGGGAGCGAGGTCGGGTCGTCGGCGGAGGCCTGGGACATCGCGCCCATCCCGCCACCGCCCGGTCCGCCCGCCATCCCGCCTTCGGGCATCTCCATGCCCTCAGGAGGCTCCATGCCCTCGGGCATCTGCATGCCCTCGGGGATCTCCATCCCTTCGGGGAGCTCCATGCCCTCTGGGGGCTGCACGCCGCCCCGGCCGGGACCACCCTCGCCACCGGCTCCACCTGTGCCGCGCAGGCCCATCAAGGTCGAGTTTCCCTTGAGCCGCACCGCGACGTCGTTGATAACGGTCCCGTCGATGGTCACCGTGGCGGTGACCCACTTCTTCTCGCCGTCCTTCTGGTAGCTCTCGACCATGTCGTCGTACTCGACATCTGTGATGTCGATGGAGACCTCGTGGTCGACGGAGGCGTCGAACAGGTCGACGGTGCCGGCGAGGTCCTCAGTGATCTCGGCGGCGGCGATCTCGACCTCGCCGGTGATGTAGGGCTTGATACCCACGTCTTTGAGCGTGACCAGCAGCGCGAGGGAGAAGACGCCCAGGAGGGCGACGAGCTTCCAGTGCTGGCGCCAGGACCGCGGCAGCCGGTGCCGGAGGCGCTTGCGCGGCACCGGCTGCGGCGCGACGTTGTCGGGGTCGGCCATCACAGGTCGGTCTGGTCGTAGCCCGTCAGCACGGTGACGCGCTGGCCGCTGTTGACCGCGGAGAGTGCCTGCAGCAGCTCACGCGAGCTGCTGCCCTTCTTCAGCTGCGCGGTGTAGTAGAGCTCGATCAGTGCCCCGGAGCGTACGGACTCGGTCGAGACCAGCTCGAAGTCGGAGCAGTGCTGGATCATCAGGTCCTCGACGACCGAGGTGTACTCCGGCTCCGGCGGCACCTGGACCTTGACCACCTGACGCTGTACGTCGAGCTTGAACCAGTTGAACTTGTTCATCAGGACGAGAACGAGGCAGATCATCACCGTGGCCGCGATCGCGAGCAGGTAGAACCGGGTGCCGGTCGTCATCCCGATCGCCATCACCAAGAAGATGAAGCCGACGTCGCGGGTCTCCTTCACGGCGTTGCGGAACCGGATCACCGACAGCGCACCCACCAGCGCGAACGCTCGGGCGATGTTGGAGCCGACGACGAGCATGATGAGCGAGACGACCATGCCCGCGAGCACCAGCGTCTGGACGTACGACTGGCTGTAGGAGACGTTCTTGTGGGTGGCCCGGTAGACGTAGCCGATGATCGCCGACAGCACGAACGACAGCGTCAGCGACGCCACGATGTCGAAGACGGTGAACGTGGAGCTGAGATCTTGGAAATCGAGATTCATGAGAGCTTCCTGTGCAGTGATCGCTGAGGAGATCAGCGAGAGGTGATGAGATCGGTGGACGGGGCGAGGACGTTCTCGGCCGAGCCGTAGCGTGAGCTCGGGGCGAGCGAGAAGGCCTCGACGGACTGGCAGTACTTCGAGATCCGGACCACCGACATGTCGAGCCGTGCGGTCAGGTCGGTCGCCCAGTAGGGCACCCGCTCGTTGGCCTTGAGCTCGACGATCGCCAGCTTCGGCGGGATCAGGAACCGGTTCTCCGCGCTGGAGGCGAAGTGGAAGTCGCGGTCGCGGCCGTGCACGCGGTGGTCGATGGTGACGCGCAGGCCGAGGTCGGCCTCGCGCCCGATGAACGCCTCACGCTGATAGCCGGTGGTGACGATCGGACGCAGGTCGAGATTGCCGACCAGCGAGGTCACCTCGTTGACGAAGCCTCGTGAGGTGCCACTGACGTCCAGTTCGAGCTCTTCGCGCTCGTCGAGCCAGCGCCGCGCCTGCTGGTATGGAAGCGAGAGGCGGCGCTTCTGGGTCACCCGGTTCACGCGCTGCTTGATCTCGACGTGGACCGGGGTGTCCTCGGCGCAGCTCGCCGGCTTGCCGTAGAGCCGCATCCGGAGCTTGCGGCGGAACCGGAGCCCCTCGATCTTCTCCCAGTAGAACCGCAGATCCGGGGTGTCGTAGTAGACCGACGTCACCGGGTAGCCGCCAAGTGGCGAGTACGGGTCGGCCTCCATCCGGGCCTCGAGCTCCTCGCGCAGCTGGGCGACCTTCAGCTCGTCGATCAGATACTTGATCTCGTAGCGGTTGAAGGCGTGCAACCGGCTCGCGGTCTCCGCATAGCCGGTGGGCTGCGTCGGAGCATCCTCGGCTTCCATCTCATCGTGGTTGACGCCTCGGCGTCGACTCAACCAACCCATTCAGTTCTTCCTCCCGGGAGAGTCACTCATGCGACTCCGGGAGTTCACCGGTCGTTCATGTCTTCGGGCTGTGCCGAACCTGTGATGAGCCTGTCAACGAGTCGGCGAGAGGCCGATCATTCGATGCGGTTGCCCTCCTCGTCCCAGTGGGACGCGACCTTCTTGCTCGGCTGCACCCGCGGCGGCTCGCCCGGCATCTTCGGGTAGTCGGGCGGGAAGTTGAGCTCGCCTCCGGGCAGCTTCTCCCACAGCTCGAGCAGGGGCGTGAGGTCGCACGCCTCGTCGTCGATCTGCGCCCAGCGGTCGCCGTCGGCGAGGAGGTCGGGGACGGTGAAGAGGTTGAGCTCTCGCGGGTCCTTCAGGTCGGCCAGCTCGTCCCAGGTGAGCGGCGTGGAGACCGGGGCGCCGGGTCTGGGACGCAGTGAGTAGGCGCTCGCGATGGTCCGATCCCGGTTGTTCTGGTTGAAGTCGACGAAGATGCGCTCCCCGCGCTCCTCCTTCCACCACGCGGTGGTCACTCCCCCGTCGCGACGCTCGAGCTCACGGCCGAACCCGATGGCGGCGTGACGCAGCTCCTCGAAGGTCCACTCCGGCCGGATGCGTACGAAGATGTGTACGCCGCGGTTGCCGCTGGTCTTCGCGAAACCGCGCAGGCCGAGCTCCTCGAGCGTCTCCCGAGCGACGCCGGCGACCCGCAACACGTCGGCGAAGTCGGTGCCCGGCTGGGGGTCGAGGTCGATGCGCAGCTCGTCGGGATGATCGACATCAGCGCGGCGGACGGGCCAGGGGTGGAAGGTGAGCGCGCCCATCTGGGCACACCAGACCGGGACAGCGGGCTCGGTGGGGCAGATCTCCCGCGCCTTACGCCCGCTCGGGAAGGTGATCTCGACCTCCTCGAGGTAGTCGGGGGCACCCTTGGGCGTGCGCTTCTGGTAGAAGCCGTCACCCTCTCCCCCAGAATTGGGCCCAGTGGTCGGCCCGGTGGCCAGCTTCATGCCCTCGCGCCAGCCGTCGGGCCAGCGCTCGAGAGCCGTCGGGCGATCCCGCAGCGCTCGCATCAGCGGGTCGCCGACGGTCGCGAAGAACTGCGCGACCATCAGCTTGGTGACCTCGGGGGTGCTGTCGGTCGCCTCGTAGATCACCCGGTCGGGGCTGGAGATCCGTAACTCGCGCTCGCCTGCCTGCACGTGTGCCGCCGGTGTCTTCGCCATGGCGCCAACCTAGCCCGCTCCAAGCCCCTCCCCCAGCGAAATCGCCCGGACGACATCCGCAACTCACTGGCCAGTACGTCGTGAGACCGGCATGATCCGCTCCAACGTACGGCGACCGCCACGATCTCGGAGGACCCCCACATGTCGACTCGAACCACGGCACTGACCGCCGCCACGGCCGCCCTGGCTGCCGCCATCACCCTCGGCCTCACCGGCGCTCCCTCGACCGCGAGCGCCAACCCGGCCTGCGGGACCGTCGCCTCGCCCGACACCCGGGTGGAGCACACCCGGCTCACCGACCCGGCGGTGACCGACATCCTGGCCCGCTCCGGGTTCGACGATGTCGCCGGCGCGGTGAGGACGGCCGTCTGCGACGCCGGCAGCAGCAGGGCCGCCACCGCTGCGGCACGGCTCGCCGGCCAGGCGCTGTGGCAGCGCGCGGTCGACCGCGTGCAGGGCCGCGGCGGCGCCGGTGGCGACCTGCCGCGCAGTGACGACCGGCCGCTCTACTGGGCCCGGCTCGCGGGCGAGCTGGAGGTCGCGCGAGTCGCTCCTGCGTACCGGACCTGGTCCGAGGACGCCCGGGCGAAGGTGCTGGCAGCCTTCGACCGGAGCTCGCGCGGGATCGAGTCGACCGCCTTCACTCGCGGCGAGTCCGGCCGGTCACGGCAGGTGCTGGCCTCCGGCTTCGACCCGTTCACCCTCGATCGCAACATCCGCCAGTCGAACCCTTCCGGGGCGACGGCGCTGGCGATGGACGGGCGCGTCGTCCAGACGGCGAAGGGTCCCGTCGAGATCCAGACCGTGGTGTTCCCGGTGCTGTGGGAGCCGTTTGCGCAGGGCACCGTCGAGCGCGCGTTCCTGCCACACCTGGTCCCCGGCAAGCGCGACGTGGACACCGCCATCACCATCAGCCAGGGCCGCGCGGGCCGTTTCGACCTGGAGGTCTGGAACGGCGCCCATCGCGGCACCTTCCCCGACAACGACCGCGTCAGCGTCAACGAGACGATCCCGATCCCCGAGGACGTACCTCATGCCGACCCGCAGCCGCAGTGGACCCGGACCACACTGCCGGTCGAGGCGATGAAGGCGGCCGTGCCCGGCACCTTCCCGGTGAACATCAACCGGATCATCACCGAGATCCCGGCCGGATCGACCACGCCGGTCACCCGGGAGGACCCGACACCGGGCTCCACGGCGGTCGCCGGTGGCGGCGGTGACTACCTGTCCAACGAGTCGGCCTACCGCACCACCGCCCTCCGCGACGCGCTCGAGGCCGACACCAAGCAGGGTCACATCCACGTACCGGTCCTCGACGGGGACGCCGGTGGCGAACCGCTGGCCGACATGCGGGCAGACATCGTGGCCCAGACTCTCGATCTCGTGGCGGCTGCGGCGACCAGCTGATCCGGAGATGGCCCGAAGGAGATGGCCCGAAGAAACTAGCCGTCTGCCGCACCGTTTTCATGCCCCCGGGCGTACTAGGGGCATGAAAACAGCAAAGGTCAGGCCTATCTCGGGTGCGGCCCTTGTGATCAGCATCGTCAGCGTCTTCGCCCTCGGCGCCTGCGGCGGGTCGGACGGATCGAGCGGATCCTCCGCCGACTCCGGCTCGGTCGAGTCGCTGGCCGACCAATCAGCCGGGAAGGCGGCAGGCCCGGAGATGGCCGCGGAGGACGCAGACGCAGCGGCCCCGAAGCAGGCCGTCACGAAGGCGTCGATCATCTCCACCGGCTCGGTCGCGCTCGACGCGAAGGACGTCGCAAAGACCCGTACGCAGGTGCAGCAGATCTCCGACAGGTACGCCGGCCAGGTCACCGAGCAGGAGACCAGCGACAGCGACGACGACGGACCGAGCCATGCCCGGATGGTCCTCCGGATCCCGTCGAAGTCGTTCGACGACGCGATGGCCGACCTCGAGGACACCGCCACCCTGGTCGACTCCAACACCACGACCACCGACGTCACCACCGAGGTCGTCGACACCGAGGTGCGGGTGAAGAACGCGCGGACGAGCATCGAGAGGATCCGTACGCTCCTCTCCCGTGCCGAGGCGATCGGTGACGTCATCGCGATCGAGTCCGAGCTGGCCAGGCGCGAGGCCGACCTCAACTCGCTGCTCGCCCAGCAGGCGGCCCTCGAGAACCAGACCTCGCTGTCGACCATCACGGTCAACATCGACCGTGCCGGTCCCGGCGGCTCCTCCGACGACGACCCCGGCTTCTTGGCCGGGCTGAGCGCCGGCTGGGATGCCCTGGGCGACTCGGCCCGCGTCCTCGCGGTCGCCCTCGGCGCCATCATCCCGTGGACGCCGGTCATCCTGCTCCTCCTCGCGCCCGTCTGGTTCCTGTCCCGACGCCGGAGGCAGGTGGCTGGGCCAATGGCCGGGCCGGTGCCGGCCACCGGCCCGGCGGAGGAATAACCAGTCGAGATCGGGGTGCTCGGCGGCGTACGTTCTGAACATGAGCGCGCTCGAGCACCCCGGCCTCGTCTTCCGCAGCCTCGACCCCTTCGACGGGGACGAGGCCCTGTTGAAGGGGTGGTACGAAGGCACGCGGCGTGGCTTCCACCAGTCCCGAGGCAACGACGACGGCATCGAGGTCTGGCGAGACCACACCCGCTCCGACTCGGTGACGCTGCTGGGGGCGTGGACGGAGAACTCGGAGTTCTCCTCGGCCACGATCCCGGTAGCGACGTTCTCGTCCTGGACCTCGCCGGTCAACGTGGGCGGCGGCGTCAGCCTGCCGACGCTGCTGATCAGCGACGTGACGGTCTCCCCGACCCACAGGCGCCAGGGCCTGCTGCGCAAGCTGATGACGGTCTCGCTGGCCGACGCGGTCGCCGCCGGCGTGCCGCTGGCGGCGCTGACCGTCTCGGAAGGGTCGATCTACGGCCGCTTCGGGTTCGGCACGGCCACCCATCTGCGCCAGGTCGAGGTCGACGTGACCGCGAAGTTCCGCTACCGCCCCGAGGTGCCCGCCGATGACGGTTCGGTGACCATGGTCGAGCCGGCCGACGCCTGGAAGACGGTCGCCGAGATCTACGGCACCTTCCAGGAGCGCACCCGTGGATCGGTCACCCGGCCGCAGTTCTACGAGCCCTGGCTCTCCAGCGCCTACGATTTCGGCGGCGACTCGAAGGGCGAGTCGAAGCAGCGCGCCGTGCTGCACCTGGACACCTCCGGCACGCCAGATGGCTACGCCATCTACAAGACCGCCGACGAGCGCAACGACTCCGGGCTGCGGATGGCGCGGGTCGTCGACCTGGTGGCGCTGACCCCGGCGGCCTACCTGCGGCTGTGGCGGTTCCTCGCCGACATCGACCTCGTCGAGCGGGTCTCCTGGCACCGGGCACCGCTGCAGGACCCGCTCTACTGGGCGCTCGCCGAGCCGTTCGCGGTCAAGAGCGCCGAGATCGACGACATGCTGTGGATGCGTGTGCTCGATGTGCCGACCGCCCTTCAGGCACGACCCTGGTACGCCCCCGGCGAGGTCGTCCTCGGCGTCGACGACCCGCTCGGACACGCTGCCGGGGCCTGGCGGGTCGCGGTCGCGGACGGCACGGCCGAGGTCACGCGGACCGACGCAGCCCCGACCGTGGAGCTCGGCGCGGACACCCTCGGTGCCCTGTATCTCGGCGGCGTCGACGTACGCACCTTGGCGGCCGCCGGCCGGATCACCGGCTCGCCCGAGGCGATCGAGACCTGGGCGGCGATGGCCGACGGCGGCCCGCTGCCCTACTGCATCACCGGCTTCTGAGGGTCAGGGACGTCCGGGCTCGGCGCCGATCAGGCTGATCCGGTCGCCGCGAAAGTGGTAGTGGTGCATCGCGTCCAACCGCGGTGCGTACGCGTGCAGGCTGATCGCGGGGCGCGAGCCGACGTTGCGTACGTCATGGACATGACCGGCGTCGTGCGCCCGGGCTTCGCCCGGACCGACGTCGGCGATCTGCAGGCCACCGAGCCAGTTGTGCTCGACCAGACTGCCGGTGAGCACGGTGAAGGCGGTGGTCGCGGTGCCGTGGTCGTGGAAGCCGGTGCTGGCGCCCGGCGACCAGGCGATCAGCCAGACCTCGACTTTGTCGCCGCGGTGAAGCAGGTGGAACTCCCGCCCGGTCTCGGGCACCTGAACCCGCGCGAGCAGGTCGTCGTCGGCGTGGGTGCGGATGGCGTCCAGCAGGGGCTGTATGGCAAGGGCGGTCAAGGTGGCCTCCTCCAGAAGCGTCGTGGGCTTAAGTATAGTAGATGACTCGACTTTGGCAATGGAGTTGTGCTCCCACCCCAGACGTACCATTTGAGCCATGGGTTACAACGTGGAGAAGTCCGACGAGGAGTGGCGCGCAGAGCTGTCGCCCGAGGAGTACGCGGTGCTGCGCCAAGCGGGCACCGAGCGGGCGTTCACGGGTGAATACACCGACACCGAGACCAAGGGCGTCTACTCGTGCAAGGCCTGCAAGGCCAAGCTGTTCGAGTCCGACACCAAGTTCCACTCCGGCTGCGGCTGGCCGTCGTTCTACCAGCCGATCAGCGACACGATCGAGTACATCGAGGACAAGACGCACGGGATGGACCGGGTGGAGGTCCGCTGCGCCAACTGCGGCTCCCACCTCGGCCACGTCTTCCCCGACGGCTACGGCACCCCGACCGGCGACCGGTTCTGCATCAACTCGATCTCGATCTCGCTGGAGCCTGCCGACCAGGCCTGACCCGGCTAGCGTTGCGCCGTGACTGTGCGGATCGCGATGTGGTCAGGACCGAGAAACCTATCCACGGCGTTGATGCGCTCGTTCGAGAACCGGCCGGACTGCACGGTCCTCGACGAGCCGCTGTACGCCGCCTACCTCGCGGCCACGGGCCTCGATCATCCCGGCCGTGACGACGTGCTCGCCTCCCAGCCGAACGACTGGCGGGTGGTGGCCAAGGAGATCACGTCCGGGCCGGTCGGCTCGGCGGTGCAGTACCAGAAGCACATGACCCATCACCTGCTCCCGGAGATGGACCACGGCGCCTTCGCCGGGCTCTCGCACGCGTTCCTGGTCCGGGACCCGGAACGGGTGCTGACCTCGTACGCGAAGGTCCGCGAGGAGCCGACGCTGGAGGACCTCGGACTGCCACAGCAGGTGGCGCTCTTCGAGGAGTTCGGCGGTCCGGTGGTCGACGCCGCCTCGATCCTGGCGTCGCCGCGGGCGGCTCTCGCCGGGCTGTGCGAGGCGCTGGGGATCGGCTTCGACGAGGCGATGCTGTCGTGGCCGGCCGGCCGCCGGGACTCCGACGGAGTGTGGGCCCCGCACTGGTACTCCGGGGTGTGGGCCTCGACCGGGTTCGCCGCCTCCTCCCCCGGCGCCGCCGACCCGCTGCCCGCGCGCCTGGCGCCGCTGCTGGAGCGCTGCCTGCCCTACTACGATCGCCTCGCCCCCTATGTCATGAGAGTTGACTGATGCTGCAGACATACGACCCCCGCAACGACCACCTCCAGGTCTGGATCAACGGTGAGCTCAGCCACCGCCTGGAGGCGCGGATCTCGCCGTTCGACTCTCTCGCCCAGGGCGGCGACGGCGTCTGGGAGGGGCTGCGGCTCACCCAGGGACGCATCTTCAAGCTCGACGAGCACCTGCAGCGGCTGCGGCGCTCGGCGCGGGCTCTCGCCTTCTCGGACATCCCCTCCGACGCGTTCATGACCGAGGCGATCCGGGAGTGCCTGGCCGCCAACGAGATGCGCGACGACGTCCACATCCGGCTCACGCTCTCGCGCGGCGTGAAGGTCACCTCCGGCATGGACCCGCGGCTCAACCAGTCGGGTCCGACGCTGATCGTGCTGGCCGAGTTCAAGTCACCGGTCTACGACGACTCGGGGATCACGCTGATCACCGCGGCGCAGCGCCGCCCGCGCGCCGACATGCTCGACCCGAAGATCCACCACAACAACCTGATCCCCTCGATCCTGGCCAAGGTCGAGGCCAACAACGCGGGCGCCGACGACGCGCTGATGCTCGACGACGCCGGATTCATCGCCGAGACCAACGCCACCCACTTCTTCCACGTACGCGACGGCGTGCTGCGCACCTCGACGACCCGCGCCTGCCCCGAGGGGATCACCCGCGCCACCGTCCTCGACCTCGCCGCCGACCTCGGCCTGCCGGTGGACGTCGGCGACTTCTCGCTCACCGACGCCCACACGGCCGACGAGGCCTTCGTCACCGGCACGATGGGCGGGCTCACCCCGGTGGTCTCCCTCGACGGCCGGCCGATCGAGCGCGGGCCGATGACGCAGCAGCTCTCGAAGGCGTACGCGGACCTGCAGGCGACAACGGGGACGGTCGTCGCGGGCTGAGACTCAGGCGCCGACCGAGTCGCGCCAGGCGACCAGGTCCTCGAGCGGCTTGAGGTCGTAGTCGGGACCGCCGACTCCGTAGGTGAACAGCCGGGCACCTGCGTCGTAGAGCGGCTTGGCGGCCTCCGCGCTGTCGGCCGCGGTCGAGATCTCGATCTCGTTCACGTCGCGGCCGATGGCCTCGCAGTGGCCGGCGAGCACCCCGCGCTTGCGCTCCAGAGTCTCCACGTCGGAGAAGGAGTGCCAGATGTCGGCATGCTTCGCGACGTACTTCAGGGTCTTCTTCTCCCCGCCGCCACCGATCATGACCGGGATCTTCCGGACGGGTGCGGGGTTGAGCTCGGACCAGCGCTTCTCGATGCGCGGGAGCGCCTCGCCGAGCGCGTCGAGGCGCGAGCCGGCGGTGCCGAAGTCGTAGCCGTACTCGGTGTAGTCCCGCTCGAACCAGCCGGACCCGATCCCGAAGACCAGCCGGCCGTCGGAGATGTGGTCGACGGTGCGGGCCATGTCGGCGAGCAGCTCGGGGTTGCGGTAGGAGTTGCAGGTCACCAGGCAGCCGATCTCGGCGCGCGTGGTCTGCTCGGCCCAGGCCGCGAGCATGGTCCAGGCCTCGAAGTGCTTGCCGTCGGGCTCGCCGTAGAGCGGGTAGAAGTGGTCCCAGTTGAAGAGGATGTCGACGCCGATCTCCTCCGCGCGGCGGGCGGCATCGCGGATCTGGGCGTAGTCGGCGTGCTGGGGCTGGATCTGGACTCCGATACGGATCGTCATGTGTCCAACCCTACGGAGTGCCTGGCTTCCGTCCCCGCGCGAATCGGCCCTATCGTTCGGCAGGCGGCGAACCGCGCCGTACGAGAGCTGAAGAGGGTGCGAGATGCGACTCGGCTGGGATCTGCACGATGACGGCAAGAACGTACGCGAAGGGGCGATCGTCAAGCCCGGGGAGCGGTTGAGCTGGCCCCGGACGATCGGCTTCGGCGGCCAGCACGTGGTCGCGATGTTCGGTGCCACGTTCCTGGTGCCGTTGCTGACCGGCTTCCCGCCGACCACGACGCTGTTCTTCTCGGGCCTCGGCACCCTGTTGTTCCTGCTGATCACGCGCAACCGGCTGCCCAGCTATCTCGGCTCCTCGTTCGCCTTCATCGCGCCGATCGGTGCCGCGATGGGCGGCGGCGGGATGGGGGCTGCGCTCTTCGGCATCCTCGTCACCGGTGCGCTGCTCGCGCTGGTCGGCGTCATCGTGATGGTCACCGGCACCGGCTGGATCGAGGCGCTGATGCCGCCGGTGGTGACCGGTGCGATCGTCGCGCTGATCGGTCTCAACCTGGCCTCGGCGGCGACCAACAACGTGGTCGGCGGCGACCCGGCCAACCCCGACAACGGTGCCGTGCTGGTCGCCGCGATCACTCTGGCGACCGTGCTCGTCGTCGCTGTCGCCTTCCGTGGCCTGATCGCCAGGCTCTCCATCCTGGTCGGCGTCGTCGTCGGCTACCTCGCCGCGCTGGTCATGGGCCAGATCGACACCTCGGCGTTCCAGGAGGCCGCCTGGTTCGGGCTCCCCGACTTCTCCACCCCGACCGTGTCCTGGTCGGTCGTGCCCATGTTCCTGCCGGTCGTGCTCGTCCTCGTCGCCGAGAACGTCGGCCACGTACGCAGCGTCGCCCACCTCGCCGACGACGACACCATCAACCGCGAGACCGGCCGTGCCCTGTTCGCCGACGGCCTCGCCACCACCATCGCCGGTGGCTTCGGCGGCTCGGCGACCACGACGTACGGCGAGAACATCGGCGTCATGACCGCGACCCGGGTCTTCTCGACCGCCGCCTACTGGGTCGCCGGCGTCGTGGCGATCCTGCTGTCGCTGTCTCCGAAGTTCGGGGCGCTCCTGAACACCATCCCTGCCGGTGTGCTCGGCGGGATCACCGTCGCGCTCTACGGCCTGATCGGCCTGATCGGGATCAGGATCTGGCTGGACAACCGGGTCGACTTCGCCGACCCGGTCAACCAGTTCACCGCCGCGGTCGCTCTGGTCATCGGGATCGGCAACCTCACCCTCACCTTCGGCGACCTCACCTTCACCGGCATCGCGCTGGGCACCATCGCCGCGGTCGTGATCTACCACGGGATGAGCGCGTTGGCGCGCCTGCGGAGGTAGTTGTGAAGCTGAGAGTGGTCTATGGGCCACTCTCAGCTTCACAACCTCCGCTGCAAGGCGGTCGCTCCCTCCACGGACAGGAAGCCGTCGCCCTCACCCGAACCGATGATGATGCCGCCGTCGTCGAGCGTCTCCAGTTGTTTGTCGTCCAAGCCACCCGGCAGTGCCCGCGCCCTCTCCGCGGAAAGGTACGTCAGGTGGCCGACCTTTGGACCTGGCTTTCCCGCAGGTTGCACCTCGGCCACAGCGCGCATGAGAGTTCTCGAGGTCACCGCGGCCCAGTACGGGTCCCAAACCGAGACGAGCCTGCGCAGAATCGGGACGGCAAGTGCCCGGGCGTCGGCTCCACACCACTTGAGCACGAAGGCGTTCCGCACATTCGGGGAATCGGAGTATCCGCCGACAGTCATCGTGATCGAGACGTCCTCGAGCCTCGTCCCGCGCGCGTCGTACGCCTGGGTCACCCCGAGATGCGGAGCGTCGGTGTTGCGCTGGAAGGCGTCGGATATCACCTTCAGCGCAATCGCCGGCTCGGCAATCACCTTCCCCGGCAGGCGCGACGACGACCACCGAAGGGTCTCCCCAGCGACGACGTCCAGAGCCGCGAGGAACGCCACCAGCTTGTCGGCGATCTGATCTGGCGACTCCTGCCTAGGACCCCAGAATCCCCGTGCGATCAGTTCGTCGAGCCTGCTCACGCCTCGCCCAGATCAGATGTTCATCGGATCAGGATGAGGCGTCGCACCCGGAACGTCTGACCAGACCAACCGAACCTCGATGTCGTCCTCACCCACCAGCTCGACGATCTTCTTCGCCGCCCACTCGTTCCAGAACACGAACTCCCGCGACTCCGGGATGCGGAAGGCAGGCGCCGATGTCGGAATCTTCTCCCCGACAAAGACCACTCGCTGGATGATCTCGAGCCAGCCCTCCGGTTCCGACGAACGCTCAAGGTCCAAGCAGTCCACCAGATCTGTCGGCACGTACATCTCGTACGCGCCGGTTCCCTCATTACGCAGGTCGACCGGAATGAAGAATCCGTGCTCGCCGAACTCGTCCCGGACGGCATCCGCGACCCGTTTGCTGAGTACGGGATAGCCCTGGGCGAACGACGGAAACTCCGTACGCCGCAACTCCTCGTCGGACTCCCAGTAGGCAGCGATGCTTCGCGGCGGATCCTTCGGGAACCCGTCGAACAACCAGTTCGCGTACGCCTGGTCCTGGACCAGCACATGCAGCGCAGCATCATCACCACGGGCGAGCATCGCGTAGACAGAAACCACCGGTCCAACCTATCCCGTCCACACCGAGCCGGGAGCCGGCGAGCCACCGGCGAGCTCGGTGGACACTGCCCGACCGATGACCCGCAGCTGGTTCTCCATAGCGGTGCCGATCTGATCCACGCTCGCTCCTCGACGGATACCAGCCGACTCGATCTGGAGAAGGCTCTGCTCGACCCTCGTGAGGAAGTTGCCGCGGTGCGTGTAGTTGTGCGGCGACGGGTGTCCCAGGGGCAGACCGTTCGCCGCGCCATTGATGTCGACGCCGTAGTAGTGCAGCATCTGCCGCGCCCGCGCGCCCGGCGCCCAATGGCCGTTCGATGCGGTGGAGGGGACGATGTGCGCAGCGGCCTCGCCGGGCTGAGGCGGTCGTCCATCGGCGATCAGGTTGCCGCGCAACTCCAGAGCGTTCTGTTTGCAGGCGCTAGGCGCCAGGCCGAGCGGGTCAGCCCACATCATCGGGTTGTGGACATAGGTGTTCGGGTTGGGGGCCGGGAGAAGACCGAGAGGATCCTGGCTCAGGTAGCGGCCCGTCGCCGGGTCGTAGTAGCGCTGGTTGTTGTAGTACAGGCCAGTCTCGGCGTCGGCGTACTGGCCGGCGAATCGCAGCGGTGTCGGCGTCGTCGTGTCATCGCCTGGGGCTCCCCAGATGGTGCGGCGGGCATGCCAGACGAGCTGGGCGTCAGCGGTCAGCATCTCCGCCGGCGCACCCACGAGATCGGTGACGATCGCAAAGAACCGCGCGTCTGTCTGCTCCGCAGTCAGCTCGACCTGAGCAAGGGCCCGCTGCCCGTCGTGGGCCCAGGAAGTGATGCTCCCGTCAGCCGAGGTCTGCTCGACCATCGTGAGCCCATCCCAGGCGAACACCGTCTGCTCGACGATGACACCGGCCCCGTCGTGGCGTCGCTTCGCGATTCGGCGACCGAGCGCGTCGTAGACGTAGGTCCAACGGGTGCCGTCCGGGGTTCGTACGGCCGCGAGTCGGTCCTTGGCGTCCCACTCGTAGAGCCACGTGTCGGGCTTGGCGGAGAGGCGAGTTCGGGTGTGACGGACGAGGCGTCCCTGAGCGTCGTACGCGAAGCGGCTGCGGCCGGCACGAGCGAGGAGGTTGCCGTCGTACTCCCGACGTTCCGTGTCGCCACCGTTGGCGGCAGAGCGAGTGATGTTGCCGAGCGGGTCGTAGGAGTAGGACTCCGTCACCGAGCCGTCAAGCGCGACCGAGGTGATCTGGTCTGCAAGATCGAGCTCGAACCTTCGGGCACCGGTGAGCCGGTCTTCGACGCCGATCAGACGACCCGCCGACTCGTAGGCGAAGGTGCGCTCCTGGAGCACGACCAGCGGCACGGAATCAGCCTGGCGCTGGACTCGCTGAGTCAGGGGCTGGCCGATGAGGTCCCAGGTCTGCTCCAGGACGAGGTCGCCGGTGGTGCGCCGGGTCTCGCGGCCGGACAGGTCGTGCTCGAAAGCGATCTCCTGGCCGGCGACGGTCATCCGCTCCGGCGCGATGCCCGCGCCGTAGTCCCACGTCGTCTCGACACCCTCCGGTGTCGTACGCCGCGTCGGGCGGCCCAACGAGTCGTGCTCCTTCACCACGCTGCGACCGTTGACCGACTCAGCGTGCACCCGACCGAGCGGGCCTCGCTCGATGACCAGGTCGACGCCGGGAGACGTCGCCCGCAGGAGGCGGCCGACCGGGTCGTACGCCATCGTCGTGGTCTCGTCGCCGGCCTGCTCCGTGACCAGATTGCCGAGAGCGTCGTAACCGAAGGTCAATCGCTGACCCGCGCCGTTGGTCTGCTCGATCATCTGGCCGGCGATGTCGTAGGCGTAGGTCAGGGTGCGGCCGTTGTAGTCGGTCTCGGTCGCGAGGCGGCCGGCATCGTCGTAGTCGTAGCGCCAGGTCGCACCTTGGGGATTGGTGACGCTGGTGAGACGCAGCTCGGGGTCGTAGGTGTAGCGCGTGGTCGCGCCGTCGGGCGCCATCACCTCGGCGGGCATGTCGAAGTGGGTGAACCTCGTCATGGTGGTGCGACCGGCAGGGTCGGTGTAGGAGACCGGGTTGCCCTCGCCGTCGTACGTCCACGACTCGGTCGAACCATCCGGAAGACGCCGAGACGCGAGCTGACCGTCGACGGTCCAGGAGTAGGTCGTGCGCGCGCCCAGGGCATCGGTGCTGGCGACGACCCGTCCGAGGTGGTCACGCTCGAACCCTGCCGAACGACCGTCGGGCTCGACGACCCGACGTGGGAGACCGGCGGTGTCGGTCTCGATGGTGCGGACCCGACCAAGAGGGTCGGTGACCGAGGCCAGGTGGCCATCGTCCCCGTAGCCGAACGCGGTGGTGACACCGCTGGCGTCCGTGACCGCCGTGCGGCGCCCGGCGTCGTCGTAGCTCAATGTCGTCACCGACCCGTCGGGCAGCACCTGGCGGACCATGCGGGGCCCGGCGGGGGTATCGGCCCACTCCATCGTGGTCTGGCTGCCGTCCGGGCGGGTGACCTCGGTGAGGTTGCCGGCCTCGTCGTAGTCGAAGGTCGTGCGGCGGCCAAGTGGGTCGGTGCGTGCGAGTAGTTGGTTCTGCTCGCTCCACTCCGAGCTGGTCGCGCCTCCGAGCGGGTCGATCGTGGCGACGACCTGAAAGCGGGAGTTGATCTTGAAGGTCGTGGTGAGCTCGCGGGAGTCGGTGACCCGCGTCTCGCGCAGACCGCTCGCGTTGGCCTCTCCGTACTCGAAGGTGTTGCGCATGACGCCGTCGGAGCCGCCCTGGCTGACGCAGCGGCCGCGCTCGTCGTAGACGTAGTCATAGATGGTGCCGTTGCGGTCGACCCAGCGGGCCAGACGGTGCTGGTCGTAGGCGAACTCCATCTCCTCGCCGGAGCCGTTGACCACACCGACCAGGTCGCCGTTGGCGTCGTAGCGGTAGCCCATGACGTCGACCGCGTCGATGCCGTCGGCACGGGTGACGGTCAGGCCGGTGACCCGCTGGCCCGACGTGGCCACACCCACGCGATATCCGGCACTGTGTATGACCTCCGACGGGATGCCGCGCTCGTCGCGGGTGAACCGGACCGAGTCGCCCGAGGCGTTCGTGATCGATGTCAGCCAGGCCGTCCCATCCATGACCGTGCCGTAGTGGCGGGTCTCGCCGGTCGCCGTGTCCAGCAGGTGGTAGTCACCGTCCTCGGTGACCCGCATCCGGGTGGTGCCACCCGCGACCGGCGGGCTCTCCTTGCCGACCTCGAGATTGCGGAAGACATGCGCCATCGTGTCCGCCGCAATCACGACCACCGAGCGCCGACCGACCAGATCGGTGTGTACGTCGACGCGCTCGTCGAACGTCGAAGACCACGACGGGCCGAACCAGTGCCCGTAGGTCCAGTCGCTTGAGTGCTTGCGGCTGAGGACCAGCGGGAGGTCACCGGGGAGGGTGAGGTCGTTCTCCTGCAGGAAGACCGCGCCGGTGGCGACATCCACCGGGTCACCACAACCGGTCGGTGTCCGGTCGCCCTCGCGGGCCGTGCCGTCCGCATTGGAGGGCAGGCCATCCGTGCGACTGCCGGTCCGGTCAGACCCGGACCTTGCCATGTCGCTGTCCAGGTCACGACGAGCATCCGCGTGCTTCCGAATCCCGTCGGCGACGTCGTCAGCGTTCTTCTTCAGGGACTGTCCGACGTCGCTGAGAGTCTTGGTCGCCGCCTCCCGGAGCTCCTCGACGACGTCATCCATCTTTCTGGCCATCAAAGTTCTCCTAGGATTCGAAGAAGGGCAGGGCGGACACCTCGGCTGCGAACGTGGCGCAAAGGTCGTACTGGTCGGCGCCACAGTCGCTGAGCGCCGTGGCGATCTGCTCCATCAGGTCGTAGCTGAGCTTGGTCGCCGCGGTCGCCTCGCCGTCGGTCACGATCGGAGCCTCGGCGATCGACATGGCGAGTTCGGTGATCGTTCCTGTCAGTGGCTCGGTCACCATGCTTGCGACCTCACCCATCACCCCTTCCATCGCGATGTCGGTGGCGATATCGAGCGCCTTCTTCCGAGCGGCGATGATCGCTGCGTTGCCGACTACGCTGAGGCCTCCCGTGACCACAGCGGTCGCGGCGGCTGCAGCGATCTGTGCCGCCGTGATCGTCAGTTCGGCAATGACCTTCATCTTCAGCGCAACGATCGCGTCAGCGGCGACATCGATCCCCGTTGCGACCCCGGGCAGTGCGTCGAGCAACCCGTCCATGTTGGCCGTCCGGTTATCGGTCCACGCCCTGATCAGCGCATTCACCGACTGTGCCGTGGCCCCGTCGCCGAGCTCGTTGACTCGGATCTCCAGCTCGTCGAGCGTGCCGCGAAGGTCTGACTCCAGACCTCGCAGCAGCTGTGCGGCATCGCGGACCGCGTCCTCGTTGACGTTCGGCCACTCGTACCCGAGCAGGTCGAGTACGAAATCCAACTCCCCAGGGATGGTCATCCCCACGTCTCAGCCCTCCCCGTCGTCATGCGGACATGTCATGAGCCCATGACGGGATCGGCACACGAACCCGAGCAGGAGCCACCGCGACAGATGAGGTTAGTGGAGACTCACGAGGCCGGACAGGGAATTTCCGAGATGTTCCGACCGGTCAGGTATTCGTCAGGGAAGGCGCTCCAGGAGGTCGCCGATCTCGACGCGAGCGCCGGTGTAGAAGGGCACCTCTTCGCGTACGTGACGGCGGGTCTCGGAGCCGCGGAGGTGACGCATCAGGTCGACGATGCGGGAGAGGTCGTCGGCCTCGAAGGCCAGCATCCACTCGTAGTCACCGAGGGCGAAGGACGGGACGGTGTTGGCCCGCACGTCGGGGTAGTCGCGCGCCATCTGGCCGTGCTCGGCGAGGAGGCGGCGGCGCTCCTTGTCATCGAGGAGATACCACTCGTAGGAGCGGATGAACGGGTAGACCGCGACGTAGTCGTGGGTGCGCTCGTCGGCGAGGAACGCGGGCAGGTGGCTCCGGTTGAACTCGGCCGGGCGGTGCAGCGCCATCTGCGACCAGACCGGCACGAGCCGGCCGCCGAAGGCGGTGCGGCGCAGGCGGTGGTAGGCCGACTGGAGCTTGTCGGAGGACTCCGCGTGCAGCCAGAACATCACGTCTGCGTCGGCGCGCAGGCCGGCCACGTCGTAGGTGCCGCGCACCACGATGTCCTCGCCCGCGAAGGCGGCGAAGAGCTCCTCGACCTCGACCGCCTCGGCCTTGCGGTCGGCGTCGCCGAGGGTCTCCTCGAGGGAGAAGACCGACCACATCGTGTAGCGGATCGTGTCGTTGAGCTCGTTGATCTTGGCTGCGTTGGACTTGATGTCGGCCTGCGGGTCGGTCATGCCCCCTATTTTGCGCTACCGCCGGTCGCCGATCCGCGCCGGGCTCCATCCTCCGGCCTCTATGGTGTGGGCATGCTGCCGCTGCGTACCCGCATCTTCGCCTTCCTCCAAGAGCGCCTGGTCAAGACACCGCTGAACGCCGAGGAGATGATCGCCCTGCGCGCCCAGCGCGAGGGGCTCCGCACCGGGCCGGTCACCGCGTTCCTCTTCGGCCGTCCCGCGGACGTCGAGATCAAGGAGACGTACGTCGACGGGCGCCGGTTCGCGATCTACACGCCTCATGACGTCAGCGAGTCTGCGCCGGTCGTGATCAACTTCCACGGCGGCGGCTGGTGTCTGGGGACGCCGGAGCAGAGCGCGTGGGTCTCCTCGCACGTCGCGGCGGGGACCGGCTCGATCGTGATCGCGCCGTCCTACCGGCTGGCTCCGGAGAACCCGTTCCCGGCTGCCGTCGAGGACGCCTGGGCCACCGTGGAGTGGGTCGCCAAACACGCCGCCGACCTGGGCGGAGACCCGTCACGGATCGCGGTGATGGGCGACAGCGCCGGCGGCAACCTGGCGGCCGTGGTCTCGCTGATGGCGCGTGATGCGGGCGGTCCCGCCATCCGCGCGCAGGTGCTGATCTACCCGGCGGTGGAGATGTACGAGAAGTTCCCCTCCGAGGCGGCCAACGCCAACGGGCCGGTGCTCACCTCGACGCAGATGAGCACCTTCGGCCACCTCTACATGGGCGAGCGCTACGGGGACGAGTCCTGGCATGCCTCTCCCCTGCGTGCCACGTCGCACGCCGACCTGCCGCCGGCCCACATCATCACCGCGCTGCACGACCCGATCCGCGACCACGGCACGCGGTACGCGGAGGCGCTCCGCGCTGCCGGGACGCCGGTCTCGCTCGTGGACTACGACACCGCGTTCCACGGGTTCATGTCGCTTCCCGGGGTTGCCCCGGCGGCCCGGAAGGCTCTCGACGGGATCGTCGCGTTCCTGCGGTGAGATCATCAGGAGTTTTCTACATTCGCTTAGGAGTTTGTTAACCCTCGGCGCCGGGCCGTGTTGTAACGTTCCACCCAGGTGTCCGTCGCCAGGTTGTCTCGGGTTGTGCGCCACCTGGATCCCCCCATTCGCCTGCGACTGAGAGCGCTTTCGCGAGTCCTCGGCGAGCCCTGCGCATACCGGAAAGGCGTAGCGACATGCCAGACGTCTCCGTCAAGATCGAGACTCTTGATCAGACGGTCAAGAAGCTGGATTCGATCATCGATGAGTTCGACCATGCGGTCGGCAATGCCGACGCGCTCGAAGGCGCCATCGGGAACCCGTTCCGGCGCGGCGAACTGCGCGGTCAGGCCGACGACTTCGAACAGCGCTGGGACATGAAGCGCAACGATCTCAAGGACGAGCTGTCCGACGTGCGGGACCACATCAAGGGCGTCGTCGAGGGCTTCCAGAACTGGGACAGCGAGACGGCTCTCCTGTTCCAGCAGAAATAGATGGAGTGAGTCATGGATCAGTCACCCAAGGGGCGGGAGATCCAACCCGTCATCGGCGACTCGGCGGTGATCGTCGCTCGCGGCAACAAGATCGAAGAGCTCGGCGAGCAGATGTCCGAGGCGGCCACCGTGCTCGAGCAGATCGCCACCGGAGAGCTGGCCGACGGCCAGATGCAGGGAAAGGCCGTCGCTGAGCTTCAGGACAAGATCGGGTCCTCCTACGAGACGTTGCGGGAGGCCAGCGAGCTGTACACGCCCGTCGGGCCGCTGATCGCGGCGTACGGCAAGAGTCTCGGCGAGGTCCAGGCCAAGATGGGGCCGCTGGTCGAGTCCTGCACGGACAAGTGGACCACCTACGAGGGGCTTCCGGGAGACCGCGAGGAGGACGACGCCGAGGGGCAGGCGAAGAAGACCGCGTACGACGAATGGCAGGACGACGCGGAGAGCTGGGACGCCCAGTACGACACCTGGGAAGACGCCTATGACCTCGCCGTCAACGGCATCGGCAACGAGATGGCCGGCAGCATCAAGGACGGCTTCTGGGAGATCTTCGGCTTCCTCATCAACATTCTCGAGGCCATCGCCATGGTCTTCATGATCGCCGGGCTCTTCCTCGGTGGCATCGTCGCCGTCATCGGATTCGCCCTCGGCGCCTTGGTGCTGATCGGCAAGATCGTCCAGGCGTCAGCCGGCAAATGCGAGGTGACAGACGTGCTCTTGGCGGTTCTCGCGGTGCTCCCCTTCGGAAAGCTCGGCCAGATCGGGAAGGCCTGGACAGCGATGGGGAAGGGTGCCGCCTCCGGCGGGAAGACCGCCGGCGCGGCCGGACGAGGCTACGGAAACTTTGCTCTGAAACGAGCGGCGCCGCTGAACCCACCTCCCGTGAACGTCACGTTCGGCGCCAAGTTCAAGACCGCACTCTCCATCTCCACCGGCTTCAGGGAGGTCCCCCGGACCAGGGCCGCTTGGATGGCCAACCCGTTCAAGCCCCCCAAGGACATTCCCGTGGGCATCATGAGCGGCTCCGACATCGCCACCGGGATGGCCATCTACGGGGGGATACGCACCGGGACCTGGGGCCAGAAGGTCGGGGCTGGCTTCGACGGGCTCAGCGGCCTGGGGAAGTGGGCAGGCGAGTGGTACGGCACCACCTCGACGAGCCAGGCACTGAACGAGCGGCGCACCAATGACCAGCAGAGCGCACAGCCCTCGGAGGGATGATGCCGGAGACATGGGAAGCTGAGATCGCCCAGCCATCGGAGCGATGGATCTGGGTCCCGAACGCGGGCGAGCTCGACGCCGCGGGTGCGGAGAGGTGGGTCGAGGACGTGCTCGCCTCGCTCCGCGACACCTGGGACGGCGAGTGGACCGACGAGGTCGACCCCGGCGCGCGTGCCCTGCTTGCCCACCACCTCGCCGGCGACCTCCACCCCGGGACGCTGGCCTCGATGCTCCACTGGCCGCTGCCCGCGCCCGTCGTCAGCCGGGTGCGGGTCGTACTCGGGGGCGGCGAGCCGACCTCGCCCGAGGAGTGGCGGCAGCAGGGCTTCGACGTCGATGAGTACGCAGGGGCCGCTCTCGGTCCCGGGCTGAGATGTCTCGCGTCCAGGACCGGAGAGATCGACGGTGAGACCGTCGAGTTCCTCACCGGCATCTTCGTCTTCTCGACGCAGGAGATCAGCGTGATGGTCGTGGTCGAGGCAGGCGCACCCGAGATCTTCGGTCTCACCATCGCGGACATGCCGCTCTTCCTCGCCGAGCTCGAGGTCGTACGCCCTGATGGCACCCCGTTCTCGGCAGAGCCGGTCCCCGGCATGCTGAGCGACCCGTTCGACGTCTGGGAGGACTCGTCCTTTGTCTAAGGCAGCACCCGCTCCGCAGTCCTCGCTACGCGAGCTGCTCGGCGGCACCAAGGAGCCGGAGTTCGAGCTGAGGCTCCTCCCCGGCTGGGAACGTCACTCCCCGGACGAGGTCGACCGGGCCGCGATGGACGCGGCGTTGAAGAAGCGCTTCATGAGCATCAACAGGCCCGAGCTCCACGCCTCCATGCGGGTGCAGCTCGATCAGGCGTACGCGCTCATGAAGCAGCATCAGGTCAAGGCCTACTTCGCCGCCACCGCCGAGACCGACAGCCTCGCCATCATTCCCGGCGCGATCGTCGCGACGACGTTCCACGCCCACGGCGGCGGAACCCTCGACACCCACGTCGCCGCGATCATCCGTGACCACGGCGCCAAGCCGTTGTTCGGCGACAAGCGGTTCATCAGGTACGAGCGCGAGTCGACCAAGACCGCCCAGGGCGACGAGCCGGTGGTCGCGACGACGATCGTCTACATGACCCCCGTCCCCGGCTCGAAGCGGCGACGGGGGCTCCAGCTGACCGCGACGATCGCCCGCCCGTTGGACATGGCCGCGACCGACGAGAAGTTCCTGGCGTGGAAGCTGGCGCTGGACGTCTGTGTCTCGACGCTGCGGTGGGTGCCGGCCTGAGGATCAGCTGATGTCCGCGGCGGCGCGGTGGGCCGAGGCGATCGTGGCCGGGATCCCGACGCCATCGTAAGAGGCCCCGGCGAGGGCGAGACCGGGCACGCCGCGGAGTCCTTGCCGGATCCGGGCGACCCGGTCGAGATGCCCGACGGGATACTGCGGTAGCGCGTCGGTCCAACGCTGGACGTGCACGTCGGACGGCTTCGCGGTGATGCCGGCGATCCGCTCCAGGGCCGCCAGCGAGTCGGCGACGAGCCGGTCGTCGTCGTCCGAGGGCGGCTCGCCGTGGCGCCCGATGGACGTACGCAGGTAGTTGCCGCGCTCCCCCACCCAGGCCCACTTGGCGAAGGAGAAGGTGGAGGCCTTGATCGCGCAGTCCTCGACGGGCGGAACGAGGAATCCGGACCTGCCGGCCAGCTCCGCGGGGAGCTCGGCGAAGGCGAAGGTGATCACGGCGACGCTCGCGGTCTCGATCCCGGACAGCTCGCGCGCGACCGCCGGGGCGGTCGAGCGGAGCAGCTTCGCGGCCACCGGAGCGGGGGTCGCGACCACCACGGCATCTGCGGTCTCCACCGCGCCGCCGATCTCGATCAGGAAGCCCTGCGGGGTCCGGGTGACGGTGTCGACCTGGGTGTCGAGCCGGATGTCGAGGCCCGCGGCGAGGGTCGCCGGCAACCGGGACATGCCACCGTCGATCCCGGCGAAGACCGGCACCGACGAGCTCGGGAGCGCGGCGGCGGCCTCCAGCAGCGACCCCTTCTCGGCCAGCATGAACAGCTGCGGGGCAGCCGCCTTCACCGAGATCGCACGGGCGTGGCCGGCGTAGACCCCCGCGAGCAACGGCTCTGCCAGCCGGTCGGCCGTCTCGTCCCCGAAGCGGGCCGCGATGAGGTCACCGACCGAGATGTCCTCGTCCGTCTTCGCAGGCGGGAGCGTGGGTTCGCGGCGTACGACCTCCAGGGTCTCCTCCGAGAGCAGACCCGAGGACTCCAGCGCGGCCAGGTCGAGAGGCACGCCCATGATCGACCGCGGGATCGGCCGCAGCGCGCCGCGGGACCAGATCGAGGACTTCGCGTCGGTGGGGTGGACCACGTCGAGGCCGACCTCACGAGCCAGAGACACGCCCTCCGGCCGGCGGTTGAGCATCGCCTCGGCGCCGACGTCGACCGTCTGTCCGGCGACGGACTCCCCGCGGATCTTTCCGCCGACCCGGTCGGAGGCCTCCAGCACGGTGACCCGGTGGCCCTTCAGGGACAGATCGCGGGCCGCGGTCAGTCCGGCGATCCCTGCTCCGACGACGATGACACGCACAGCGTCAGTCTCCCATCCGCCCCTGAGGCGATGCTGACGAGGTGGGCTGCTCAGGTGAGCTGCTCGACCGCTTGCTTGGCCTCGGCCAGCCCGACGCCGGTTGCCTCCCGATAGACCTTGATCGCCTCGATCTTCTTGCCCGCACGCACCAGCGCCACGACCTCGTCCTGCCGCGGCAGCGGCGGCTCCTCCACCCCAGCGTGCTTCAGGAGCAGGTCGACCTTGTCCTCGAGCCTGTTCATCCGGCGAGTGAGCTCCGCACGAGTTCTGCTCCCCGACGACTCGATCACGAAGTAGAGCAGGATCAGACCGACGAGGGCTACGACTCCGAAGGTATCCACAGCCGAACCATAGTGCCGAGGCGTCACCCCCGTCGGCCGAGACGGCACCGAAGTGCCCACTCGACCGACGTAAGTGCCGTCTCGGCCGACGTACCTGACGCCTCGGCCGGGTGGGGTCAGCTGGCCAGCTTTCCGAAGTTGGAGCGGTGGAAGACGAGGGGCTGGCCGGCGCCGTGGTCGGCGGCGTGGAGCTGGAGGAGTACGACGATGTGGTCTCCGGCCTCGACCTCGCGATAGATCGTGCAGTCGAACCGTGCGAGGCCCTCGTCGAGGGTGAGGGCTCCGTCGAGGGACGAGCTGACCACGAGGCCGTCGAAGCGGGAGTCGACCGGACCGGCGAGCTGGCGGCAGACCTCGCCGTGGTGCTCGGCGAGCACGGTGACACCCAGGTGCGAGGAGCGCCGCAGGTCGGGCCACGTCTTCGAGGTCCGGGCCACGGAGAAGGAGACCAGGGGCGGGTCCAGGGAGACCGAGGTGAACGACGACGCGGCCAGACCGACGGGGCGACCGTCGACCACGGCGGCGACCGCCACCACCCCGCTCGGGAAGACTCCGAAGGCCTGCCGCAACGCGGCCGGGTCGAGATCCTGATTCGTACGCAGCGGACTGGTCATCACGCCACCACCTCTCTCGCGGGCACTGCCCGCGCCTCGTCCACGGCCGTGTCCCGCAGCCTCTCGCCACGGGTCTCCGGCAGCAGCCACATGCAGGTCAGACTGATCACGGCGACCACGACGTTGTAGCCAGCCACCCACCACAGCGAGCGGTCGTCGGAGAGCGCCACCAGGGCGGCCGCGATCAGCGGCGTCAGCCCGGAGGCCACCACTCCTGAGATCTGGTAGAGCGCGTTGAGCGCGGAGAACCGGTAGCGGGTGTCGAACAGCTCGCTCCAGAACGCCGCCAACGGCCCGTAGACGGTGCCGTAGACCAGGCCCAGTCCACCGACGAATGCCGCCACCGACGGCACCACCGCGCCGGACTGCACCGCGGCCGCGACCGGGAAGGCGATCACCAGCCCCAGCACGGCCCCGACCGTGTAGACCGGCCGCCGTCCGAACCGGTCGCTCAGCGCTCCGGAGGCGACTGTCACCACCACGCCCAGCAGGGCGCCGGCCATGATCGCGTTGAGCACCACCGACCGGCTCAGGCCCGCGTCCGCCACCGCGTAGGAGAGCAGGAAGACCGAATAGAGGTTGTAGGTGAAACCCTCCACGAACCGGGTCCCCATCCCGAGCAGCAGCGTGCGCGGCTGATGCCGGAAGAGCTCCCCGACCGGCAGCTTGGAGACCTTCTTCTCCGCCTGCACCTCCTGAAACGAAGGCGTCTCCATGATCGAGAGCCGGATCCAGGCGCCGATGGCGAGCAGCACGATCGAGATCAGGAAGCAGACCCGCCATCCCCACGCCAGGAAGGCCGCGTCGGGCAGCTGCGACGCCACCGCGAACGCCCCGGAGGCGAGCACCAGCCCGCCCGGGACACCGATGTGCGCGAAGCTGCCGTAGAGCCCGCGGCGCCCGGCCGGTGCGTACTCGGTGGCCAGCAGCACCGCGCCGCCGTACTCACCGCCGACGCCGATCCCCTGCAGGATCCGGAGCACGACGAGCGCGATCGGGGCGATCACCCCGATGGAGTCGTACGTCGGGAGCAGCCCGACCAGCGAGGTGCCCACTCCCATGATCACGAGCGTCCAGATCAGCATGGTCTTGCGACCGATCCGGTCGCCGAAGTGCCCGAAGATCAGCCCTCCGACCGGGCGGGCCAGGAACCCGACGGCGAAGGTGGCGAAGGACGCGAACGTGGCAGCGGTGCCGTTGAGTCCGTTGAAGTAGAGCTTGTCGAAGACGAGGCCGGCGGCGGTGCCGTAGAGGAAGAAGTCGTACCACTCGATGGTGGCACCGACCGAGGCCGCGAGCGCGACGCGCTTCGGGCTGGCGGAGGTGGCTGTGGGGGTGGACACGTTCGCCTCCTACTGAGCCGCGGCGCCGAAGGGCACCGCTGCCCCGCGGCCGGCGACAGGGGCAGGGTGGGACCACAGGCCTCGGCGGGCGAGCTCGGGCAGGACGCCCTCGCCGAACCAGTAGGACTCCTCCAGGTGCGGGTAGCCGGAGAGCACGAACTCGGAGATCCCGACGGAGTGGTACGCCTCGATCAGGTCGGCGATCTCGGTGTAGGAGCCGACCAGCGCGGTCCCGGCACCACCGCGGACCAGCCCGACGCCCGCCCACAGGTTGGGGTACACCTCGAGCCCGTCGCGGGAGCCCTGATTGAGCTCCAGCATCCGCCGCTGGCCCTCCGAGACGCTGCGGGACAGCCCAGCCTGGACTCGCTCGATGTCCTCGTCCGAGATGTTCTCGAGCAGCCGGTCCGCCTCCGCCCACGCAGCAGCGGAGGTCTCCCGGGCGATCGAGTGCAGCCGGATCCCGAAGCGGAGCTCGCGCCCGCGGTCGGCCGCCAGCTTCTGCACCTTCGCGATCTTCTCCGCGACCGCGGCCGGCGGCTCGCCCCAGGTCAGGTAGACGTCGGCGTACTCGGCGGCGACATCCAGGGCCGCAGGCGAGGAGCCGCCGAAGTAGACGTCCGGGACCGGCGTCGGCCGCTGCTCGAGGCGCGCGTTCTCGACGGAGAGGTGCTTGCCGGAGAAGGTCACCGTCTCCCCGGCCCAGAGCCGGCGGACGATGTGCAGGAACTCCCCGCACCGCTCGTAGCGCTCGTCCTTGACCAGGAAGTCGCCGTACATCCGCTGCTCGTGGTCCTCACCTCCGGTGACGACGTTGAGGAGCAGCCGCTGCCCGGACAGGTTCTGGAAGGTGCCGGCCATCTGCGCGGCCAGGTAGGGCGAGACCGAGTCGGGCCGGAACGCGACCAGGAACTTCAGCCGCTCCGAGACGGAGCTGAGCATCGCGGTCGTCACCCAGGCGTCCTCGCACCACGCGCCGGTCGGCGTCAGCGCCGCCTCGAAGCCGAGCTGCTCGGCGCTGCGGGCGATCTGGCCGAGGTAGGGCACCGTCGCCGGACGGCCGGACGCCAACGCGCTGACGCCGTGACCGCCGCCGATCACGTGACGGCCGTCGCCGCCGTTGGTCGGGAGGAACCAGTGGAACTTGAGCGTGCTCATCGCTGCTGCCTTTCGAGTGGGATGTAGGGATGTCAGATCTGGCCGTGGCGAGGTGGCGGGGTGGCGTCGACCGCCCACCGCCCGAGGTGCTGGACCTTCCAGGCGGCCGGGTCGTGGAGGGTGTGGGTGCGTGCGTTGCGCCAGTGGCGGTCGAGGTTGGTGGACGTCAGAGCCGCCCGGGTGCCAGAGACCTCGAGCAGCCGGCTGGTGACATCGACCGACACCTTCGCGGTCGACGCTCGGGCAGCCGCCACGGCCAGGCTCGCCTCGGCCGCCGATGCCTCGGTGAGGTCCGCGTCGGCCTCGTCCACGCGTCGTGCCGCCTCGGCGAGGAGCGCCTCGGCGCTGCGTACCGCCAGCTCCATCTCGCCGAAGGCCTGGACGACCAGCGGGTCCTGCGCGGCGGTCTCGACCCCGGCGAACGCGACGGCGTCGGCGTAGGGCCGGGACTTCGTGCGTACGAACTCGGAGGCCTCGTCCAGCGCGCGCCGGGCGATCCCGGCGTCGATGGCCGCGTGCAGCAGCTGCGCGAAGGCGCCGTAGGTCGTCGGCACGTCGAAGGTGACCGCGAACGGCGTCACCCACTCCTCGGCCACGGCGACGTCGGTGAGGCGCACCGTGCCGGACCCGGTCGTACGCTGCCCGACGGCATCCCAGTCGTCGATGATCTCGACGCCGGGAGTCTCCGTGCGGACCCAGGCCACCTGCAGCGGCCCATCGACCTCACGCCGCGCAAGCACGGCGAGATAGTCGGCGAAGAGCGAGCCGGTGCAGTAGAACTTCTCGCCGTTCAGCAGCCACTCCCCCTCCTCCCGGGCTGGCGTGAGGGTCGTCCGGATGTCGCGTACGTGCTTGGTGCCGAACTCCGACTGCGCGTTGGCGACCAGCGCCCCGGCCCGCACCTCGCTGTAGATCCGCTGCTGCTGCTCGCGGGTGCCGTTCAGCCGGAGCTGGTTGAGGAAGACGAAGTGGCTGTGCGGAACCTGGCCGACGTTGGGATCACCCCACGAGACCAGCCGGAACACCTCCGCCACGGTCGTGGCCGGAAGCGCCGGACCGCCGAACTCGAGGGGGACGGTGAGCGCGCCGAGCCCGGCGGCGGCGTACGCCTTGACCTGGTCGTAGGGCAGCGCCCTGACCCGGTCGCGTCCGCCGTCGCCGAGCGCGAGCTCGTCGGCCAGCCGCCGCGCCACCAGCGGCGCGGTCTCGGCGTCGAGTCGGGCGATCTCCGTCGTGCTCAAGCCACGGACTCCAGCTGCTGCGCCTCGAGCTCGCGCACGAGCGGAAGGACGCGCTGACCGAAGTACTCCACGTCCTCGAGGTAGTGCAGGAAGCCGCCGAGGATCAGGTCGGCGCCGGCCCTCTTGAGCTCGACGATCCGCTCGGCGACCTGCTCTGGCGTGCCGATCAGTCCGGTCCGGAAGCCGTCGTTGTACTGCACCAGGTCCTCGAAGCTGGAGTCCTGCCACATCCCGGTCTTGTCGCCGGTCGACTGCCCGGCCTGCTTGACCGCGGAGCCGAAGCCCTCGACGGCCTCACGGTCGGCCTTGTCGATGATCTCCCGGAGGGTGTCGCGCGCCTCCTTCTCGGTGTCGCGGGCGACGATGAAGCCGTTGATCCCGAAGCGGACCCGACGTCCCAGCGGCCCGGCGACCGCGTTGACGTCCTTGATCTGCGCGGCGAGGCCCTCGGGAGTGTTGCCGTTGGCGAAGTACCAGTCCGAGACCCGGCCGGCCATCGCCTTGGCGTCGGAGGAGTTGCCGCCCTGGAAGATCTCCGGGTGCGGACGACCCTCGCTGGCCAGCGGCTTCGGCTTCAGGTCGAAGTCGTGCAGCCGGTAGAAGTCTCCGTTGAGCTCGGCGGCCTCACTCGTCCAGATCTCGCGGAGGTAGCGGATGAACTCCTCCGAGCGGCGGTAGCGCTCGCCGTGCTCGAGCCACGGCTCGCCGAGCTGGGTGAACTCGTCCTTGAACCAGCCGCTTACCACGTTGACGGCCGCGCGGCCGCCGGAGAGGTGGTCGGCGGTGGCCAGGAACTTGGCGAGTACGCCCGGCTGCCACAGCCCCGGGTGGACGGCGGCGATCACCTTGAGCCGCTCGGTGGCCAGCAGCAGCGCGAGGGAGAACGAGGTGGACTCGTGCTGGTAGGCCGCACCATAGGAGGCCATGTAGCGCACCTGGGACAGGGCGTACTCGAAGCCGTTGTTCTCGGCCAGCTGCGCGAGCTTCTTGTTGTAGTCGTAGCTCCAGTCGGTGCGCTGCTCGATCTTGCTCACCACCAGGCCGCCACTGACGTTGGGCACCCAGTAGGCGAACTTCAGGGGCTCGGTTGCCGGTGAAGTCATGCTGGTCTCCTTGGATCGCGAATGTCTATTAAACTTATCTGATTAAACAGACGGCGGGACCGGATCTCCCGATGTGGACCACCGGAAGACCCGATCCCGTGATAGGTGCCGCCTATCAGGCGGCGTCGGGGCGAGAGGCCCTACTGATCACCGAGGGCCCGGCTCACGTGTACCAGGTCGGCGCGGGGATCTCCCCGAGCAGCGCGTAGCGGCCCACCTCGGCCCGCTTGTGCGCGACCGGGTCGTGCAGCGAGTGGGTGCGGATGTTGCGCCAGAAGATGTCCAGGCCGACCTTGTTGGAGGTCGCCCGGGCGCCGGTGAGGTCGTAGACCTTGGTGCCGATCTCCAGGCCGGCGTCGATCGCGACCTGCTTGGCCGCGGCGATCACGACCGCAGCCTCGCCGCGCTCCTGCTCGGTGACCTCGTCGGCGTGCGAGTTGATGGCCTCGATCAGGCCGGCCGCCCGCTCGGCCAGCGCCTGGGCCGCCCACAGCTTCGAAGTGAGGTCGCCGTACGTCTCCTGGATGTAGAACTCCTCGCTCCCCGTCTCCTTGACGTCTCCGGCGTAGGGCCAGGCGCGGGTCGTGTCGCGGGTGTAGGTCGCCGCGGTCGTCAGTGCGCCCTCCGCGATCCCGAGGTAGAAGTTGGTGAAGATCAGCTGGATGATCGGCACGTTGAGCGTGTTGTAGACCCGCGGGGCGAACTCGTACGTCCCATCCTCCTTCTTCACATAGCCGGCCGCGGACTCCCAGGGGACGCGCACGCCGTTGATCTCGACGGCGCCGGACTCGGTGAGCCGCTGGCCGAGGTTGTCCCAGTCGCCGGCGAAGACGATGGCCTCCTGCTGGGTCGGGACGATCGCGAAGACGTGCTTCTCGGTGCCCTCGATGACCCCTTCGAGCACGGTCAGGTCGGAGATCCTTCCGCCTGTCGAGAACGACTTGCGGCCGGCGAAGACGAGCTCGTCACCCTCGACCTTGATCACCAGGTCGTCGTCGCGCGGGTTGACCGCGCCACCGAAGAAGAAGTTGTTCTCGGTGTAGAGCTGCTCGACGGCGGCGATCTGCTCCGGGGTGCCGACCAGCCGCGCCGCCCAGGCCCACAGGTAGTGGTAGCCGAGCAGCTGCCCGATCGAGCCGTCGCCCGCGGCGACCGCCCGGACCACGCGCAGCGCGGTCGTCCAGTCCTGGCCGGCGCCGCCGTGCTCGGCGGGGCCGAGCAGGGTGACCAGGCCGCTCTCCTTGAGCAGGTTCACCTCGTACGTCGGGACCTGGTTGGCCCGGTCGCGGGCGACCGCGTCCACGGAGAGCCTGGTGGCCACCTCGCGGGCACGGTCGACCCAGCCCTCCGGAGTCGTGGGTGCCGCGCCGAACTCCGCGGCGGTGCGTACAGCTTCGGTTGTCATCGCGCCCTCTCAGTCTTGCGTCGTGGATATTTCTGTCTTTAATCGACCAAGTTACTTGAGAATGGGGAGCGTGAGACAGGCTGGAGGCCAGCGATCACCGATCACCCGCTCGGGATGACCGATCACCGACCGACGAGAGGACAGCGTGAGGATCGAGCAGCTGGAGTACATCGCGGCCGTGACCCAGTACGGCTCGCTGCGCCGCGCGAGCGAGCAGCTCCACATCTCCCAGCCCGCCCTGAGCGAGGCGATCACCAAGCTCGAACGCGAGCTCGGCGTGACCCTGCTCGACCGGCGCCGCGCCGGGGCCCGGATCAGCCGCGAGGGCCAGGAGCTGCTGCACTCCATGTCCGACGTCCTGGAGGCCGTCGACCGCCTCCGCCTGGCCGCCGGCGACCAGAGCGCCGGGGTCAGCTCGGTGCGGGTCGGCACGGTCCACGCCGGCACCTCGACCGTGCTGCTACCGACGTTGCGGAGATTCGCCGACGAGCATCCGCGCACGAGCGTCGAGGTACGCACCATGGTGCAGGAGGACATCTACCTCGCCCTCGTCGAGGGCACGATCGACATCGGTCTGGTCAACCTGCTCGACGGCGACGACCTGCCGCCGACGGTCGAGGGCAGCGCGCTTCTCCACGGACGGCCGATCGTCGTGCTGCCCGCGGGCCACCCGCTCGCCTCCCGCGACGAGATCACCGTCGCGGAACTCCGCGAGGAGCCGTTCGTCGGCATGCGCGCGGGCTACCTGATGTATCGCTTCGCCCACCGCGTCTTCGGTCGCGACCTCCCCCACCACTGGCACGCCACCGACGGCGCCGAGATGGGCAAGATGATGGTCGGCGAGGGCCTCGGACTGACCCTGCTGCCCGACTACAGCGTCGTCGGCGACCCGCGCGAGACGGGCGGACACATCACTGTACGTCCCCTCGCCGGGGACCGCTCCCGGGTGACGATGGTCGCGGCGCGACGGCACAACGCACGTACGACCTCGGGGGCGCGAAGCCTCCTCGAGCTGCTCGCCGAGACGGCTGCCCGCTCTCAGCGCGCTCGGGCTCAGCCCTCGGCCGGCTCGTAGCTCTGCACGAACTCGGTGAGCCGGGCGAGCTGGTCGGGGTCGGTGCTCGGGATAACGCCGTGGCCGAGGTTGAAGATGTGGCCCTTGGCGCGACGCCCGGTCTCGATGATCTTCCCGGCCTGCTCGAGCATCACCTCGGTGGGCGCGAAGACGAGGGCGGGGTCGAGGTTGCCCTGGACTCCGAAGTCGTCGCCGAGCTGGGTGATCGCCCAGTCCAGCGGCGTACGCCAGTCGACACCGACGACCTCGGCACCGGCGCTGCCCATCAGCGGGAGGAGCATGGCGGAGTTGACGCCGAAGTGGATCCGCGGGACACCGAGCTCACCGATCCGGGTCATCACCTGGGTCGAGTAGGGCAGCACGTGACGCTCGTAGTCGGCGGGCGTGCAGGCGCCGGCCCAGGAGTCGAAGAGCTGCACCGCGGAGGCACCCGCGCGGACCTGGACCTCCAGGAACGCGCCGGAGATCCCGGCGATCTTGCGCATCAGGGCGTCCCACACGTCGGGGGCGCCGAACATGAGCGCCTTGGTCTTGGCGTACTCCTTCGAGGGGCCGCCCTCGACCAGGTAGGAGGCCACGGTGAACGGGGCGCCGGCGAAGCCGATCAACGGGGTGCCGCCGTTGATGCCGGCCAGCTCACCGATGAGGTTCTGGACGGCTTCGGTGATGTAGGTGACGTGCTCCGGTGTCAGGTCCGGGATCGCCTCCACGTCGGCCAGGGTGCGCACCGGGTTGGCGATGACCGGGCCGACGCCGGGCTTGATGTCGAGGTCGACACCGACCGCCTTCAGCGGCAGCACGATGTCGGAGAAGAAGATGGCCGCGTCGACCCCGTAGCGGCGTACGGGCTGCAGGGTGATCTCGGTGATCAGGTCGGCGTCCTGGCAGGACTCGAGCATGCCGATGCCCTCGCGGACCTTCAGATACTCGGGCAGCGACCGGCCGGCCTGGCGCATGAACCACACCGGCGTACGGCTCGGCTTCTGCCCTGCGAGTGCTTGCAGGAACGGGGAAGATGCGAGCAGGTCGGGGGTCTTCCCAGAGGTGTGTTCAGCGGCCACCTGGCAATGGTCCCATCCGGTGCGGCGTGTACGCACATCGCGAATCGCGCAGAAGACATACCCTGTTCACATGGTCGTCCGTGGAGAGTCGCGTCCCGCCGCGGGACCGGAGACCGGTCCTGCCGTGTTCCGGTCCGCCGCGGAAGGGATGCGCGCCGCGACCTTCAGACCCGAGGTGCTGGCCGAGGAGATGCCGGCGCCCCAGCGGATCGCTCCGTACGCCGCGGCACTCTCCGCCGAGGTGACCGTCGACGACGTCGACGTGGCGACCGGACGGCTGATCCTGCTGCACGACCCCGACGGCAATGACGCCTGGGGCACGGTGCACGGACTGCCCGGCACCTTCCGGCTGGTGGCCTACGCACGGGCCGATATCGACGTCGAGCACATCAGCGACCCGCTGCTGGGCGAGGTCGGCTGGTCCTGGCTCCTCGACGCGCTCTCCGGTCACGGCGCCGAGCACGTCGCCGCCGCGGGCACCGTGACCCGCGTGGCCACCGAGTCCTACGGCGGGATGGCCGATGAGGACGGCACCGCGCAGATCGAGATCCGCGCCTCCTGGACGCCGGTGGGGACGGCCTCGGGCGACCTGGACCTGCGACCACACACCGAGGCATGGGGCGAACTGCTCTGCACGGCCGCGGGACTTCCTCCGGTGCCGGAGGGCGTCACCGTCATACCGAGCCGGCGAGGGCAGCGAGGCGCGTGATCTCAGACAACACCGAGGCCGAGACGGGGCCGGACACACCAGAAGATGCTGCTCCGGCGCCGCTGCTGACCCTGCGCGACGGGTTGCCTCCGGTGACCGACACCGACGAAGGCCTGGTCAAGGCCGCCGCGGCCATCGCCGCCGGCTCGGGTCCGGTCGGGATCGATGCCGAGCGCGCCTCTGGCTATCGCTACTCCAACCGCGCCTACCTGATCCAGCTGCGCCGCGAGGGCTCCGGGATCTGGCTGATCGACCCGATCGAGCTGTCCACGATGCAGCCGCTGGTCGACGCGCTCGAGGGCACCGAGTGGATCCTGCACGCCGCCACCCAGGATCTCCCCTGTCTCAGCGACCTCGGTCTGCACCCCTCCGCCCTCTTCGACACCGAGCTCGCGGGGCGGCTGCTGGGCTATCCGCGCGTCGGGCTCGGCACCCTGGTCGAGACGGTGCTGGGCTTCACCATGCTCAAGGAGCACTCCGCGGCCGACTGGTCGACCAGGCCGCTGCCGGACGCCTGGCTGGAGTACGCCGCGCTCGACGTCGAGGTGCTCGTCGAGCTGCGCGACGCGCTGGCTGACGAGCTCGTCTCGCAGGGCAAGGAGGCCTGGGCCCGCCAGGAGTTCGACTGGCTGCGCGGGTTCGAGGCGCCGGTGCGTACGGATGCCTGGCGACGCACCTCCGGCATGCACCGCGTCCGCGGCCGCCGGGGTCTCGCCGCGGTGCGTGAGCTGTGGACCGAGCGCGACCGGATCGCGCAGCAGCGCGACGTCACCCCGAGCCGGATCATTCCCGACGCCGCGATCGTCGCCGCCGCGCAGGATCTCCCGCAGGAGAAGGCCGCGCTGCTCGGGCTGAAGGGCTTCCACGGCCGTGGCGCCGAGCGCTACGCGACCTCCTGGGTGAAGGCGCTCAACCGCGCGGTCACGATGGACGAGGACGAGCTCCCGGTGCGTTCGCCGCGCTCCGACGGTCCTCCCCCGCCGCGCGCGTGGGCCGACAAGGACCCCGTCGCCGCCCGTCGTCTCACGCTGGCGCGCGAGTCCGTCAACGCCCTCGCCGAGGCGCGCAACCTCCCAGCCGAGAACCTGCTCACCCCCGACTTCCTGCGCCGCGCCATGTGGACGCCCCCGAAGACCCGCGACCCCGGCGCCCTGCTCGACGACATCATCGAGCTCCTCTCCGGCTTCGGCGCCCGCGGCTGGCAGATCGCCCTCACCGCCCCGCTCCTCACCGACGCCGTCCTCCACGCCGAGGCGAACTGACCGAGCCTGCCGAGAGGTCAGGCCCGTCGGCCGAAGCGTCACGCGCGCTGGCCGAAGCGTCACCTAGGACGGCCGAGTCGGCATCGTCGTGACGGCTCGACTGACCTAGCCGACCTCTCGGGCGACGTACGTGACGCCTCGGCCAGCTAGGAGCTGGGTGAGATGGAGGGCGACGGGGAGGCGGCCGGCGTCGGCTGGGGGAAGACGGTCTTGGAGAGCTCGTCGATCTGGACCGCGTAGTCCTCGACCTGGTCGGGCTCGGTGACCGCGAAGGAGCCTCGGACGGCGACAGCGGCGACCTTCTGGAGCTGGGCGAGCTGGGTGGCCTCGGGGAGGACCTGCATGTCGCGCACGGTGTCGGTGAAGATGCGAGCGTTCTTGGGGTTGCGCTCGGGCTGGGTGAAGACCGGGGCGTAGCCGACCTCGGAGTTGACCGGCACGAAGTGGCCGGTGCGGACCATCTTCACGACCGACTCGGTCGAGATGAGGTAGGTGAGGAAGTCGGCGGTGGCGTCGGGATCGGCGGTCTCCGACCCCATGCACAGGCCGGCGTAGTCGCCGGTGGTGCCGTTGCCACCCGGCATCGGCATCACGTCCCACTCCATCGCGTCGGTCGCCCGAAGGTCCGAGACCAGCGAACGGTCGCCGACCAGCGCCACCAGGCGGCCCTGCTTGAAGGCCTGGAACGGCGTGCGGCCGTTGAGGTCCTTCGCGGTGGCCAGCACGTTGGGCTGGGTCAACGCCTCGACCAGGTCCTCGTACGCTCCGGCCGAGTCCTCCAGCGCGGTCGACGTCGGAGCCAGCGGGTCGTCGAAGAGGGTCGCGCCGGCACCGGCGAGCCAGGGCATCAGCGCGGAGAGGTTCTGCTCGACGTAGGTGCCCCGGACACCCTTGTGGTGCTCAGCGGCGTAGGTCATCGCCGAGCTGAACTGCTCGAGGGTCCAGCCACGCAGGGAGCCATCGGCCCGGACGCTGGGCGTGGGCAGGCCCTCCTCCTTCATGGCGTCGAAGTCGAGCAGCCCGGTGTTGACGTAGACGACCTGCGGCGAGACCGAGTAGGGCATGCACTCGAGGCGACGTTCGACGGAGAAGTCCTCCATCGCCTCGCGGGAGTACTTGTCGCCGAAGTCGACGTTGCGGGCCTCGAGCAGTGTGTCGACGGGCTGGATCCGCTTGTCCTCGGCGAACGCGCCGACGTCGGCACGCGGGGTGAGCACCACGTCGACCTTCTCGCCGCTGTTGACCGCCGCAGTGAGCTGGTCAGCGGTCGGCCAGGACTTCACCTCGACGGTGACGTTGGGGACCTCTTGGGTGTATTCGGCAGCCAGCTGCTTGTAGGTGTCGACCAGCGTCTTGTGGCCGGAGACCCCGAAGACGAGCTTCACCTTGGCCGGCGCCTTCGTCGTGGTGCTCGGCGAGGGCTTCGAAGCCGGGTCACCACCACCGCAGGCGGCGAGGGACGCCGAGAGAACCGTCACCAGAAGCGCCGTTGCCAGCCGCGTGCGCCGCACCATTTCCTCCATCTCAACACCAGTACCGGGTCTGTGATGCAACAACAGACCCGGTTTACCAGCGATTCACTTTACGATACGTACCTGGACACTTCCTGAGAAGGCACGTCAGAACAGCCCCAGGACCGCCTCAGGCGAGGTGATCGCGTGCGGCCTTGATCACATCATCGAAGATTTCCTTGGCCAGCACATCGCCCTCACGGCGTACGTCTGCGGGATCCATCCGGATCAGCCGGTCCAGGCGCACCTCGGAGGGCCTCCCCTGGCGGTCCCAGCCACCGGTGCCGACATCCATCCAGTGCCGCCCGTTCCGCGCCTCCTGCGCCTCGTCGCGGTCGTGGTCCTTGCTGGTCAGCATCAGGCACAGGAGCACGCCGGCCTTCTCGCCGATCACGAGAACGGGCCGGTCCTTGCCCTGGGTCTCGTCGTCCTCGTAGGGCACCCAGCCCCACACGACCTCGCCCGGGTCGGCGTTGCCGTCACCGATCTCGGGCTCGTAGGAGATGGCGCCCTCGCGCGCTGCGGGCTGGGTGTCGGTCACTACGGCTCCTCGGTCGGTGGCTGGCGTCATGGCCGCCCAGCCGAGGTGCACCGAAAAAGATGATGAACACGCCGGACCGGGAGCGCCTCACGGCGCAAGGCCGCTCGAAGCGGCTGAAGTTGGGACCCGGGGCTGCCGCAGCCCGACGTGTTCGGCACCAGTGTAACGGTGCCCCCAACCTCCTCCGCATCAAAGCGAACAGGAGGCTACAGCACCCCTGGCTTCGGGCTCCGCTTCAGCAGCAACTCAAGTCAGCCGCTGCTCGAGCTCCGCATGACCCGCCGCCTCGAGCTGCTCCGACAGCTGCAGCATGTTGCGCACGTCCTTCGCGGCCGCGTCCGGGTCCAGGGCCGCCCGCCCGGCGGCGATGACGCGGGAGAACGCGGCGGCACGGAGAAGCACCACAGCGAAGTCGCTGCCGGCGATGCCGCGCAGCACCTCGTCGACCATCGCCTTGAGCTCCTCCGGGCCGGGAGGCTCCGCGACACCGGCCACGACCTGCGCGACCTGCGCCTTCGCCCGGCCGGCATCGAACTCGCGCGCGGCGCCGACCGGGTCGGCGTAGACCCAGCTGCGGAGCAGGTAGAGGCGCCACAGGCAGCCGGCCAGCGACTCCGCCGGCGAGCTCGACCAGACCTCGGCGATCGTCTCGATGCCCTCGGACTCGGCCAGATGGAGGATCCGCTCGGCGACCGCGGGGTCGTCGCTGTCCCGCGCGCCACGTACGAGCGCCGTCGCCGCCGCATCGGCCGCCTCCTGCACCAGGGCAGGGTCGTCGCCCCCGAGGAGGGAGTCGAAGAAGCCGTCCCCGGGACGCATCGGCGAATGGAACTCTCTGGACATCGGATCGAGCGTAGCGGCCGCCACCCACATGTAACAGCCTTGCGGCGCTACCCCAGCAGCTTGCGGATCCGCGCGTCGGAGACCTTCTCGGCGGTGCCGAGATGCTGGGCCCAGAGCTGGACGCGGTACTCCTCGAGCATCCACCGCACCTGCCGCAGCCGTGGCCCGGGCGGCCGACCCTCGGCGAGCGCCTCGACCTGGTGCAGATAGGCGTCCTGGAGGGACGCGATCCGGTCGTGGGTCGTCCGGTCGGCGCGCAGATCGGCGTCGAGCTTGCGGCGGCGTTCGACGATGGCCTTCAGGTAGGTCGGATACCGCCTGATCTGCTGGGCACCCGCCTCGGCAACGAACCCACGGTGCACCAGCCGCGCGAGTTGGTCCTTCATGTCGGTCAGCGCGGGGAGCTGGAACATGTCGGCCCGCCCGGAGAGGGCCTTGTCGGTCTCGCGATAGGCCTCGAGCGCCCGCATCACGTCGGCCAGGACCGCACGGACGGCCGCGACCAGGTCGGCCGGCGTGCCGGCGGCGGCCTGGACGGCGGCGTACGCCTCCTGTGTCCGCGGCAGCGGACGGGCGTCGACCAACTGCTGGACCACGGCGGCGCGGCAGTCCTCGACGAGCTCGGCGGCGCTCGGGTAGGGGGATCCGGCCAGCGCGAGCTTCTCCATGGTGGAGAGCCCGTCGACGACCTGCTTGCCCACATTCGGGAGAGCGAGGAGAAGCAGCCGTACGACGCCGAGACGATGACGCGCCTCGGCCTCCTCCGCGGATCCGGCGACGACGAGACCGACCGTCGTGCCCTCGTCGGAGAGGCACGGGAAGACGGTGACCTCATGACCGGCACGCTTCTCGGTCACCGTGGTGGCGATGTCACCGAAGACCCAGCTCGTCTCGCCGGTGCGAGTGTGACCTGCCGACGCCGCGACCTCGGCGATCGCGGCCTCGAACTCGCCCTCGAGCGGCGCCTTGAGCGCGTCGAGGTCCTTGCCCTTCGCGGTCTCCTTGCCGTCCTCGCCGACGACCCGGTAGGTCGGGCGCAGGTGCTCGGGCACCTTGGTCCAGTCCCAGGCCTCGCGAGGGATGTGTACGCCCGCGGTCGAGCGCGCCCAGCGCTCCAGCGCGGTCAGCAGCGGCTCCTCCCCCGGCGGCGTCTCCTTCAGGAAGGCGCGCGCCTTGTCAGGAGCGGGCACGAAGCTGACCCGCAGCGGCTTGGGCAGCGACCGGATCAGCGCGGTCACCAGCTCCTCGCGCAGCCCCGGCACCAGCCAGGAGAAGTCGTCGGCGCCGACGCGGTTGAGGGTGGCGACGGGTACGTCGATCGTCAGCCCGTCATCGGCCGCGCCCGGCTCGAAGTGGTAGCTCAGCGAGAACGTGAGCGGCCCTGCGTCCCACTCCGCCGGGAAGTCGCTCTCGGTCACCTCTCCCGCGGCGTCGTTGGTGAGCATCGACAGCTCGAAGGTGAGCAGGTCGGGCGTCTCCCGCCGGGCCTGCTTCCACCACTGGTCGAAGTGGGCGCCGGAGACGATGGAGGCCGGCAGCCGGCGATCGTAGAAGTCGAAGAGTGCGTGCTCGTCGACCACGATGTCGCGGCGCCGGGCGCGGTGCTCGAGCTCCTCGGCCTCCTCGACGAGCTTCGCGTTGTCGCGGAGGAAGCGGTGATTCGTACGCCACTCCCCGTAGACCAGGGCATGCCTGATGAAGAGCTCGCGCGAGAGCTCGGGATCGATCTTGCCGAAGGCCACGGGACGGTCGGCGACCAGCGGCACGCCGTAGAGGGTCACCTTCTCGCGCGCCATCACCGAGGCGCGCTTCTGCGACCAGTGGGGCTCGGAGTAGGTGCGTTTGACCAGGTCGCGGCCGAGGCTCTCGGCCCACTCGGGCTTGATCGAGGCGTTCTGCCGGGCCCAGAGCCGGGAGGTCTCGACGAGCTCGGCGGACATCACGAACTGCGGGTTCTTCCGGTGCAGCGCCGACCCGGGGAAGATCGCGAACTTCGCGCCTCGGGCGCCCTCGTACTCCCGCGGGCCGGGCCGCCGCTTCTCCCGCGCTCGCGCCGCGTCGGCCTTCGAGTCCCGCTCCTCGAGCGCCCCGATGTGCGAGAGCAGCCCGGAGAGCAGCGCCTGATGGATCCCGTCGGCGTCGTACGTGACTTTGTCCTCGCCTGCGTCCTCGCCGGCTTCGATGACGTCGCGGTGTCCCTTGCCGAGGTCGATCTTCATCTCCCGGCACACCTGGCGCAGCTGCGACTCCAGGTCCTGCCACTCCCGGACGCGTACGTAGTGCAGGAACTCCCGCTTGCACAGCCGCCGGAACGCGCTGGAGGAGAGCTCGTGCTGCTGCTGCTTGAGGTAGCGCCACAGGTTGAGCCAGGTGAGGAAGTCGGAGGTCTCGTCCTTGAACCGCGCGTGCAGCTGGTCGGCCTGCGCCTGTTCCTTGGGGTGGTCCTGTCCCGGCCGCTCACGGGGGTCCTGGAGCGAGAGCGCGGCAGCGACGACGATGACGTCGCGTACGCACCCGAGCCGCTCGGCCTCGAGCACCATCCGGGCCAGCCGCGGGTCGATCGGCAGCCGGGCCAGCCGGCGGCCCAGCTTCGTCAGCCGCTGCCCCCGCATCGCGCCGAGCTCCTCGAGCAGCTGTACGCCGGCGGTGATGTTGCGCCGGTCCGGCGCCTCCACGAACGGGAACCGGGCGATGTCTCCCAGCCCGAGGGAGGCCATCTGCAGGATGACCGAGGCCAGGTTGGTGCGCAGGATCTCCGGGTCGGTGAACTCCGGCCGGCCGAGATAGTCCTCCTCGGAGTAGAGCCGGATCGCGATGCCCGCCTCGACCCGCCCAGTACGTCCCGACCGCTGGTTGGCCGAGGCCTGCGAGATCGGCTCGATGGGCAGCCGCTGGACCTTGGTGCGGGCGGAGTAGCGCGAGATGCGGGCGACACCGGTGTCGACGACGTACTTGATCCCGGGTACCGTCAGCGAGGTCTCGGCGACGTTGGTCGCGAGCACGATCCGGCGGCCGGTGTGGGGCGAGAAGACCCGGTGCTGGTCGGCGGCCGACAACCGCGAGAACAGCGGGATGATCTCGACCAGACCCGTCCCGGAGCGCCCCTTGTTCAGCCCGAGCGCATCCGACAGCGCGTCGGCAGCGTCCCGGATCTCGCGCTCGCCGGGCAGGAAGACGAGGACGTCACCCGGCCCCTCGGCGGAGAGCTCCTTGACCGCGTCGACGATGGCCTCGGTCTGGTCGCGGACGACGACCTCGCCCTCTTCGTCCTCCTCGGAGAGCTCCATCAGCGGCCGGTAGCGGACCTCGACCGGATAGGTGCGGCCGGAGACCTCGATGATCGGCGCGGGATCCCCGGTTCGCGGGTCGGCGAAGTGGGCGGCGAACCGCTCCGGGTCGATCGTCGCCGAGGTGATGATGATCTTCAGGTCGGGTCGCCGCGGCAGCAGCCGGCGCAGGTAGCCCAGCAGGAAGTCGATGTTCAGCGACCGCTCGTGGGCCTCGTCGATGATGATCGTGTCGTAGCGGCGCAGGTCGCGGTCGCGCTGCAGCTCGGCGAGCAGGATGCCGTCGGTCATCAGCTTGATCCGGGAGGCGGCCGAGGACTTGTCCATGAACCGCACCTGGTAGCCGACCAGGTCGCCGAGCGAGGTGCCGAGCTCGGAGGCGATCCGCTCGGCCACCGATCTGGCCGCGATCCGGCGCGGCTGGGTGTGTCCGATCAGTCCGGCAGACCCGCGCCCGAGCTCCAGGCAGATCTTGGGCAGCTGCGTCGTCTTCCCCGACCCGGTCTCACCGGCGACGATCACGACCTGGTGGTCACGGATGGCCGCGGCGATGTCCTCGCGGCGCTGGGTGACCGGGAGCTCGGCAGGGTAGGTGATCGCGACGGAGGTGGCGGCGGGCTGGTCGGACTCGGACATGAGGTCACCCATTCTCCCCCGGCGTACCCCTCGACCGCACATCGGTTTCTCGCGGAACCCCCGCCCGCCGGATGGCGGGGGCAGCGGATGTGATTCCCGCCACAGGCCGGGTTCCGTCGACAACGGTCACGAGGGAGGCTGGGGGCACCCCGACGAAGGAGTGGCCATGACCGAGACGACCACCAGCGAGATCTACCCCGACACCCCCATCCGGCCGCCGTTCGATCCCGAGCTCGTGCCGGTCCTCGAGGCGGTACGCCAGGGCATCCCGCCCTTCTCGGCGGAGCTCCTCCCGCTGATACGGCAGCAGAGCGCCGACGGGTTCCCCGGCATGGAGCCGGCGGATCTGACCGTCGGCGGCGCGGTCAGGGTCGAGGAGCGGCAGGTTCCCGGCCCGGAGGGCGCCCCCGACATCACGCTGCTGATCTTGAGCCCGACCGTCGACGGGCCGCCGCGACCGGTGATCTACCACATCCACGGCGGCGGCATGGTGATCGGAAATCGGGTGTTCGGCGTGGAGGCCTTCCTCCCGCACGTCGCAGACGGCACCGCCGTGGTCGTGTCGGTGGAGTACCGCCTCGCCCCGGAGCATCCCGACCCCGCGCCCGTGGAGGACTGCTACGCCGGCCTGGTCTGGACCGCGAAGAACGCCGCTGACCTCGGCATCGATCCCGAGCACCTCATGATCGCGGGAGCCAGCGCCGGCGGCGGCCTCGCCGCGGGCACGGCGCTGCTCGCCCGCGACCGGTCCTTCCCGAAGCTGAGCCACCAGATCCTCATCTGCCCGATGCTCGACGACCGCTTCGAGACCCACAGCAGCCAGATGCTCGACGACGAGGGAGTCTGGGACCGCGAGGCCAACCTGTTCGGCTGGACCGCACTGCTCGGCGAACGCCGGGGTGGCCCCGACGTCTCCCCGTACGCAGCGCCCGCGCGCGCCGAGGATCTCACCGGCCTCCCCCGCACCTACATCGACACCGGCTCGGCGGAGACGTTCCGCGACGAGACGCTGGCCTATGCGCGCCGGCTCTCGGAGGCCGGCGTCAGCGTCGATCTCCACATGTGGGGCGGCGGGTTCCACGGGTTCGACATGATGGCCGGGCACGCCGCGGTCTCCCGTGCCTCGATCGCGACCCGTGACGAGTTCGTCCGCAGGGCACTCGAGGCCTGATCCGCTGGCTTGCTCGCCTTCCGTGGGCGAGAGTAGGCCAGGGAGGTTCAGGTGCGAGATCTGATCGGCAAGCTCGAGGTGGTCGACGACGACACGGCCAGTGCGCTGCGCGTCATCGACCACTTCGACCGGCTCGTGGACGAACGGGCCTCGACCGCCGCGGTCGTACGCGCCGCGGCGGCGCTGGCCGGGTCCCCCGCAGGGCTCCACGACGCCGCGCGCGGCCTCGTCAAGCGGTTCGCGCCCGACGGCCGCGCACTGGCCGGCGAGACCGAGGGCAGCTGGCATCACGCGCCGCTCCCCGGCCAGCCCGGATCCTGGCTCTGGCTCGAGCGCACCGGGGACGACGGCCCGCTCGACGCCCTCATCCTCGAGCGCGCCGCCCGCGCCCTGCAGTCGCTCAGCACGGGCGCTCCCGACCCCTCGACCAGCGGGCTGGTCAGGATCGCGTGCGACCCCGACGCGACCGACGCGGACAGACGCGACGCGGTCGCAAGGCTCGGCCTGACCGGCCCCGTCACGGTCGTACTGAGCACCTCGGTCCACCTGCGGGCGACGCTGATCAGCACGGTCGGAGCTCTGGTGGTCGCGCTGCTTCCCGGCACGCCCACCATCCCGGACGGCGTCCGTGCGGGGGCCGCCGTAGCCCCCGATCCGCTCCAACTGCCGACGGCGCTGGAGCAGGCACGTACGGCCCTCCGGTTGGCCGCCGACGTCGGCGGTCTCGCGCCTGCGGTGGTCCGCTACGACGACCTCGGCGCGCTTGCCGTCATCGCCGAGCGGATCAGCGCCGACGAGGCGGCGGGGGTGGGTGACGTACGACGTCTGGAGGAACTGCTCGCCGGGCATCCGTGGGTCGTGGACACGCTCCACGCGGTGCTGGACCAGCCGAGCCTGCGACAGTCGGCCGCGATGCTCCATGTGCACCACTCGACGCTGCAGGAGCGGCTGACCTGGCTGAGCGGTCAGCTCGGCTACGCGCCCACCAAGGGGCGCGGACGGCAGCGCGCGGCGGTCACGCTGCTGCTGTGGCGTGTGGCCCACGGCACCGATCAGCAGGTCGTGGGCGATCCGCACTAGGCGGGCCTTGGTCCGGGCACCTAGATTATGTCCCCATGACCGGGGAGCCGAGCGAGACCGAGGTCCAGGATGCGCTGCGTGCGCTCCGCGGCGAGGACGACACCCTCAACGAGCGGTCGGTGCAGACCGCTCTCGACCTCCATCGGCTGCGCGATGCGCTGACCCGGTTCGGCGACGACGAGCCGTCCGGCGACACCAAACCGGCGCGCGACAGGTTCCGACTCTGACTCGAAATCGGCCAATGGGTGGGACGCCGAGTTACGTAGGGGATTTCAAGAGGGTTACCGTTGCTGATCGTGACCGAATCTCTAACAGTGCGTGACAACCGCACCGGGGTGGAGTACGACATCCCGATCACCGACGGCACCATCCGCGCCGCCGACCTGGGGAAGATCAAGGCCGCTGACCCGGCCACCCACGAAGAAGGTCCTGGCCTGGCCGTCTATGACCCCGGCTTCGTCAACACCGCTTCCTGCCGATCTTCCGTCACCTATATCGACGGTGACAAGGGCGTGCTCGAATATCGGGGCTATCCCATCGAGCAGCTCGCCGAGAAGTCGAGCTTCCTGGAGGTCTCCTATCTCCTGGTCCACGGCGCGCTGCCGACCAAGGAGGAGTACGACGCGTGGGTGCACGAGATCACCTTCCACACGTTCGTGCACGAGAACATCAAGGAGTTCATGCAGGGCTTCCGCTATGACGCCCACCCGATGGGCATGCTCATGGCGTCGGTCGGTGCGATGTCGACGTTCTACCCGGACGCCGCGAACATCTCCGACCCCGACAACCGTCGCCTGCAGATCATCCGGCTGATCGCCAAGATGCCGACCCTGGGCGCGTGGGCGTTCCGGCACGCGCAGGGCAAGCCGTACGTCTACCCGGACAACGACCTGTCCTACACCGGCAACTTCCTCTCCATGCTCTTCAAGATGAGCGAGAGCAAGTACGCCTCGGACGACCGCATCGAGAAGGCGCTCGACACGCTCTTCATCCTGCACGCCGACCACGAGCAGAACGCCTCGGCCAACGCCGTCCGCAGCGTGGGCTCGACCCAGGTCGACCCCTACTCCTCGGTGGCTGCCGGCGTCGGTGCCCTCTTCGGCCCGCTCCACGGCGGCGCCAACGAGGCCGTGCTCCGGATGCTGCGCCGCATCGGCAAGGTGGAGAACATCCCCGCCTTCATCGAGGGCGTCAAGGCCGGCAACGAGCGGCTGATGGGCTTCGGCCACCGGGTCTACAAGAACTACGACCCGCGCGCGACGATCATCAAGCAGCAGGCGCTCAACGTCTTCGAGGTCACGGGCACCAACCCGCTGCTCAACATCGCGATGGAGCTGGAGAAGATCGCGCTGGAGGACGAGTACTTCGTCAAGCGCAAGCTCTACCCGAACGTCGACTTCTACTCCGGCCTGATCTACGAGGCCCTGGAGTTCCCGCCGGAGATGTTCACCGTGCTGTTCGCCATCGGGCGTACGCCGGGCTGGCTCTCCCAGTGGCTGGAGCTCGTCCAGGACAAGGAGCAGAAGATCGCCCGTCCGAAGCAGATCTACACCGGCGAGCGCGGACTCACCTTCGTCCCGCGCGACGTTCGCTGGGCGTGACGGTCCCCGGCACGCAGACCCCGTCCACCCCCGTGGTGGATGGGGTCGTCTGGGATTTCGGGAACGTCCTCATCCGCTGGGACCCGCTCCCGGCGATCGCGGCCGGAGTCGGGGACGCCGACGCCCGCAGGTTCATGGAGTCCTTCGACTTCAGGTCGTGGAACCACGTCCAGGACGCCGGCCGCACCTGGGCCCAGGCGCTCACGGTGCTCGAGGAGGCGGCGCCCGAGTGGCTCGCGGCCGGAGCGGCGTACGTCGACAACTTCCCGCTCTCCCTGCTCGGGCCGGTCCCTGGCACCCATGAGATGGTCCGCGAGCTCGCCGCGGCCGGCTTCCCCCAGCTCGGACTGACCAACTGGTCGGCCGAGCTCTATCCGCATGCTCCGGCGACGTACGACGTGATCGAGCTGCTCGGCGACGTCGTCGTCTCCGGTGAGGTGCGTCTGGCCAAGCCCGACCCGGCGATCTACCGGCTCGTGGCCGAGCGCGCCGGGATGCCGTTGGACCGGCTGGTGTTCATCGACGACAGCGTCGCCAACGTGGCCGCCGCCGCGGCGCTGGGCATGCACGCGATCCAGTTCACCGGGGCCGAGCAGCTCCGCAAAGACCTGGTCGCACTCGGCCTCCCGCTCTAGACCTGCTCGGGCGCGCGCTCCAGACGGCGTACGCCCGCGAAGGAGATCGACATCAGGGCGGTGCCGGAGATCACCGCGGCGACCACGAGCAGCCAGGTGTCGAAGCCCACCGCGACGGCGACCGGGCCGACGAGCGCGAGCCCGAGGGGGCGGGCGACGAACGAGCCGACGATGTCGAAGGAATAGACCCGGGAGAGCTTCTCCTCGGGGATCTCCTGCTGGATCGCGATCTGCCAGAAGATGTCGAAGACCTGCAGCCCGAACCCGTGCAGGAACGCGCCGAGGAGGATCGGCCAGAGCGTGTCGGAGACCGCCATCGAGATCGGGAAGAGGCCGGTCATCGCGAGGAAGAGCACGCCGACGGAGAGCAGCCGGCGCGGGCGGAACCTCAGGCAGAACAGGCCGCCGACGAAGAAGCCCGCCATCAGGGCGGCGAGCGCGAAGCCCCACGACGCCCGGCCGATGCCCTCGCCGACCACGATCGGGCCGAGCACGCTGTGCGCTCCCGACCAGAACAGGTGGTAGAGCAGCGCCTGCAGGATGAGGAACCACAGCCACGAGTGCCGCATCACCTCGCGGAAGCCCTCGGCGAGGTCGCCGAGCATCGACGCCTTGTGGGGAGGGCGCTCATGGGGCACTCGCATGCCGGCATAGGCGACAGCGGCGATGGCGAAGGTGAGCGCGTCGACCATGATCGCCCAGCCTGATCCCACCGCGGCGACGAGCACACCGCCGAGGGCGTAGCCGATGGTCGAGGCGGTGGTCTGGAGCAGCGACCGGAGCGAGACGGCGGCACCGAGATCCTCCGCGGGCACGACGACCTTGGTCATCGCCATCGCGGAGGGCTGGTTGAGCGCGGCGACGATGCCCGCGAGACCACCCATCACCGCGATCGACGGGATCGTCGCCACCCCGAGGATCACCGTCGTCGCCAGGGCACCGGCCACGACGGCGCTGATCGCCGCCGTGCCCTCCATCATCAGCTTGCGCGAGACCCGGTCGCCGAGCACTCCCCCGGCCAGCGTGGTGACCACCTGGCAGGTCGCGAAGATCGCCTCCACGATGCCCAGCTGGGTGACGGTCCCGCCGAGGTCGAGCACCGCGAACGCCAGCGCGACCGGCGTGATCGCGTTGCCCAGCGACGATGCCGCCGTCCCGGTCACGAGTCGGCGGAAGTTGCGATGCCTCAACGGTGAACGGCGCCCGGTCGGCGGTTCGGTCGGTGGCTCGGTCGTGACGGTCATATCCTCAAGTTACTTCGCTGGCGAACTATTCGCCAGCGAATTATCAACCGGCGAAAGGTAGGATCGGTTCATGCCCGAGCTGCGACCCTCTGAGACGTCCGACGACGACCTCACCGAGGACGGTGCCGACCGTCACGTCGCGCGATGGCGCGACCACTGGCTCGACATCGACTTCGACGACGAGATCGAGGCGATCACGGTACGGATCGGGTCCATCTCGAGGTTCTTCAACGATGCTCGCGCGGCGGCGGCGAACAAGGTCGGCCTGGCCGACTTCGAGTACAAGACGCTCCACGACCTGATGATCCGTGACACGCCCGGGCACGCCTCCCCCACGGCCCTCGCGAAGGATCTGGGGATCAGCCCGGCCGGGATGACGGGCCGGCTGGACAGCATGGAGAAGGCCGGGTGGTTGCGGCGTACGGCATCGGTCGAGGACCGCCGCAAGATCAGCGTCGAGGCGACCAAGGCTGGGATCGAGATCTGGCGCCGGGCGATGGACCTGCGCGGCGAGGCCGAGACCAAGCTGCTGGAGACGCTGAGCCCGGAGCAACGTACGGAGCTGGCGACTCTGCTCAAGCAGGTGACCCTGCGGATCGAGGCCGAGTAGTGCCCTGGGGGATCTCTTCGAGACCGCATAGCCCCGTCTCAGCCCGTTCACAGGGACACTGGCCACACTCGAAGACATGACCGAAATCCCTCCTCCGCAGCCGAGTGGGACTCCGCCGCAGTGGACTCCCCCGGCTCCCGCCGGCGCCACTCAGCCTCCCGCCGGCCCGTTCGCGCCCCCGCCGGCGCAGACCTCCGTCATGCCGGCCGTGGCCGGAACCCCTGGCGCCCCGGGCGCTCCCGTCAAGAAGCGTGCCGCAGGCCGCACCGGGCTCGTCGCGGCGGTCCTCGCCGGCGCCCTGGTGGCCGGTGGTGCCGCCGGTGTCGGTGGCGCGGCCGTCTACGGCGCCCTCAACGGTGACGGCATCGGCGGCGGGGCGAACACCCCGGCCACCTCGCAGGTCGTCGACGCGAAGGCCCCCGAGGGCAGCATCGAGAAGGTCTCGGCCAAGGTGCTCCCCTCCGTCGTGAAGATCGAGGTCACCTCGCAGCAGGGCTCCGGCTCGGGCTCCGGGGTCGTCATCTCCTCCGACGGCACGATCCTGACCAACAACCACGTGGTCGAGCTGGCGGCCAACGGTGGCACGGTGACCGTCGACTTCAACGACGGTACGTCGGCCTCCGCCGAGGTCCTCGGGACCGACCCGCTCACCGACACCGCCGTGATCAAGGCGAGCGGCGTCTCCGGCCTGACGCCGATCACGATCGGCAAGTCCTCCAACCTCACCGTCGGCCAGAGCGTCGTGGCGATCGGCTCCCCGTTCGGGCTCGACTCCACGGTGACCACCGGCATCGTCAGCGCCCTCGACCGCCCGGTCAACGTCGGCGTCGACCAGAGCGGCGCGGCCACCGTCTACCCGGCGGTGCAGACCGACGCGGCGATCAACCCGGGCAACTCAGGTGGCGCCCTAGTCGACCTCAACGGCAACCTCGTCGGCATCAACGCCTCGATCCGCTCCACCGCAGGTGGGGACGGCCAGGACGCGGGCTCGATCGGCATCGGGTTCGCCATCCCGATCGACGAGATCCGTCCGATCGTCGAACAGCTCGAGAAGGGCGAGCAGGCCACTCACGCGCAGTTCGGCATCTCGGTCTCGGACGCTCCCCAGGCGCAGAACGGCCAGACCTCTGTCACCGGGGCCCAGGTCCAAGAGGTCAGCGAGGGCAGCACCGCCAAGAAGGCGGGCCTCGAGAAGGGCGACATCATCACCAAGGTCGACGACCACGTCATCACCGGATCGGACTCCCTCGTGGCGACCGTCCGCTCCTACCGCCCGGACGACAAGGTCGAAGTCTCCTGGTCTCGCGACGGCGAGCAGCAGACCGCGAAGGTCACCCTGGACTCCGACGCATCCTGATCTCCCCGCGTGACGCTGGGGCCCGCAGGGCCTCAGCGTCGCGGGGCGCCAACACACCACAACGCCTCATGCCCGACTCTGACCGGGGATGAGGCGCTCGTGTTCAGGAGACCTGCTTCTGGATGCTGCACAGCCACTCGACCGGCTCGAAGCCCATGGCCTCGTTGACCTGGATCATGTGGGCGTTGACCTCGGCGTTGTACGTCGTCAGGGTCGGCACTTCCGGCCGCTCGGCCTGGAGCAGCCTGAGGTTGGCGACCTTGACCGCCAGTCCGAGCCGGTGGCCCCGGTGAGCCCCTTCGACCAGCGTGCCCCACTGATAGCTGTTGCCGTCCATGCTCGAGTAGCCGATCACGGTGTAGGCCACCACCCGGCCGTCGGCTTCCAGTGCCACCGAGTGGTAGAGGGTCCGCTTCTGGGCAGCGACCAGAGCCTCGGTCTCGCGCACCTTCGCCACGTCGGGCTCGAGCGCCTCGATGTCCAGGTCGCCGGTCGGCGCCTCGGTCTCCAGGCTGGCGTCGAGCACCGCCCAGCTCTCGACGATGTCGTCGGGTACCCGGCCGACCCAGGAGCGCAGCGTGTAGTCGCCGTGCTTCTCGGCGGCCTCCGCCGCCAGCCGGTCGAGAACGCCGTCCGCGACCGGGAGCCGCAGCAGGCGGCGTACCTCCACCAGAGCGGGCGCATAGCCCCGCGCGATCCCGAACTCCCGCCCCGGCGATCCCTCACCGCCGGATCCGAGCGCCCAGGCCCACCAGACCTCACCGGTGAACGACGTACGCCCCTGGGCGCGGGCCTCCGCCTCGACATGGTCGAGCAGAGCGGTGCCGTGTCCTTGCCTGCGGTGGTCCGGCAGCACCGCCACCACCAGGGTCGCCCGGTGGAGGTTGTCGAGCAGCGGCATGGCCATCCAGGCGGCGGCGACCGCCTCACCACCGACACGGCCGACGTACGCCCTCCGGTCGGTCTTCTCGGTCTGCTGCTGCAGCTCGACGCGCTGCTCCTCGCGCGCCCACAGGTCCGCGTCGGGGCCGCGTACGTCGAGCCACGACGCCGTCATCACGTCGTACCACGCATCGAAGGCGTCGTCGTCGAACGGGTCGACGCGCTCGATCACCAGCTCACTCATCGGGACCTCTCCACTCTCGTCTCGTCCCAGACCGGCTCCGGGGACTCGTAGACGTCACCGTTGGCGCCGTAGACCAGGAACCGGTCGAAGCCACGGGCGAACCAGCGGTCGTGGGTGACCGCGATGACGGTGCCCTCGAACGACTCCAGCCCGGCTTCGAGGGCCTCGGCGGACTGGACGTCGAGGTTGTCGGTCGGCTCGTCGAGCAGCAGCAGGGTGGCACCGCTCAGCTCGAGCAGAAGGATCTGGAAGCGCGCCTGCTGTCCGCCCGAGAGCGAGTCGAAGTTCTGCTCCGCGGCGTGCGCGAGCTCGTAGCGGTCGAGCACCCGCGAGGCGGCCTCGCGCCCCATCCCCGCGCGCCCTCGGCCATCAGGCGTGGCCTCACCGCGGTGCAGGATGTCGAGCAGCGTACGCCCCACCAGCTCCGGATGGGCATGGGTCTGCACGAACCAGCCCGGCCGCACGCGGGCGCCCAGCTTGGCCTTCCCACGGTGGCGGACCGGCTCGATCGGGGTGTCCTCGACCGGACGATGCTCCACGTCCGGGTCGGTGCCGCCGCGGGCGAGCAGCCGCAGGAAGTGGGACTTGCCCGACCCGTTGGAGCCGAGCACAGCAACCCGCTCGCCGTACCAGACCTCCAGGTCGAACGGGTTCATCAGCCCGGTGAGCTCGAGCGCCTCGCAGACCACCGCCCGCTTGCCGGTGCGGCCGCCGCGCAGCCGCATCTGCACCGCCTGCTCTCGTGGCTGCTCGACCGGCGGCCCGGCCTCCTCGAACTTCCGGAGCCGGGTCTGGGCCGCCCTGTACTGGCTGGACATCCCGTCGTTGTACTCAGACTTGACCTTCAGCCGCAGGACCAGCGCCTTGATCTTGGCGTGCTCCTCGTCCCAGCGACGGCGCAGCTCCTCGAACCGCAGGAACCGGTCTTTGCGGGCCTCGTGGTAGGAGGCGAACCCACCAGGATGCGTCCACGTGCTGTTGCCGGCGCCGGACGCGCCGAGCTCGACCGTGACCACCCTGGTCGCGGTGTTGTCCAGCAGCTCACGGTCGTGGCTGACGTAGAGGATCGTCTTCGGAGACTCCCGGATGCGTTGCTCCAGCCAGATCTTGCCGGGCACGTCGAGGAAGTTGTCCGGCTCGTCGAGCAACAGCACCTCGTCGGGGCCGCGCAGCAGAAATTCGAGCACCAGCCGCTTCTGCTCGCCGCCGGACAAGGTGTCCAGGGAGCGGTAGCGGGCGCGGTCGTAGGGCACCCCGAGCCCGGCCATGGTGCATACGTCCCAGACGACCTCGATGTCGTAGCCGCCGGCGTCGGCGTACTCGGCCAGCGCGGTCGCGTAGCGCATCTGCAGCCGCTCGTCGTCCGACGACATCAGCTCCAGCTCGCACGCGTCCACGGCGGCCGCCGCCTCGCGCACCCGCGCGGGCGCCACCGAGAGCAGCAGCTCACCGACGGTCGAGGAGCCCTTGCCGACCATCTGCCGCATCACCCCGAGGCCGCCCGAGCGCACGACGGATCCCGCCGTCGGCGTCAGCTCACCGGTGACGATCCGCAGCAGCGTCGTCTTCCCGGCGCCGTTGGCGCCGACCAGCGCGACCTTCGCGCCCTCACCCACCCGGAAGGAGACGTCGTCGAGCAGCACTCGTCCATCAGGCAGCTGGAAACTCACGCCAGCAACGTCCACATGTCCCACAACGGTCCAGTCTGGCACCTGTGTCGAATGGTTATTCCCAGTCGGGATTCGGTGAGCGGTCCCATCAGTAGAACGTGACGCTCGACACATTTTGGCTATTAGCGATATGACTGTCGCCATGCCTCCGCTCGACAGCCAGATCGCTGACCTGCTCACCCTCTTCGCGAAGGGCCAGCCCCTGGAGTCCTTCGACCCGCCGACGGCACGAGCGCTCTACCGCGCGTTGGGCGAGGGCATCCCCCTTCCACCAGTCGGATCGGTGGAGAGCGCGGTGATCCCAGGGCCGGCCGGCGACCTGGACGTACGCATCTACCGGCCCACGACGCAGGGGCCGCTGCCCACGATCGTGATGTTCCACGGCGGCGGCTGGGTGGTCGGCGACCTCGACACCCACGAGGACCAGGCCCGCAACCTCGCCACCATCTGTGACGCCGTGGTCGTCGCGGTCGACTACCGGCTCGCTCCCGAGAACCCCTTCCCCGCCGCGTACGACGATGCCCTGGCCGCCGCTCGCTGGGTCAGTGACAACGCCGCGACGCTCGGCGGTGACGGCCGGGTCGCAGTCGCCGGCGACAGCGCCGGCGGCAACCTGTCGGCCGTGGTCGCCCAGGTCTTCCGTGACGAGGGGCGCGAGCTCGCCGCCCAGCTGCTGATCTACCCGGCGACCGACATGACCAGCGGCTACCCGTCCTACGCAGAGAACGGCCATGGCTACTTCCTCGAGCTGCCGACGATGAAGTGGTTCTCCGACAACTATGTGGGCGACGCCGATCGCGCCGACCCGCGGCTGAGCCCGATCAAGGGCAACCTGGAGGGCCTGGCACCGGCGGTCGTGGTGACCGCGGAGTTCGACCCGCTGCGCGACGAGGGCATCGCGTACGCCAAGGCGCTGGAGAGCTTCGGGGTCCCGACGACCTACCACCACTGCGACGGTCTCATCCACGGGTTCTTCGCCATGGGCCATCACTCGCAGGCCGCACAGCTCGCGATCGAGGAGACGTGTGCGCTGTTCAGGACCGTGCTCCACGGGTGATCCCGGGGCAATCCTGAGGGGTGAGCCAAGACACATCGTCAAACCAGGGGTATTCCTGATGACCCTGGTTTGACGATGGTCCAGACTGGCCGCATGCCGATTGCTGCCCAGGTGCCCTCATTTCTACGGGCGATGACGCGACCGCTGACGGAGCGTGTCCGCAAGCTTGCCCTGCAGTTCGCGATGCGGGGCAAGGAGTCGCCGATCCCCGATATCACCACGCTGCGCAAGATCCCCGAGCACCTGACCTTCCCGCTGCGCCGTGACGGCGTCGACCCGGTGCCGCTGCTCGCCGAGAGCCGCGAGCAGGCGCCGGTCACCAAGCTCGGCTCGGTGCTCGGCCTCGACATCGTGCTGGTCACCGGACACGCCGAGTCGAAGCACGTTCTGGCCGACAAGAACGCCTACTCCAACGACATGCGTCACCTGCTCGGCACCCGCAAGCGCACCGACGCCGAAGGCATCGGTGGCCTCGGCATGACCGACCCGCCCGACCACACCAAGCTCCGCGGCCTGCTGACCCCGGAGTTCACCATGCGCCGCCTCGGCCGCCTCAACGAGATGATCGACCGGATCGTCACCGACGCCCTCGACGGCATGGAGGCCCACGGCCCCGAGGTCGACCTGGTCCACCACTTCGGCTTCGAGATCCCGTTCCGGGTGATCTGTGAGCTGCTGGGCATGCCCGAAGACGTACGCGACGAGTTCCACAAGCTCGGCATGGCCCGTTTCGACCTGTCCGAGGGCGGCGCCGGCGCCTTCGGCGCCGCCACCGAGACCCGGACGTTCCTCATCGAGCAGGTCCGCCAACAGCGCGCCAACCCGGGCGACGGCATGATCGGCGAGATCATCCGCAACAAGGGCTCGGAGTACGACGACGTCGAGCTCGGCGGTCTCGCCGACGGCGTCTTCCTCGGCGGCTACGAGACCTCCGCCTCGATGCTCTCCATGGGTGCCTACGTCCTGATGCAGAACCCGGAGGCGTACGAGATCCTCCGCTCGGGCGACAGGGCCGAGGTCGACAAGGTCGTCGAGGAGCTGCTCCGCTACCTGTGCCCGGTGCAGCTCGCGTTCCCGAGGTTCGCCCGTGAGGACCACGACCTCTTCGGCGTACCGATCAAGAAGGGCGCCGTCGTCCTGGTCAGCCTCACCGGCGCCAACCGCGACCCCGCGGTCATGCCGAAGCCCGAGCAGTTCGACCTCCGCAACGCCGACACCATGCACTTCGCCTTCGGCCACGGCATGCACCGCTGCGTCGGCGCCGAGCTGGCCCGCATGGAGCTCCGCGCCGCCCTCACCGGCCTGGCCCGCCGCTTCCCCGACCTGGCCATGGCCACCGACGACCCCGGCGACCTCGGCTGGCGCGACCTCTCCGTCGTCTACAGCCTCGACCGCCTCCCCGTCCGACTGGCCAAGGACCCCGTCCCCGCCTGATCACGCCCAGATGAGGAAGATGACGACCAGTTCGATCAGCAGGAAGCCGTAGATCCACAGGAAGATCCGCTCGCAGGTGGCCCCTGAAGCCCCCGGGATCGCGGCAACTGCTGCGCCGATACCCGGCGCAACAGCGAGCAGCCACCACACCAGACGCAGGTCCACAACCAAGATCACGAGGGCCAGCCCGAGGCACACCAACGTGGCCAAACTGCTCGCGTAGGGCAAGGAGACGACGCGGTTCATGACAACACCCGCGACGACTCCGACGGCCAGAAACACGACGATCGACCCCACGAAGGCAGCGACAGCGTCCACGCCAGGATTGGTCTGCGAGGAGTGCCAGAGCGGCCATGCGGCCGCCAGCGCCATGGCAGCGGCGATCAGCCACGCGATGTACGAACGGATGACGTTGCCATACCAGGTTGGGTGCGCTCTGCTCACCCATCGAGCCTGGCCACCCCCGTAGGTCGCCACATCCGCACGGATACTCAGATTTGCGCCTGGACCGGTCGTCAGGAACCATCCCAGCTCGCCAAGGACCCGGTCCCGGCCTGATCTCTCTCAGCCGTTCCGGCGCTGAGGTACCGGCTCCTCGCTGATCGCCACGGCGATCCAGGGTGCCAGGACGTACGCCGGGATCGCCAGCAGCGGCAGGCTCGTCATCGGGGTCGCGATGATCACGAACGCGGCCCCGGTGCAGAACCGCCCCAGCCCGGCGCGCATGCTCAAGAACGCTCCGACCACCGGCCCGATCAACCCAACGACGACCATCACCGGCACGCTCACCAGCCGCGACATCTCGATGCCGGAGCTCGTCACGGCAACGTACACAGGCAGCACCGTCACCAGGCTCACCAGCGCGGCGACTCCCCAGGCCATGTAGGAGCGGGCCAGGCGCTGACGGTTCGTCAGTGCGGGAGTCGTCATCGCACGGTTGGTCATGGGCGGAGTCTCGCAGCGCATCAGGCGCGACCGGCCGCGAGACGCGCGAGACGGCGGAAACCGGCATCTGGACCGTTCAGGAGCGGCGGGCTCGAGGACTCGGAAGCCCTTGGCCCTGCCGGTCCGCCCGCCTACGACGATTGCGCCTGACTATGGCGGAGGATCCGAGTTTGTGAACGATTCACGAACTCGGACCCTCCGCCATAGTCGCCGAGTAAGCAACCCTGTCCCAATTAGCCCCGGCAGGCCCAGCAGTTGGCCCTGACAAGCTCGCCGGGTGTGCCTCGCTCCATCTCCATGAAGATCTCGGCTGCGTTGGATCCATCGTCGCGAGCCATGTCCCCGGATAGCCGGAAATCAGCCCTGTCCTCTGGGAAGAGAAACACGTCCCAGATCACGCCACCCCTCTGAATTCGGTACTCCACTACGTCGTACTCCGGCCAGGCCGTCATCTGCAGTGATCCCTGAACGACCTGCCACTCCGAGTCCGCTCCTGGCAGCTGCACCGCGATCGTCGAGTCAACGATCTTCTCGCGCATGTGGACGGCGTACGCAACATCCGAGGCGACCAACGCCAGCACCGGGATCGCCACCTTGGCAACAGCGACCCGGAGGGGACGCGGCACTCGCCCCACGACCCAGGCGATCAGCCGCCACAGGTCACGGATCGCCAGAGCTCCGATCAGCGGGGCGAGCAGAAAGTGGTCCGAACAGGAGCTGGCCGAGATCGCCCAGGAACGCTCCCGGCCCCTCCGCATCGAAGAGCGGCCTGACGAGCTCCTTGTCAGCCGGGCCGAAGCGCGTCGCGAAGATGACCACCGCCGCCACGACGGTCAGGAGAGCGGGGATCGCGACCCGCGCGATCAAACCGGCGAGCAAGGTGACCACCGCCCAGAGCGCAACGGCACCGGTGAGCACCTGGCCCTCGACGTAGGCCCGGCGGCTCTCGTCAGGCAGCCAGTCCGGCCCAAGGCTGGCGAAGCGGATCTGCACCACGCCCGCAACCGCGACCACGATGCCGATCACGAAGATGCCGTACGACTTTCCGACCGATGCACCCACGCGCACGAGCAGGCGTCGTGGGACCGACCCCGTCCGCTCGGTACCGGATCCTGCTATCGCCTCGTCCACGCTCACGCACGGAGCCTGACGCATGAGTCCACGTTCCGCAGGTGATGTCACCGAACTGTCGGCTCCCGCGCCGTGGCGAAGCCTCAGGCGCGGCGGGTCTCCAGGACACGGAAGCCCTTGGCACTGCCGATGCGGGTGGTGGGGTAGCCCTGGTCGGTGATCCAGCGCTGCAGCGAGTCGCCGCCCAGGTTCTTGCCGACGACCATGACCGCTCGGCCATCAGGAGCGAGACGCGGGAGCCAGGTCAGGAGCAGCTCGTGGAGGGCCGGCTTGCCGATCCGGATCGGCGGGTTGCTCCAGATCTCGTCGTACATCGTCTCCGGGTCGATCTCGGCGGGTACCGCGGCGCGATACCGATCACCCAGACCCAGCTTCGCCGCGTTCTCGTTGGCCAGCAGGACTGCGCGCTCGTTGACGTCGACCCCGGTGACGTACGCCTCCGGCACCGCGAGCCCCAGCGCGAGCCCGATCATGCCGTAGCCGCAGCCGAGGTCGAGGACCCGTGCGCCGGGCTTCAGCGAGGGCGGCTCGGTCTCCTTGAACAGCACCGAGGTGCCGATGTCGAGGCGTCCCTTGGCGAAGACGCCCGACCCGGAGACCAGCGACAGGTCCATGTCCCACACGGTCGTCGAGACGGGGATCCGCTCGAAGGGCACCGACGGGTCGGCGGAGAAGTAGTGCTCGTCATCGGTCCCGGTCAAGCTCGCTCGCCTCTCTGCGATTCATGGTGCGTTCGTGCTGGGCCGCCAACAGCTCGTCGGGCGGATAGGCGACCTCTTCGAGGGTCAGTCCGTTGGCCGGCGCGATCGGGATCGACGAGGACCGCGAGCGAGAGGCCAGCGACTCCTTGGCCCAGCTGACGTCCTTGCGCCCCTCCCCGATCACCATCAGGCACCCGACCAGCGAGCGCACCATGGAGTGGCAGAAGGCGTCGGCGAGCACGGTCGCCTCGATGATCCCGTCGGGGCGCCGCTCCCAGCTGAGCTGGCGCAGATCGCGGATCGTGGTCGCGCCCTCGCGCGGCTTGCAGAAGCTGGCGAAGTCGTTGAGCCCGATGAGGTCGGCGGAGGCGACGTTCATCAGCGACAGGTCGAGCGGCCGGGTTCGGTAGAGCACGTGCCCGCGCTGCAGCGGGTCGACGTACGCCGGGTCGTCCACGATCCGGTAGACGTAGCGTCGCCACAGCGCCGAGAACCGGGCGTTGAAGCCCACCGGCGCCTCGACGGCGGCACGTACACGCAGGTCGGCGGGGAGGATCCCGTTCAACCGACGTACCAGCGAGTCGAGCGGCGACTGCTCCGAGCGTCCCCGCGAGGACTCCAGCACGTCGGCGTCGATGTCGAAGTGGGCGACCTGTCCGCGGGCGTGCACACCCGAGTCGGTACGCCCGGCGACCGTCACCCACACCTGGGACCGCTCCCCCGTCGCCGGCACCCGCAGCGCGGTCGCCAGCGCGGCCTGGAGCTCCCCCTGGACCGTACGCAGCCCCGGCTGGGTCGCCCAGCCGTGGAACATGGTGCCGTCGTAGGCGAGGTCGATCCTGATGCGCACGGGCCCATTCTCGCAGCGACGACGTCGTTTGCCAGACTCGGCGCATGCGCTACGTGATCTTCGGTGCCGGGGCTGTCGGTGGGGTGACCGGCGGGCTGCTGCACCGTGCAGGTGTCGACGTCACACTCGTTGCCCGCGGCGAGCACCTCCGGGTGATCCGCGAGCAGGGCCTCACCCTCGACACTCCCGACGGCGTGCTCACCCTCGACGTACCCGCCGTCGAGGACGCGAGCCAGGTCGCCTGGACCGAGGACACCGTCGTCCTCCTCAGCGTCAAGGGCCAGCAGACCGAGGCCGCGCTCGAGGACCTGGCCGCATACGCTCCGCCGGGCACGCCGGTCGTAGCGATGCAGAACGGCGTCGCGAACGAGTCGCGGATCCTGCGCCGCTTCGCCCGGACGTACGCCATCCATGTCATCCTTCCCGCCACCTTCCTGACCCCCGGCGCGGTCGTCCAGGACTCCGGCAACATGCCCGGCATCCTCGACATCGGCCGCTACCCCGCCGGCATCGACGAGACCGCCACCGAGATCGCGAACGACCTGGTCAAGGCGGGGTTCCTGAGCGAGCCGCGCGCCGACATCATGGCCTGGAAGCACCGCAAGCTCCTCAACAACCTCGGCAACGGCATCAACGCCGCGATCACCCCCGGCCCCAGCGACGAGGAGATCTACGCCCGCTGCCTGGCCGAGGCGGAGGCCGCTCTGGCTGCCGCCGGCATCAGCGTCGTGACCGCGGACCAGGACCGTACGCGGCGAGCCGGCCACATCACCGGACGCGGCCGTGCCAACAACAGCTCGACCTGGCAGAGCCTCACCCGCGGGACCGGCGTCGAGATCGACTACCTCTCCGGCGAGATCGTGCTGCTCGGTCGCCTCCACGGCGTCCCGACCCCGGTCAACGAGGCGATCCAGCGCGCGGTCCACGACATCGCCCGCACCGACGCCGAGCCCGGCAGCATCGACGGCGCCACCTTCCTCGCCGGCCTCTGACAGCCAACGGCCGAAACCCGTCCCTGAAAGGGGTGGCAGGCACACAGCGGGTCCGGCAGGCTGCCTGCCATGAGCCACGCCGCGCCGCCTCCCCCGCCGCCCCCGACGCCGCTGCCACCGACCCACACCACCGGTCCCGCCCCTCGGTCGACCATCACCATCACAATCGTCGTGATTGCGGCGGTGGTGATCCTGCAGATCGCAATCGCCGTGATCGGCTTCCTGCTGACGTACTTCCTCGGCGGCACGATCGCCAGCATGTCCATCTCCAACATCGTGACCATCGTGCTCAACGCGCTGCTGTACGCCGTGGTCGCAGGTGGCGCCGCGCTCATCGCCCGCACCCCGACGGGTCGGCTCCTCGGCATCGTGCTGCCGATGCTCTCCTGGCTGTTGAGCACGGTGTTCTGGTACGGCCTCATCCGACTGCTGGATTTCTACAACCCGGCCGTCATCGGCTTTCTCGGCCCGCTGTTCCTCCTGATGGTCCTGGCCGGTTGGGGATGTGCTGCGTGGACCGGTCGCCGTTGGCTGATCGGGCTGCCGATCACCTACGTCCTGCTGATCGTGGTGCAGACGCCGCTCTCCCTCGCGCTCGCGCCCGCCATGTCCCTCGACAACATCGCCGCGGCACAACTGCTGTCGGCCGCCTCAACCGTGGCGACGACCGTCGTCATGGTCGTCGGCGGGGTCATCTGCTGGCTGCTGGCCCGATCCGAACAGACCGCCGGGAAATGACAGTGGCCCGTCACCCTCGCGGGTGACGGGCCACAGTTCAGAACCAGATCAGGCCTTGGCCTCGTCCTCGGTGGTCTCCGCAGCGGGAGCCTCCTCGGCGGCAGCCTCGGTGGTCTCGTCGGCAGCGGTCTCCTCGACCGGCGCCTCCTCGACCTTCTCCTCGACGGGGGCCTCAACCGGAGCCGCGGCAGCCGGAGCAGCCTTGGTCTTCGGCTCGTAGGCCTCGTTGACGAGCTCGATCACAGCCATCGGAGCGTTGTCGCCCTTGCGGGGACCGATCTTGGTGATCCGGGTGTAGCCACCCGGACGCTCCGCGAACTGCTCGGCGATCTCGGTGAAGAGGGTGTGCACGACGGACTTGTCGCGGATGGTCTTGAGGACCTCGCGACGGTTGTGCAGGTCACCCTTCTTGGCCTTGGTGATCAGCTTCTCCGCGACGGGGCGGAGGTGCCGGGCCTTGGCCTCGGTGGTGGTGATGCGGCCGTTCTCGAACAGCGCGGTGGCGAGGTTCGAGAGGATCAGCTTCTGGTGCGCGGGCGAACCGCCGAAACGGGCACCCTTCTTCGGGGTAGGCATCGTGCCTGCTCCTTCTCTCCGGCCGTATCAGGTACCGGGGTAGACGCCCCTCACGGGGCGGTTTTGGTGGAAACTCAGTACTGCTCGTCCTCGACGAACGCGTCGTCGTCATCGTCGCCGTAGGCGGCGAGGGCGGCGGACGGGTCGAAGCCCGGAGCGCTGTCCTTGAGGGACAGGCCCATCTCGTGCAGCTTCAGCTTGACCTCGTCGATCGACTTGGCACCGAAGTTGCGGATGTCGAGCAGGTCCTGCTCCGAGCGCGAGATGAGCTCACCCACGGTGTGGATGCCCTCACGCTTGAGGCAGTTGTAGGAACGGACGGTCAGCTGCAGGTCCTCGACCGGGAGGGCGAGGTCGGCGGCGAGCTGCTCGTCGACCGGCGACGGGCCGATGTCGATGCCCTCGGCGTCGACGTTCAGCTCGCGGGCCAGACCGAAGAGCTCGACCAGGGTCTTACCGGCCGAGGCGATCGCGTCGCGGGGAGCGATCGACGGCTTGGTCTCGACGTCGATGACGAGCTTGTCGAAGTCCGTGCGCTGCTCGACACGGGTGGCCTCGACCTTGTAGCTGACCTTGAGGACCGGCGAGTAGATCGAGTCGACCGGGATGCGGCCGATCTCGTTCTCGGCGCCCTTGTTCTGGACGGCGGAGACGTAGCCACGGCCACGCTCGACGACGAGCTCGAGCTCGATCTTGCCCTTGTCGGACAGCGTCGCGATCTTCAGGTCGGGGTTGTGCACCTCGACACCGGCCGGCGGCGCGATGTCGGCGGCGGTGACGTCACCGGCACCGGACTTGCGGAGGTACATGGTGACGGGCTCGTCGTGCTCCGAGGAGACGACCAGACCCTTGAGGTTGAGGATGATCTCGGTGACATCTTCCTTGACGCCCTCGATGGTCGAGAACTCGTGGAGGACGCCGTCGATCTTGATCGAGGTGACCGAAGCACCGGGGATCGAGGAGAGCAGGGTGCGGCGAAGAGAGTTGCCCAGCGTGTAACCGAAGCCCGGCTCGAGGGGCTCGATCACGAAGCGGGAGCGGAACTCCTCGACGGACTCTTCCGACAGGGTGGGGCGCTGTGCGATAAGCACTGATTTGTCCTTTCCGGGCCGACCGCTATTTGACGGACCCGAACTTCAAGGGGTGATGACGGAAGGCTGTGGGGGCGGCAAGGCCCCGGCGTACGTCTTCTGTGAAGTTTGAACGCCGGGGACTCACCGTGGTTACTGCGTGGGGCTGATCAGAGCTTCGAGTAGTACTCGACGATCAGCTGCTCCTGGACCGGGACGTCGATCTGAGCCCGGACGGGGAGCTGGTGAACCAGGATGCGCATCCGGTTCGGGACAGCCTCGAGCCAGGCCGGGACGACGCGCTCGCCGTGGGTCTCGCGAGCCACGATGAACGGGGTCATCTCCAGCGACTTCTCACGAACGTCGATGACGTCGTGAGCCGAGACCTGGAACGAAGGCACGTTGACCTTCTTGCCGTTGACCAGGAAGTGGCCGTGAACGACCAGCTGGCGGGCCTGGCGGCGGGTGCGGGCGAAGCCGGCACGGTAGACGACGTTGTCCAGGCGGCCCTCGAGCAGCTGGAGCAGGTTGTCACCGGTCTTGCCACCGCGACGGTGGGCCTCGGCGTAGTAGGAAGCGAACTGCTTCTCCATCACGCCGTAGGTGAAGCGAGCCTTCTGCTTCTCACGAAGCTGGAGGAGGTACTCGCTCTCCTTGATGCGGCCGCGGCCGTGCTGGCCGGGAGGGTAGGGGCGCTTCTCGAACGCCGCGTCGTTGCCGACAAGGTCGACACCGAGACGGCGCGACTTGCGGGTCATGGGTCCGGTGTAACGGGCCATTACTCTTCAGTCTCCTTCTATGTCTCGGTGGGGATCAAACGCGGCGGCGCTTGGGCGGACGGCAACCGTTGTGCGGGGCCGGCGTGACGTCCTGGATGGTGCCGACCTCGAGGCCGATCGCACCCAGGGAACGGATCGCGGTCTCGCGGCCCGAGCCCGGGCCCTTCACGAAGACGTCGATCTTCTTCATGCCGTGGTCCATCGCGCGGCGGCCAGCGGCCTCGGCGGCCATCTGAGCGGCGAACGGGGTGGACTTACGCGAGCCCTTGAAACCGACGGTGCCGGCCGAGGCCCACGAGATCACCGCACCGGTCGGGTCGGTGATCGTGACGATCGTGTTGTTGAACGTGCTCTTGATGTGGGCCTCGCCCTGAGCGACGTTCTTCTTCTCCTTGCGACGAACCTTCGTCGCACCCTGTCGGGTCTTCGGAGGCATGCATTAACTCCTGTGTTGGCTGGTCTGTGAGATCGAGGCGAAAGCCGGATCAACGCTGCCCGGAAAAATCCGGTACAGGCGTCGGATCACTTGGCCTTCTTCTTGCCGGCGACGGTGCGCTTCGGGCCCTTGCGGGTGCGCGCGTTGGTCTTGGTGCGCTGACCGCGGACCGGAAGGCCCTGACGGTGGCGGCGACCCTGGTAGCTGCCGATCTCGATCTTGCGACGGATGTCAGCCTGGACCTCACGACGGAGGTCACCCTCGGTCTGGATGCCCTGGGCTTCGATCTCGTCACGGAGCTTGACCAGCTCGTCCTCAGCCAGAGCGTGCACCCGGGTGTTCGGGTTGACGCCGGTGGCCTCGAGGAGCTTCTGCGAGGTGGTACGGCCGATGCCGTAGATGTAGGTGAGAGCGATCTCCACGCGCTTGTCGCGCGGAAGGTCAACACCTTGGAGGCGTGCCATTGTGTTCCTTACGTTTCGACAGAGGTGTCGGTCGGGTCGCGCCCCGGGGTGGCACCCTCGGGCTCCGGCCTCTGCTCCGGAGGTGACTTCGGACTCCAGAAATCTGGTTCAGCGTCCTAGCGACTCGATGCGAATATTCAGTTGTTGCTGCGAGCTGGGCTCAGCCCTGACGCTGCTTGTGGCGCGGGTTCTCGCAGATCACCATGACGCGGCCGTGGCGACGGATCACCTTGCACTTGTCACAGATCTTCTTCACGCTCGGGTTGACCTTCATGTCAGCCCTTTCTTGATCGTCGGCTGGTTACTTGTACCGGTAGACGATCCGACCGCGCGTCAGGTCGTAGGGAGACAGCTCCACCACCACGCGGTCCTCAGGAAGGATCCGGATGTAGTGCTGTCGCATCTTGCCGCTGATGTGGGCGAGAACCTTGTGTCCGTTGCTCAGCTCCACACGGAACATGGCGTTGGGGAGGGCCTCCACTACGGTGCCCTCGATCTCGATCACGCCTTCTTTCTTCGGCATGCCCTCTGCAATCTGTTGGTCGGTCATCTACCGTTCAAACCACGGATCGGATGACCCGCGGGCGGTCCGGGAACCTCTCCGAGAACTCGGAGTGGACCTCGTGAAGCCATCTGCATGTCTCACCCGCGAGCGCACAGAAGCGCGCTGACCGGGCAGCCGCGAGGCACGACGAGACAGACCCACGTTGGACCGACTACCAAGCCTAGACCCCTAGAACAGCAATGCCCTAATCGTCAAGCCCGGGTGGCCGCGTCCGCCTGAGCGACCTCCGCGACGTACGCGAGCGCCGCCTCCGGGTCGCCGAGGAACGGTCCGAGATCCTCGGGGTGCGGGAACAGCCGGGTGAACCGGTCCGCCACCGCCTGGTGCTGCGTGGCCGCGCCGAGCACCTGCTGCACATGGTCGGGAAGCGGGTTGAGCAACGCGTCGGTCAGGCCGGTCGAGTGCTGGGCACGGGTCTCCCAGAAGGTCTCGAAGGTCGCCTGCATCCACTCGGGGTCGAACGGCCGGTCACCGCGATCCAGGATCGCCTGGGTGTAGATCCCGGCGCAGTGGGCGGCGTTGTTGGAGCCCTGCCCCGCGATCGGGTCGTTGACCACGACGACGTCGCCCATGCCGAAGACGAAGGTGCCGTCCGCGACCTCGGCGTACGGCTTGCGGATCGTGCCGGTGAAGGCGCCCGAGAGCGAGGCACGAGCGTCGGTGGGCTCGCAGTCCAGCATCAGCTCGCCCTCCCACGGCATGTGCTCCAGCATCACGTGCTGCAGCCGGCGCAGGTGCTCGTCGGGGCGGGGGCGGTCCCAGAAGCAGTCGAAGGGACCGTCGGGGATCGCCTCGACGAACGCGACCCGGCTCGGCCCGAACTGGGTCAGGGCGCTGATCACGAACAGCTCCCCCACCCCGGGCGCGACGTTGATCCGCATGCTCCCGGCCGGGAAGTCGTCGGGTTCGACCATGCCGTGGAGGTAGATCGCCGAGAGGGCGCGGCCGGGGGTGTCGTACTTGGAGCGGACCGGGTCGCGGTCGAACAGCTCGACGATCTCGCCCTTGCCGGCTGCGATCAGGGTCAGCTCGTACATCGACGCGAGGCCGGCCAGGTCGGAGGTCATCACCGGGTGGTAGATGATCCGGCCGCCCCGGTCCTCGAACAGCTCCAGCCAGGAGGACATCTTCAGGCGCTGGTCGACGGACATGGCGTACGGCTCCCAGGGCCCGTCGAACTTGAGCGCGCGGACCCCTGGCTCCGGGCTGACCGAGATGCCGACCGCAGGGATGCGGGGCGCCTCGTCCTCCCACAGGTTGAGGTCGTAGACGCGCTCGTACTGCAGCGCGGGGTCGAACATGACCTGCGTCGACGTCGGCCAGCCGTCGCGCAGCTCATCGGGCGTACGCGCGGACATGACCGTCACCTCGTAGTCCTCGGCCTGGAGGCTGAGAGCGAGCTGCATGCCCGCCTGTCCGGCGCCGACGATCAGGATCTTGCGCAATGAAACTCCTTCGGAGTTGGGACGCCTCCGGGCTCAGGCGCGTGTGGGGGTGGTTTTCATCGTGTGCGACAGGCAGGCGACCAACGTCTTGGCCGTCGACCTGCGGTCGCGGGCGTCCACGGTCACCAGTGGCGTCCGCTCGTCGAGGCAGAGCGCGTCGCGCACCTTCTCCAGGGAGTGGGTCAGCTTCCCGTCGAACAGGTTGACCGCCACGATGAACGGGACGTCGGTGTCGTTCTCGAAGTAGTTGACCGCCGGGAAGGACGCGTCGAGCTGGCGGGTGTCGACGAGTACGACGGCACCGCTGGCACCGCGGCACAGGTCGTCCCACATCGGCCAGAACCGGGGCTGGCCCGGGGTGCCGAACAGGTAGAGCAGCAGGTCGGGGGCGAGGGTGACCCGGCCGAAGTCCATCGCGACCGTGGTGGTCGTCTTGGCACTCGAGTCCGAGAGCGGGTCCACCGACTCACCGGCCTGCGTCATCCACGCCTCGGTGTTGACCGGCGGGATCTCTGAGACCGAGGCGACCAGGGTCGACTTCCCGACGCCGAACCCTCCCGCGATCACGAGCTTTGCAGAGGTGACGGTCAGTGCCGGGCGGTCAGCCGAGCTCGGAAAGGCCATCGATAACTCTCTTCAACAGACGGTGGTCGAACGGGGAGTCGTAAGCCCCCTCATTGATCTGCAGGTGCTCGGTCGAGGCAAGGTCCTCGAGCAGCACGCGCGTCACTCCGAGCGAGATCCCGCAGTGAGCGGACAGCTCCGCGACCGACTGTGGCCCGAGGCGTACGCGGTCGTAGAGCCGGCGCGACTCGGGCGTCAGCTTGGCGGCCGCGCGCGCGTCGAAGTGCGCCGCCGAGACCAGCGTGTGCACGTACAGCTGGTGGTTGGTCTTGGTGCGGCCGCCGGTGAGCACGTAGGGACGTACCCAAGGGTTTTGCTGGCTCACGCCCGCTCCCCCGCCATCGAGCTGACCGTCATCTGGCGCAGCTCGTCGCGCATCTGGGGAGTGAGTACGTGACCGACGGCGTCGACCATCTGGGCCATCTTGTGGGCGACGACGCCCAGGTTGGCACCGGCGCCGACGAGGACGGCGAAGCCCGCGAGGTCACCGATGCCCATGAAGAGGAAGTGTCCGGTGTGGAACTTCAGCATCACCTGGTCACAGCCGGGCTCGCCCACCTCGCGCGCGATGTTGTTGCCGAGACTGATCACTCCGGCCGTCATCGCGGCGAGCGGGTCGGCGACGTTGGCGGACATGCCGCCGGCACCGATCAGCGGGAGTCCGTCGGAGGAGACGATGAGCGCATGGGTCACACCTGGGGTGGAGCTGGCGAAGTTGTCGATCAGCCAGCTGAATTCCTTGGGGTCGCGGGGAACGACCGGGCTTTCCATTACGAAAGGGTTCCTTTCACTGCTGGGTCTTAGCTACCAAGGGAGAACGCGTCGAGATCGTCGGCGAAGGAGTGCCGGGCCGCCGACTGGTCCTCGGGCGAGGACTCTTCGGCCTGCGGTCCAACGGCTGCTTCGGGCACGGTCTGCTTGCTGCGCAGGCTGACCGGCTCCCGGCGCGGGAGCGCGCCCGACTCTACTGGGCCACTCTGCTCAGTGGGCACGGAGGCCTCGTTCGTCTCATCCGTCCCATCCGTCTCAACGGGAAGCGGGAGCGGAGTCTTCATGGTGTCGGCGGAGAGATCCGGCGACGGCTGCTCGGCGGGCGGCGGCGCGAACTGCGCCGCCGGCTCGGCCGGCGGCATCGGTCGGCGCACGGGTTCGAGCGAGGACAGTCGCGTCTCCTGCCGCATGGGCTGGGCCGCCGGCCGCGGCGCCGCCTGGGGTGCCCGCCGCCGCGGAGCAGGCGGCAGGACCGCGACGCTGCTCGCGCTCGAGGTCCTCGGCAGCTCGGCAGGCTCGAGCGGTGTGACCGGCACCTCGCACAGGAGCTGGGCCGGCACCTTCACCATCGCGATCATCCCGTTGCCGGGCGCGGGGCGGGTGGCGAGGCGTACGTCGATGTCGTACTTGCGGGCGATCCGGTGCACCACCGGGAAGCCGGTGTGGCTGCCGGACTTGCTGACCAGCTCCACGATCGGGCCCGCCAGCAGCGCGTTGAGGCGGCCTACCGACCGCTCCGGGATGCCGATGCCGGTGTCCTCGATGCGGAACAGCACGTCGCCGGCGTCGGCCAGGTGGACGTTGACCGTCACCGCACCCGGGGAGTACTTGGTCGCGTTGTCCAGCAGGGCGGCGATCAGGCAGGAGACATCATCGGCGGCGTAGCCGATGACGGCGAGGTCGCTCACCCGGCCGATCGTGACCTGGTTGTAGCGCTCGATGCCCGACAGCGCCATCCGGATGATGTCCAGCAGCGAGGTGTCGATGCCACCCATCTCGTCCTCGGCGCGGCCGGCGAGCGTACGCAGGTCGCGGCTCGCGCGCCGCATGCGGGTGACGGCGTGGTCGACCTCATAGAGCTGCTTCAACCGATCGGGGTCGTCCTCGTCGGCCTCGAGGCCGTCGAGCGAGATCCGCATCTGCTCGGCGAGGCTGATCAGGTGGAGCCCGAACTGCTCCATGATCTCGGGCCAGGCCTCGTCCTCTTCCTCCTGGAGGGGAGGTGGCGAGGAGGAGATCGGTGGTGTGGAGGAGAGCTGTGGCATTGCGGGGTTCGATGGCACCGGCGCAAAAGGCACGGCCTGACCCCCGGTCGGAGGGAATGAGCGAGCAAGACCCGGATCTGACTGCTCAGCGAGCGTCGCAGTCTGGGGCCCCCGGCGCTTCAACCAGCGCAGGCTCCAGCGTGTCATGAGGCGGCACTTTCAAATGTGGAGAAGGAAACAGAGCGGTGATCAGACTGGCACAACCGGTGCGCGAGCGCAGAGTTACGCACCCAGAAGCAGACAGTGTCCTAGGTCCCTCGTCCCAAGTGGCTCAGGCGCGCCGCCACCTCGCGACGAGGTGGGCCGATCCTACGCGGCCGTCCAACTCAGCCGGCCAGCAGGCGCAGCGTCTCCTCACGCGCCGGCGCGGTGCGCGGGTCCGTGCCCTCGTACGCCGATCCGACCGGGTTCACCATGACCTCGTCCACGCCGTACTCCTCGGCCATCCCGGCCAGGCGTGCCTTCGCGTACGCCGCGGAGCCGATGATCCAACGGCCACGCATCGTGTCGACCAGCCCCTGGTGGGCTTCGGGGATCTCTGTCTTCTCGGCCTCGTCGATGCTGGGCTGCGCGGTCAGCGGCTGGCCGGTGCGCAGCTTCAGCATGGTCAGCAGCTGGGGCAGCGCCCGGCGGTCGGCCTCCTCGGAGGTCTCGGCCACGCTCGCGTTCACGGTCAGGAACGTCTTCGGCTCGCTGAGGAGCTCGGAGGGCTGGAAGGTCGAGCGGTAGAGCTCGATCATCGCCTTGGTGTCGGTGCCGTTGCCCGCGAAGTGGTGGGCGAAGACGTAGGGCAGGCCCTTCTCGGCGGCCAGGCGCGCGGAGTAGTCGGAGGAGCCGAGCAGCCAGAGCTCGGCGACCGACGCGGCCGACGGGGTCGCGTGCAGGACGTGCTGGCGGCCGCCGGCCATCAGCCCGACGCCCTCTGGCGCCATCATCGCGACGATGTTGTCGAGGTACTCCGGGAAGCGGTTGACCGCGTCGTCGCTCACGCCGCCCGCACCGTGACGCAGGGCCCAGGAGGTCACCGGGTCGGTCCCCGGCGCGCGGCCGATGCCGAGGTCGATCCGCCCCGGGAACGCGGCCTCGAGCAGCGAGAACTGCTCGGCCACCACCAGCGGTGCGTGGTTGGGCAGCATCACTCCCCCGGACCCGACCCGGATCCGCTCGGTCGCACCGGCCACCAGTGAGATCAGCACCGGCGGGTTGGTCGACCCGACCGCCGGCATGTTGTGGTGCTCGGCGAGCCAGTAGCGCTCGTACCCGAGCTCGTCGGCCACCTTCGCCAACGACAGTGTCGCGGCCAGGGCATCTGCGGAGGACTGGTCCTTGCGGACCGGGACGAGGTCGAGAACGCTCAGCTTCACGTGAAGTCTCAACCCGCCCCGGGGCGTCGCTTATTCCGGCGGCAGCAGCGCCCGCAGGCCGTCGGCGACGGCCGAGCGCCACCAGGCGTAGTCGTGGCCACCGTTGTGCTCGGCGGAGGTGACGTCGATCCCGGCGGCACGGAGACGGTCGACGAGATCGTGGTGGAGCTCGTCGAGGACCCACTCCTGAGTGCCGTGCGCCAAGTGCACGCGCGTCTTCGCCTCCGCCGTGACCGCGTCCGCGAGGTCGTCGAGCCACAGCGAGGCCGACTGGCTGGCGACCCCGTGGATGTGCTCGGGATAGGTCAGGCCGGCACGCAGCGCGGTGACGCCGCCGAGGCTCTGGCCCACGACGTACGTCTCCTCGGAGACCGCGCGACGCTCGCGCACCCACGGAAGCAGCTGGTTGACGATGTAGTCGGCACCCTCGCCACCGGCGAGCTCCTCCCACCGCTTGTCGCGGCCGCCGGAGGCGGGCAGGACGCAGCGTACGTGGCGCAGGTGGCCGTCGGCGATCAGGTTGTCGAGCGTGGTCGGCAGCGAGTGGTGGTCGGTCCAGATCTCACCGTCGAGGGCGACCACGAGCGGCAGGTCGACGTTGAGACCGGCGCCGGCGGGGTCGTAGAGCCAGACGTCACGGCCGTCGGGACCCACTTCCAGCGTCACCGTGCCGGCGACGACGTCGTCGCGGCGGAACAGCCACGGCTGCAGCGGAGCATCGGGCAGGGAGACGACCGACTGCTTGATGCCCTGCCGGTTGTGGCACCAGTCGGGGTTGAGCGGGTCGAGGTAGCCGCGGTGCAGCACGGCACGCAACTCGACCTGACCCTCGCTCTCCCACGGGGCCGGCTCGCCGGGGTGCTTGCACAGGAAAGAGTACGAGGCCCGCCAGTCGCCCTTCATCAGGAACGAGGCGTGCCACAGGTCGGTGCCTGCCTTCCGCTCGAGCATCGTCTCGGCGAGATGACGCTCGTCGGTCAGCCGGTTGGCGAAGAGGAGCACCTCCTCGGCCTCGTCATCGCGCCAGCAGAAGGTGACGATCACCTCATGGTCCGCGGCGCCGGCGCCCGTCTCCTCGACAAGCGGGAGCGAGGTGGCGATCTGGTCCCAGAACATGTCGATGTCCTCAGGACTGAGGCGGTCGATGATCGCGCTCCGCGTCCGTGCTGATGGATTGGGTCGCGCCGCCGTGGGTGGTCGCAACTGCGTACTCATCCGGTTCTTCCTCCCGAGTACGGGGCTCTCTCTGTCCCCGCGGGCTGACCAAGTTACTCACAGTCGGGGCCCTACGCGAGATGCCGAGGTCCCTTTCTCTGTCAACTGACAGGTGATGTCGCATATCCGCTAGTCAAACGCGTCGCTGAGCGGGAATCGTTCAGTTTCCTATCAGTTTTCGGTCCGCATGTCGGCACAGATCGCGACCGCGCCGAGGAATCCGGAGCCCTCCCACTGGGTGAGCCGGACCTCCCCGACCTGGCCCGCCGGGACGTCGCCGGAGGGGCCTCCGGAAAGGACATCGAGGCGCTGCGCCGCCGCCATGCTTCCGTGGCCGGCCTTGACCAACGCCTCCTTCTGCACCCACAACCGCGTGAACGCGTACGCCGCGTCCTCCTGCCCCGCCACCCAGGCCGCCTCGCGCGGCGAGAGCGCCCGGTCGGGCCCGCGCGAGACCTTCTCCACGTCGATGCCGCAGCGTCGGCCGGCCGCAACCGCGGCGACCTGGCCGCGGGTGTGGCTGAGGCTCACCCGGACCGCTGCGGCACCGGCCACCGACGGGGCTCCGTGCTCGGTGCTGTCGCAGCGAGCGCAGCGCTGCTCGATCACGATCTCCTCGCGCGCGGCGCCCAGCAGCTCAGCGGCGCACTCGCGGACGAGGACGTGCGCAGCGGCGTACGCCTGCTTGTCGGCATCGGCGACCAGCCGCTCGTGACGCGCCCGCTCCGCGGTGGAGAGCAGCCCGAGATCGGCGTCGATCTCGGCCACTGCCGCGAAGCGCACGACCTCGGTCATGCGCGGCTCAGTGACCGCCCCAGGGCACCCCGAGCTTGCCGAGCATCTCCTCGCCGCCGTCGAGCGCGGTGAGCACCCAGGCGCCGTCGGAGGTGAGCGCGAAGGTGTGCTCGAAGTGGGCCGCCCAGGATCCGTCGTCGGTCACGACGGTCCAGTCGTCCTCCAGGGTGGTGACCTCGGGGCCACCGAGGGTGAGCATCGGCTCGACGGCGAGCGCGATGCCGCGCTGCAGCTTGGGACCCTTGCCGGGCTTGCCGTAGTTGAACACCGACGGCTCCATGTGCATCTCGGTGCCGATGCCGTGGCCGCTGAAGTCCTCGAGGATGCCGTAGTCGCCCTGGGAGTCGACGTAGGTCTCGATGGCGTGCGAGATGTCGGTGACCCGTCCACCGAGGCGGGCAGCGGCGATGCCGTGCCACATGGACTCCTCGGTGACGCGCATCAGCTCGGAGACCTTCTCAGGCACCGAGCCCATGGCCACCGTGATCGCGGCGTCTCCGTGCCAGCCCTCGACGATGGCGCCGCAGTCGATCGAGATGATGTCGCCCTCGGCGAGCACCCGGGAGCCCGGGATGCCGTGGACCACGACCTCGTCGACCGAGGCACAGATCGAGCCCGGGAAGCCGTGGTAGCCCTTGAACGACGGGACGCCACCCCGGGACCGGATCGAGTCCTCGGCGATGGCGTCGAGCTCGAGAAGGGTGACTCCGGGCCGCGCGGCGGCCCGGAGCACCTCGAGCGTCTCGCCGACCACGAGGCCGGCCCTACGCATCTTCTCGATCTGCTCAGGGGTCTTGATCTGGACCTTGTTCAAGAAGCCCACTGCTCCCCCGTTGCGTACAAGATATTGGTTTCAGGACTCAGGGATGATGTCGAGCTCGTCGAAGATCCGCTTGGTGACGTCGTCGACGTCGCCCATGCCGTCGATCTCGTGGACCAGGCCGCGGCCCTTGTAGACCTCGATCAGCGGCGCGGTCTCCTCGAGGTAGACCTCCTGACGGCGGCGGATGACGTCCTCGGTGTCGTCGGCGCGACCCTCGAGCTCGGCACGCTGCAGCAGCCGCTGCACGATCTCGTCCTTGTCGACCGTCAGCACGACCACCGCGTCCAGCGCGTGGCCGGTGTACTTGATCATCCCGTCGAGCTCCTCGACCTGCGCAAGCGTGCGCGGGTAGCCGTCGAGCAGGAATCCCTGGGCTGCGTCGGGCTCGTCGATGCGGTTGCGGACCATCAGGTTCGTGACCGAGTCCGGGACGTACTCTCCCTTGTCCATGTAGGACGCAGCCTCGATGCCCAAGGGCGTGCCCTGGGTGACGTTGGCGCGGAAGATGTCGCCGGTCGAGATCGCGGGGATCTCGAAGTGCTCGGCGATGAACTTCGCCTGGGTGCCCTTACCGGCTCCCGGCGGGCCCATGATGATCAGTCTCATCGGAGGAACCCTTCATAGTTGCGCTGCTGGAGCTGGCTCTCGATCTGCTTCACCGTGTCGAGGGCGACGCCGACCATGATGAGGATCGAGGTGCCGCCGAACGGGAAGTTCTGGTTCGCGTTGATGAGCGCCAGCGCGATCAGCGGGATGAGCGCAACCAGACCGAGGTAGAGCGAGCCCGGCAGTGTGATACGGGACAGAACGTAGGACAGGTAGTCCTCGGTCGGCTTCCCGGCCCGAATTCCTGGAATGAAGCCGCCGTACTTCTTCATGTTGTCGGCGACCTCCGGCGGGTTGAAGGTGATCGACACGTAGAAGTAGGTGAAGAAGATGATCAGCGCGAAGTACGTCGCCATGTAGATCGGGTGGTCGCCCTGGACGAAGTAGTTGTTGATCCAGTCGACCCACACCGGGGGGTTCTGCGCGTTCTGGTTGAACTGCGCCGCCATCGCCGGCAGGTAGAGCAGCGACGAGGCGAAGATGACCGGGATGACACCGGCCTGGTTCACCTTGAGCGGGATGTAGGTCGAGGAGCCGCCGAACATCTTGCGACCGACCATGCGACGCGCGTACTGGACCGGGATCCGGCGCTGGGCCTGCTCGATGAAGATGACCGCCGCCATGATCGCCAGACCGATGACGATCACGATCGCGAAGGTCCACCAGCCCTTGTCGTTCTTGACCGCCCACATGGTGGCCGGGAAGGTGGCGACGACCTGGGTGAAGATGAGGATCGACATACCGTTGCCGATGCCGCGCTCGGTGATGAGCTCACCGAGCCACATGATGACCGCGGTGCCGGCGGTCATGGTGATGACCATGACCAGGAAGGTGGCGGTGCCGTCGTCGTGCAGCAGCGGCTGGGTGCAGCCCTGGAGCAGGTCGCCGGAACGGGCCAGCGCGACGATGCCGGTGGCCTGCAGGACCGCGAGACCGAGGGTCAGGTAGCGGGTGTACTGCGTGATCTTCGTCTGCCCCGCCTGGCCCTCCTTCTTGAGGCGCTCGAGGCGAGGGATCACCACGACGAGAAGCTGCAGGATGATGCTCGCGGTGATGTACGGCATGATGCCGAGCGCGAAGATCGTCAACTGCAGCAGTGCGCCACCGGAGAAGAGATTGACCAGGTTGTAGAGGCCGGCGCTGTCACCGGTCTGAGCCGCGTCAAGACACTGCTGGACGTTCGCGACGTGAACGCCAGGAGCCGGGATCTGGGACCCAGCCCTGAAGATCACGACGATGAAGAGAACGAAGAGCAGCTTCTTGCGCAGGTCCGGAGTACGGAACGCTGATGCGAACGCGCCAAGCACGAATGGTTCCTCTTTCGACAATCAGGGGTCGCAGGGCCTGCGCCGATGCGAAAACCCGTGGCAGCCTAACAGCCCCCACGGCAGTTCTTACACGTAGGGCTGAAACAGCGGGAGCGCGGTCGGGACCCCGAAGGGGCGACCCGGCCGCGCTCCCACGTGACAGGCTCTACGTTAGTAGAACTGTCAGAGAACCGTGACAGTTCCGCCAGCGGCCTCGATCTTCTCCTTGGCAGTGCCGGAGAAGGCGTTGGCGCTGATCTCGACCTTGACGGTCAGGTCACCCTGGCCCAGGACCTTGACCGGGTGGCCCTTGCGGACGGCACCCTTCTCGATCAGGGTCTCGGGGGTGACGACGCCACCCTCGGGGAAAAGCTCGTTGAGCTTGTCGAGGTTGACGACCTGGAACTCCACCTTGAAGGGGTTCTTGAAACCCTTCAGCTTGGGGAGTCGCATGTGCATCGGGGTCTGGCCACCCTCGAAGTAAGCGGGGACCTGGTAACGGGCCTTCGTGCCCTTGGTACCACGGCCGGCCGTCTTACCCTTGGACGCCTCACCACGACCCACACGGGTCTTGGCCTTCTTGGCACCGGGAGCCGGCGCCAGGTTGTGCACCTTGAGTGCCATATCAGTCGACCTCCTCGACCGTCACCAGGTGACGGACGGTCTGGACCATGCCGCGGATCTCCGGGCGGTCCTCCTTGACGACCACGTCGCCGATCCGCTTGAGACCGAGCGTACGCAGGGTGTCTCGCTGGTTCTGCTTGAGACCAACGAGGCCCTTCTTCTGCTGGACCTTCAGCTGCGCCATCAGGCCGACACCTCCACGGCGGGAGCCGTAGCCTCGGCCTGCGCCTTGAGCAGCGCGTCCGGGGCGACGTCCTCAACGGGGAGACCACGGCGGGCGGCGACAGCCTCAGGCGTCTCGAGCATCCTGAGGGCCTCCACCGTCGCGTGGACGATGTTGATCTGGTTGGACGAACCGAGCGACTTGCTCAGCACGTCGTGGATGCCGGCGCACTCCAGGACGGCGCGCACCGGACCACCGGCGATGACACCGGTACCAGGGGCGGCCGGACGAAGAAGGACCACACCAGCGGCCTTCTCACCCTGCACCGGGTGCGGGATCGTGCCCTGGATGCGGGGAACGCGGAAGAAGTGCTTCTTCGCTTCCTCGACACCCTTGGCGATCGCCGCGGGAACTTCCTTCGCCTTACCGTAGCCGACGCCGACCAGACCTTCACCGTCACCGACGATCACAAGGGCGGTGAAGCTGAAGCGACGACCACCCTTCACGACCTTGGCAACTCGGTTGATCGCGACGACCTTCTCGATGTAGGCGGTCTTGTCGGCGCTCTGGTTGCGACGGTCGTCGCGACCTCGGCGCTCGCCACCACGCTGTCCGCGCTGGGCTCCGCTCATCAGACTTTCCTCTTCTCTCGTTCGATCGTTGCGATCAGAAGGTCAGACCGGCCTCGCGCGCGCCATCGGCGAGCGCGGCGACACGGCCGTGGTACTTGTTGCCGGCACGGTCGAAGACGACGGTCTCCACCCCAGCGGCCTTGGCACGCGACGCAACCAGCTCGCCGACCTGCTTGGCCTTGGCGGTCTTGTCACCGGAGGCCGACCGCAGGTCGCCCTCGATGGTCGAAGCCGAGGCAAGCGTCTTGCCGGCCAGGTCGTCGACGACCTGGGCGGTGATGTGCTTGGCCGACCGGGTCACGACGAGGCGCGGGCGCTCCGGCGTACCCTCGATCTTCTTGCGACCGCGGGCCTGACGACGCAGGCGCGAGCGGACACGGGAAGCGGTGTGCTTGTTGTTCGACAGCGAGATGGCCATCACTTACCAGCCTTTCCGACCTTGCGGCGGATGTTCTCGCCGGCGTAACGAACGCCCTTGCCCTTGTAGGGCTCCGGCTTGCGCAGCTTGCGAATGTTGGCCGCAACCTCACCGACGAGCTGCTTGTCGATGCCGACGACACCGAGCTTGGTCGGACCGTCGGTGGTGAAGGTGATGCCCTCGGGCGCGTCGAAGACGATCGAGTGGGAGTAACCCAGCTGGAACTCCAGCTTGGTCGGGCCCTTCGACAGCACGCGGTAACCCACGCCGACGATCTCGAGCTTCTTCTCGTAGCCCTCGGTGACACCCAGGACCATGTTGTTGATCAGCGTGCGGGACAGGCCGTGGAGGGCCTTGTTGTCCCGGCTGTCGTCGGGGCGCTTGACGTCGAGGACGCCACGGCCCTCGTCGTCCTGGCCCTTCTCGACGGTGATCGGGTCGACCACGGTGTGCGACAGGGAGCCCTTGGGACCCTTGACGCTCACGACCTGGCCGTCGATGGTGACGTCCACGCCGGCCGGAACCGGGACGGGGAGCTTGCCAATACGCGACATTTCTCTTCTCTCCCTTCCCTGATTACCAGACGTAGGCGAGGACTTCCCCACCTACGCCCTTCTTGTTCGCCTGGCGGTCGGTCAGCAGACCCTGGCTCGTCGAGATGATCGCGACGCCGAGGCCGCCGAGCACCTTCGGGAGACCGGTGTGCTTCGCGTAGACACGCAGACCGGGCTTGCTGATGCGGCGTACGCCGGCAATCGAGCGCTCACGGTTGCGGCCGTACTTGAGGGTGATCGACAGGGTCTTGCCGACCTGGCCCTCGGTGGGCTCCAGCACCTCGTACTTGGTGATGTAGCCCTCCTGCTGGAGGATCTCAGCGACGCCCTGCTTCAGCTTGCTGTACGGCATCGAAACCGCATCGTGGTACGCCTGGTTGGCGTTACGCAGACGAGTGAGCATGTCTGCGATCGGGTCAGTCATCGTCATTGGCCGAACGGCCCTTTCTCGTAGTGGTTTCCTCACGACACAAAGTCATGAGGACCTTCAACGTCAGTGGTTGGAACGGTGATCGCTCACCAGGAGGACTTGGTGACGCCGGGCAGCTCGCCCCGGTGGGCCATCTCGCGCAGGCAGATTCGGCACAGGCCGAACTTGCGGAACACGGCCTTCGGGCGGCCGCAGCGCTGGCAGCGGGTGTAACCGCGAACCGCAAACTTCGGCTTGCGGGCGGCCTTCACCTTGAGAGCGGTCTTCGCCATCTCAGTTCTCCTTGAACGGGAAGCCGAGCGCCTTGAGCAGCGCGCGACCCTGGTCGTCGTTGGTGGCAGTCGTCACGAGGGTGATGTCCATGCCCCGCGAGCGGTCGATCTTGTCCTGGTTGATCTCGTGGAACATGACCTGCTCGGTGAGACCGAAGGTGTAGTTGCCGTTGCCGTCGAACTGCTTGCCGTTCAGGCCGCGGAAGTCCCTGATGCGGGGCAGCGCGAGCGAGAGCAGGCGGTCGAGGAACTCCCACATGCGGTCGCCGCGCAGCGTGACGTGCGCACCGATCGGCATGCCCTCGCGCAGCTTGAACTGCGCGATGGACTTCTTCGCCTTGTTGATCAGCGGCTTCTGGCCGGTGATCGCGGTCAGGTCGTTGACGGCGCCCTCGATCAGCTTGGAGTCGCGAGCAGCCTCGCCCACACCCATGTTGACGACGATCTTGGTCAGACCGGGGATCTGCATGACATTCGGGATCTCGAACTCGGCCTGCAGGGCCGGGGCGATCTCCTCGCGGTACTTCGTCTTGAGGCGCGGGGCCACAGCGGTGTCGGTCATGATCAGATGTCCTTACCGGTCTTGCGCGAGATGCGAACGCTGCGCTCGGCGGCGTACGTCGACCCGTCGGGGCGACGCTTCTGGACCGTCTCACGGCGGTAGCCGACGCGAACCGGCTCGCCACCCTCGAGCAGCTGGACGTTGGAAACGTGGATCGGGGCCTCGGTGTTCACGATGCCGCCGGTGGTGCCGGCGCGGCCGCCCTGGTCCTGGACCTTGGTGTGCTTCTTGACGAGGTTGATGCCCTCGACGATCACACGGTCCTCCTGGGTGAGGACAGCGATCACCTTGCCGGAGCCGCCCTTGTCCTTACCAGCGATCACCTTGACGGTGTCGCCCTTCTTGATGTGCGAGCGACCCATCACAGCACCTCCGGCGCAAGCGAGATGATCTTCATGAACTTCTTGTCGCGCAGCTCGCGGCCGACCGGGCCGAAGATGCGGGTGCCTCGCGGCTCACCGTCGTTCTTGAGAATGACGGCGGCGTTCTCGTCGAAGCGGATGTACGAGCCGTCAGCGCGGCGGCGCTCCTTGACGGTGCGCACGATGACGGCCTTGACGACGTCACCCTTCTTCACGTTGCCACCGGGGATAGCGTCCTTGACGGTGGCGACGATGGTGTCGCCGATGCCGGCGTAGCGACGACCGGAACCACCGAGCACACGAATGCAAAGGATCTCCTTCGCACCAGTGTTGTCGGCGACCTTGAGTCGCGACTCCTGCTGGATCATTACTTCTCCTTGTCGAGCTGGTTCTCAACCGCATCCAGGGCGGTCGAGCCTTGCCGAACGTAATGGGATTTGATGGGCACAGGCCCAGCGAACAATGGTCGCTGGACCTGCGCCCTTTGGTCAATTTGGCGACGTTTGCCGCCTGCCGGATCCGTCTCTTACGAGACGAGGATCACTTGGCGCGCTCGACGACCTCGACGAGGCGCCACCGCTTGGTCGCGGACAGCGGCCGGGTCTCCATGACCAGGACGCGGTCGCCGATGCCGGCGGTGTTCTGCTCGTCGTGAGCCTTGAGCTTGCTGCTACGGCGCATGACCTTGCCGTAGAGCGGGTGCTTCACGCGGTCCTCGACCTCGACGACGATGGTCTTGTCCATCTTGTCGCTGACGACGAGGCCCTCGCGCACCTTGCGCGTGTTGCGCTCGGTGGTGTCCTGGGTGGACTCGGTAGCCATCTCAGGCCTCCTCAGTGGTCTCGGCACCCGGGGCCACGCGGATGCCGAGCTCGCGCTCACGCACCACGGTGTAGATCCGGGCGATGTCCTTCTTGACGGTGCGGAGCCGACCGTGGCTCTCCAGCTGGCCGGTGGCCGCCTGGAACCGGAGGTTGAACAGCTCCTCCTTCGCCTCGCGCAGCTTCGCCTCGAGGTCGACGTCGGTGAGCTCGTCCAGCTCGAACGCCTGCAGGGAGTTAGCCATCAGAACTCACCAGCCTCTCGCGTGATGAAACGGCACTTCATGGGCAGCTTGTGGATCGCGCGGCGCATCGCCTCGCGGGCCGTGTTCTCGTCGACACCGGAGAGCTCGAACATGACGCGGCCCGGCTTGACGTTGGCAACCCACCACTCGGGCGAACCCTTACCGGAACCCATGCGGGTCTCGGCGGGCTTCTTGGTCAGCGGGACGTCGGGGTAGATGTTGATCCACACCTTGCCGCCTCGCTTGATGTGACGAGTCATCGCGATACGCGCTGCCTCGATCTGGCGGTTGGTCACGTAGTGACCCTCGATCGCCTGGATGCCGTACTCACCAAACGCGAGCTTCGTGCCACCCTTGGCCACGCCAGTGCGCTTCGGGTGGTGCTGCTTGCGGTGCTTGACTCGACGGGGCATCAGCATGGGTCAGCCCTCCTGGGACGTGGTCTCGGCGGCGGGAGCCTCAGCGGCAGCCGGCGCCTCAGTCTTCGCCGCGCGGTCAGCGCGGTTCGGGCGGTCACCACGGGAGCCACGCGACGGACGGTCGCCGCCACGGCCACCGCGGCCGCCGCGCTCGCCACCGCGACCCGGGACGCCCGCACGGGCGGCCTGGGCGGCCTGACGCTCGGCGCGCGATCCGGAGACCTCGCCCTTGTAGATCCAGACCTTCACGCCGATGCGGCCGAAGGTCGTGCGGGCCTCGTAGAAGCCGTAGTCGATGTCCGCGCGAAGGGTGTGCAGCGGCACGCGACCCTCGCGGTAGAACTCGGTACGCGACATCTCGGCGCCGTTCAGACGACCCGAGCACTGGATCCGGATGCCCTTGGCACCGGAGCGCATGGTGGTCTGCATGGCCTTACGCATCGCGCGACGGAACTGAACGCGACCGCTGAGCTGCTCGGCGACACCCTGGGCGACCAGCTGAGCGTCGACCTCGGGGTTCTTGACCTCGAGGATGTTCAGCTGAACCTGCTTGCCGGTGAGCTTCTCCAGCTCGGTGCGGAGGCGGTCGGCCTCGGCGCCGCGGCGACCGATGACGATGCCGGGACGCGCGGTGTGGATGTCCACACGGACGCGGTCACGGGTGCGCTCGATCTCGACCTTGGCGATGCCGGCCCGCTCCATGCCCTTGCTGAGCAGCTTGCGGATCTTGACGTCCTCGCCGACGTACTCCTTGTACTGCTTGTCGGCGTACCAACGCGACTTGTGGTCGGTCGAGATGCCCAGGCGGAAGCCGTTCGGGTTGATCTTCTGACCCATTACTTCTTACCGCCCTTCTCGACGACGTCGGCCGGCTGCACGACCAGGGTGATGTGCGAGGTCCGCTTGTTGATGCGGGTCGCACGACCCTGGGCGCGGGGGCGCCAGCGCTTCATGGTCGGACCTTCGTCGACCATGGCGACCGAGACGACGAGGTCGTCACGGTCCAGACCCTCGGTCGACACCGCGTTGGCGATGGCGCTCTCGAGAACCTTGTAAACAGTCTCGGAGGCTGCCTGCGGCGCGAACTGCAGCAGGGACAGAGCCTCGTCGACGGGCAGGCCGCGGACCAGGTCGACGACGCGGCGTGCCTTCAGCGGGGTGATCCGCACGAAGCGGGCACTCGCGAAGGCACCCGGCTGGTCGCCGAGCAGGGAGTCGCGGCGGGCGCTGATGCGCTGCCGTTCGGTGGTGGTCATCGACGGCGTCCCTTCCGGTCGTCCTTGATGTGACCCTTGAACGTGCGGGTCGGGGCGAACTCGCCCAGCTTGTGACCGACCATCGAGTCGGACACGAAGACCGGGACGTGCTTGCGACCGTCGTGCACCGCGATGGTGTGACCGATCATCTCGGGCACGATCATCGAGCGGCGCGACCAGGTCTTGATCACGTTGTGGGTGCCCTTCTCGTTCTCGGCGTCCACCTTCTTCTGAAGGTGGTCGTCGATGAAGGGGCCCTTCTTCAGGCTGCGAGGCATTGCTTACTTCCTACCCTTCCCGCTCTTACGGCGGCGGATGATCTGCGAGTCAGAGGCCTTGCGCTTACGCGTACGGCCCTCGGGCTTACCCCAGGGGCTGACCGGGTGACGGCCACCAGAGGTCTTACCCTCACCACCACCGTGCGGGTGGTCGACCGGGTTCATGACGACACCGCGGACGGTCGGGCGAACGCCCTTCCACCGCATACGGCCGGCCTTGCCCCAGTTGATGTTGGACTGCTCGGCGTTGCCGACCTCACCGACGGTGGCGCGGCAGCGCACGTCGACGAAGCGCATCTCACCCGAAGGCATACGCAGCGTGGCCTTGGAGCCCTCACGAGCGACCAGCTGGGCGCTCATGCCGGCGGAGCGGGCGATCTTCGCGCCGCCACCCGGACGCAGCTCAACAGCGTGGATGGTGGTACCAACCGGGATGTTGCGCAGCGGGAGGTTGTTGCCGGGCTTGATGTCGGCGGTGGGACCGGACTCCACGACGGTGCCCTGGCTGACGCCGACGGGCGCGAGGATGTAGCGCTTCTCGCCGTCGAAGTAGTGCAGCAGGGCGATACGGGCGGTGCGGTTCGGGTCGTACTCGATGTGAGCGACCTTGGCCGGCACGCCGTCCTTGTCGTAGCGACGGAAGTCGATGATCCGGTAGGCCCGCTTGTGGCCACCACCCTTGTGACGAGTGGTGATACGGCCCTGGTTGTTGCGGCCGCCCTTCTTGGGAAGGGGCACCGTCAGCGACTTCTCCGGCGTGGTCCGAGTGATCTCGGCGAAGTCGGCCACCGACGAGCCACGACGGCCCGGGGTGGTCGGCTTGTACTTACGAATAGCCATGTTCAGTCAGTCCTTCTCACGCGCCGAAGATGTCGATGCGGTCGCCCTCAGCCAGGGAGACGATCGCGCGCTTGGTGTCGGGGCGCTTGCCCAGGCCGTAACGCGTACGACGGGCCTTGCCCTTGCGGTTGATCGTGTTGACCGAGGTCACCTTGACGTCGAACACCTTCTCGACCGCGATCTTGATCTCGGTCTTGTTCGCGTCGGGGCGAACGATGAAGGTGTACTTGTTCTGGTCGAGGAGGCCGTAGCTCTTCTCGGAGACCACCGGCGCGATCAGGATGTCGCGGGGGTCGTAGTGCAGCGTGCTCACTTGTCGGCCTCCTTCTTCTTGCCGGCCTCAACGAAACCAGCCGCGATAGCGTCCTCGGCGGACTTGAAGTAGAACTCCGCCTTGGTGGACTCGTACCAACGGCCGCCCGGGGCGTGGAACTTCTTGTCCTTGCCCTTGACGTTGCCCTTGACGTCGAAGCCCTCGGGGGCCGAGCCGTCCTCGAGCGGCGCGACAGCGCCCTCGGGGAGGTCGATCTCCTTGGCGGGCTCGACGGCAGCCTCCTTGATCGCGTCCTTCTCGACCTCACCGATGGTGACGGTCTCCTTGGCGGCGACGACCGGCTTGCCCGAGATGAAGACCTCGAAGGCCGGCTTGGAGAAGACAACGTCGTCAGAGACGAGGACGTCGTAGGTGTTGAGCTGGTCGGCCCAGAGCAGGTGCACCTCAGGGGCGTTGCGCAGGCTCAGTGCGGCGACGGACTCGGAGCGGTCCAGGACGACGAGGTAACGCTTGACGTCCGAGATCGCCTTGAGGGCGGTCAGCGCGGTCTTGGTGGAGGGCGCCTCGAGGGTGAACTCGGCCACGTGGATCTGGCCGGCACGAGCCCGGTCGGAGAGGGCACCGCGGAGGGCGGCAGCCTTCATCTTCTTGGGGGTGCGCTGGCTGTAGTCACGCGGCTGCGGGCCGTGGACGGTGCCACCACCGGCGAACTGCGGCGCGCGGGTCGAACCCTGACGGGCGCGACCGGTGCCCTTCTGCTTGTAGGGCTTGCGTCCACCGCCGCGGACCTCGCCGCGGGTCTTGGTGGAGTGCGTGCCCTGGCGCGCAGCGGCCTGCTGCGCGACGACGACCTGGTGGATCAGCGGGATGTTGACCTCAACATCGAAGATCTCAGCCGGGAAGTCGACCTTGACAGTCTTGATAGCCATGATCAGGCCTCCAGCTTCTTAGCAGCCGAGCGGAGGACCACGAGGCCACCCTTGGGGCCAGGAATGGCGCCCTTGACCAGGATGAGGCCCTTCTCGGTGTCGACGGCGTGCACGGTCAGGTTCTGGGTGGTGACGGTGTCAGTACCCATGTGACCGGCCATGCGGACGCCCTTGAACACGCGACCCGGGGTGGCGCAAGCGCCGATCGATCCCGGCTTGCGGTGGTTGCGGTGGGCACCGTGGGAGGCACCGACACCGGAGAAGCCGTGACGCTTCATGGTGCCCGCGAAACCCTTGCCCTTCGAGGTGCCCGTCACGTCGATCTCCTCGCCGATGGCGAAGGTGTCGACGGGGAGCTCCTGGCCGGCGGAGTACGTCGCGGCGTCGGCGGTGCGGATCTCGGCCAGGTGGCGGCGCGGCGTGGTGCCGGCCTTCTCGAACTGGCCGGCGCCCGGCTTGTTCACCTTGCGGCCGTCGATCTCGCCGTAGCCGATCTGCACGGCGTTGTAGCCGTCAGCCTCGGGGGTGCGGACCTGGGTCACGACGTTGGTGTTCGCCGCGATGACGGTCACGGGGACGACGACGTTGTTCTCGTCCCACAGCTGGGTCATGCCGAGCTTGGTGCCCAGGAGACCCTTCACGTTGCGTTCGATCGTCATGTCGTCAACCTCAGAGCTTGATCTCGATGTCGACACCAGCAGGCAGGTCGAGCCGCATGAGGGAGTCAACAGTCTTCGGGGTCGGGTCGATGATGTCGATGAGGCGCTTGTGGGTGCGCATCTCGAAGTGCTCGCGCGAGTCCTTGTACTTGTGGGGCGAGCGGATGACGCAGTACACGTTCTTCTCGGTCGGCAGCGGCACCGGGCCGGCGACCTTGGCACCCGTACGGGTGACCGTGTCCACGATCTTTCGCGCCGAGGTGTCGATCACCTCGTGGTCATAGGCCTTGAGCCTGATGCGGATCTTCTGTCCCGCCATCTGTCTCTCTCGTCCTTCTTGGTCAGCGTGCCGCGTGCTACAGGCTTCCTCCGGCTGAGTCGGCCCGGTTGCTCACCTCTGGCTCCGACCCCCGCGGTCGGGCGTGTCGCTTATTTTCCACAAGCAGACGCCGGACTTCTCGACGGGACTTTCACCATCAGCTTCACTGGAACCACGCCTTCGGGATGGGCACACGGCGACCACAGACCACATCCGGACAGGCTGATCAGCCTGCTCAGGTGACGCGATTCAGTAGTCAAGGTGTGCGCACCCCAGCGAACAGTTCACTGGAGCAACCAGAGAATCTTGTCACGCGTACGCAGGTGGCTCCAAATCAACGATGTCGTCTGGGTCGCTCTGAGAGGATGCCCCCAACCGAGCGAGTTCGCCGGTCGTCGTGACGAGGAGCATCCAGATGTCAGGAGTGTGGCCACCCCCACCGGGTGAGCAACCTCAACAGGGCGCGGCGAACCCGTCGGCCCCACCCCCGCCGGGCCAGCCGGTGCAGTCCCAGCCGGTGCAGGCCCAACCGGTGCAACCGGCGTGGGCCCAGCCGCTGCCACCGGCCCACAAGCCGGGAGCGATCCCGCTGCGCCCGCTGGGCCTCGGCGACATGCTCGACGGCGCCTTCCGGCTCGTACGCTTCAACCCCGGCGCCACGGTCGGCGCCTCGGTCCTCGTGGCGGCGGTCGCGATGGCCATCCCGCTGGGCGTGACCGCGGCGATGACCTTCACCGGCGACAGCCTGGAGTGGTTCGGGACCAGCGTCGAGGACCCCGCCTACTCGCCCGGCGGCTCCGAGGTCATCAGCATGCTGGTGGCCTTCGGCTCCTTCTTCCTCGGCTCGGTCCTGCAGGCGATCGGCGCGATCCTGGTTGCCGGGATGATCTCCCACGTAGCCCATGCCGCCGCGATCGGCCGCAAGCTCACCCTCGGCCAGGCGTGGGCGGCGACCCACGGCAAGCGCTGGCGGCTGATCGGGCTGGCGCTGCTGAGCGGAGTGGTCTTCACCCTGGTCCTGGCGGTCGCGACGACTCCCGTGGTGGTACTCGCGCTCGTCGTCGACAGCCCCGTCCCAGCCATCCTGGTCGGCATCCTGATGTTCCTGCTGCTGATCGTGGCCACCCTCTTCATGACGGTGCGGCTCTACCTGCTCGCGGTGCCAGCACTGATGCTGGAGCGCACCGGTGTCTTCGGCGCCATCGGGCGTGCCTGGCAGCTGTCGGCGAGACAGTTCTGGCGGCTCTTCGGGATCTGGCTGCTGGCCGCCATCATCGTCGGCTTCGCATCCCAGATCATCGCCTTCCCGATCAGTCTGGTCGCCAGCGTCGTGGGCGTCGTCCAGCCCGACCTCTACTTCCTCGCGACCATCGCCGGCAGCGCCGTCTCCACCGTGGTCTCCGCAGCGATCGTGACCCCGTTCAGCGGTGCGGTGACCAACCTGCAGTATCTCGACCAGCGCATCCGCAAGGAGTCCTACGAGGTCGAGCTGATGGAGCAGGCCGGGCTGCTGAGCAGATGATCCTCCTCCAACAGACCCCTCCTCTGACGCCGACGCCCGAGGAGGGTCGCTCCTGGCTCCGGCGCGAGCTGGCCGGGCCGGAGTACCACGACCTCGACCTCATCGAGCGGATCCTGCGCTGGATCGAGCGCACCCTGTCCGACGGCCTGCCGTCGGTCGGCGACGTGCCCTGGGCCCAGACCGTCGCCGCGATGGTCGTCTTCGCGGCGCTCCTGGTCGGGATCGGCCTGCTGGTCTCACGGGCCCGGCGCAGCCCCCGGGTCGCCCGCGACCGCAACGGGGACGTCCTCACCGACGAGTCGCTCTCCGCGGCCGCGCTCAGGGCGCGGGCCGAGGCTGCGTACGCCTCGGGGGATCACGGCGCCGCCGTGATCGACGGGTTCCGTGCCCTGGCCAGACGACAGGTCGAGCGCGGCCGGCTCGCGGAGGACCCCGGGCTGACCGCGGCCGAGGTCGCCGCCAGCTTGGAGCGGGAGATGTCGCTCGAGGGCCGTGCCGGACAGGCCGCGGAGCTGTTCAACGAGGTGCTCTATGGCGACCATCCGGCCACGCGCGAGCAGGCCGAGGGCGTACTCGCTCTCGAGCAGGAGCTGGCGGTGGCGCGATGAGCTCCGAGACGCTGGTTGAGCCGCCGGAGCCGCTAGGCGAAGGCGTGTCGAAACCAACACGGTCGTCTGATGGTTGGTTCCGACGGAACCGGCCGCTTCTGATCGTCGCGCTGGCCTTCGTGATCGCGGTCGTGCTGGCGTACATCGCGACGCCGAAGGGCGGGGAGTCCTTTGCCGCGTACGACCCCGAGAGCCCCGACCCCGACGGCACCCGGGCGCTGGTCGAGGTGCTCGAGGACCACGGTGTCGAGGTCGAGATCGTTCGCTCCTCGAAGCGCCTGGAGAGCACCGAGATCGGGCGGGACACGACGGTCTTCGTGACCGGCACCGACGCCCTCGGCGAGGACACCGCATCCCGGCTGCGCGAGCGCACCGACGACGCCGCCGGGCTGATCCTGGCCGAGCCCGCCCCCTACGTGTCGGCGATGCTCGGCATCCCCTACGCGGTCGCCCAGACGCCCGAGAAGGTCGAGGCGGGCTGCGACGACCCGCGCTGGGAAGGGCTCAGCATCCAGGCCGATGCGGTCACTGCGTACGACACCGGCTCCTGCTTCCCGCACGAGGGCGGCGCGGTGCTGGCGCCCGCGGAGGGGCTCACCGTCTGGGGCGCGCCGCAGGTGCTGACCAACGACCAGATCCTGCGGGCGGACAACGCGGCGGTGGCGCTGCGGCTGCTGGGCGAGAACGACCACCTGGTCTGGTACGTCCCCTCCTTCGACGACCTCGCGCCCGACGAGGCCCACTCCCCCAGCTCGTTCCTGCCGCGCTGGATCAAGCCGGCCCTGTGGCTCCTGCTGCTCGCGGTCGTCGCCTTCGCCGTCGCCCGCGGACGGCGGCTGGGTCCGCTGGCGGTCGAGCCGCTGCCGGTCCATGTCCGCGCCGGGGAGACGACGCGCAGCCTGGGCCGGCTCTACCGCCGTTCCGGTGACCGCACGCACGCCGCGACGACGCTGCGGCAGGCCGCCCGCACCCGCCTCGCCCAGCGACTGCGGCTGGGGCGCGATGCCACCCCGGAGGCCGTCGTACGCGCCGTCGTCCAGCGCACCGGACGACCGGATCTCGAGGTCTCCGCGCTGCTCACCGACGCCCCGATCGAGAACGACCAAGACCTGATCACGCTGGCCAACGCGCTGGCTGCCCTTGAGGAAGAGGTACGACACCCATGACCCAATCCGAGACCATCGCCAACGTGTCGCCCGACGGCGCACGGGAGCGGCTCACCGCGGTCCGGGCCGAGGTCGCCAAGGCGGTCGTCGGGCAGGATGCCGCGGTCTCCGGGCTGCTGGTCGCGCTGGTGTGCGGCGGCCACGTGCTCATGGAGGGCGTACCCGGCACCGCCAAGACCCTGCTGGTGCGGTCGCTGTCGGCGGCGCTGTCGGTGGAGACCCGCCGCGTGCAGTTCACCCCCGACCTGATGCCCGGCGACATCACCGGGTCGATGGTGGTCGAGTCCTCCCACGGCGAGCTCACCTTCCGGGAGGGACCCGTCTTCACCAACCTGCTCCTCGCCGACGAGATCAACCGCACCCCACCGAAGACGCAGTCGGCGCTGCTCGAGGCCATGGAGGAGGGCCAGGTCTCGGTCGACGGGGTCACCCGCCCGCTGCCGCGCCCGTTCCTGGTGGCCGCGACCCAGAACCCGATCGAGTACGAGGGCGTCTACCCGCTCCCCGAGGCGCAGCTGGACCGGTTCCTGCTGAAGGTCGTCCTCCCGGTGCCCTCGCGCTCCGACGAGGTGCAGATCCTCAACCGCCACGCCTCCGGCTTCGACCCGCGCGACGTCGCCGGGGCCGGGGTTGCGGCGGTCGCCTCGGGCGCCGACATCGAGGCCGCCCGGCAGCACGTCTCGACGGTCCAGGTCTCCCCCGAGGTCACCGGCTACATCGTCGACATCGCCCGGGCAACGCGCGAGTCGCCGTCGCTGTCTGCCGGAGTGTCGCCGCGAGGCGCCACCGCGCTGCTCCGCTCCGCGCGCGCCTGGGCCTGGCTCGCCGGCCGCGACTTCGTGACCCCCGACGACGTGAAGAGCCTGGCTCACGCCACCCTTGCCCACCGCCTCGCCCTACGCCCCGAGGCCGAACTGGAAGGCGTCCAGGTCAGCCAGGTCCTGAGCTCCGCCATCGGCGCCGTCCCAGTCCCCCGATGACTCGCCGAGAAGTCAGTTTCTGGCGCCGAGAGGTCAGTTTCTGGGCGCGAGACGTCAGTTCTTCCGTGTCGAGGCGGCCCTGATGACGATCACCTGGCGCGTACCACTGCTCATGCTGGCCGGCATCGTCCCTGTCGTCCTACGCCCGGCCGGGAGCACGGCGGCGGTCTGGATCCTGGTCGTGCTGGCGCTGGCGCTCATCGATGTGTTCCTGGCGCCCAAGCCGGCGACCCTGGAGATCAGCAGGGTTCCGCTCGGCGGGATCAGGCTGGGCGAGTCGACGACGTCGGAGCTGATGGTCCGCTCCCCTGCCCGCGGCTTCCGGGCGCTGGTGCGCGATGCCTGGCAGCCCACCGCCGGTGCTGGTCACAACCGGCATCGGATCCGGCTCGCTCGCGGCGACAGCACCAGGCTGCGTACGCCGCTGCAGCCGCGGCGCCGCGGAGATCTGCGCGCGTTGGGCGTGACGGTGAGGGCGTACGGTCCCTTGGGTCTGGGCGCTCGGCAGCGCACGATCCCGGTGGAGGGCTCGGTGCGGGTGCTGCCCGCCTTCGAGTCGCGCAAGCACCTGCCCTCGCGGCTCCAGCGCCTGCGCGAGCTCGATGGTCGGGCCGCGGTCCGGGTGCGCGGGCAGGGGACGGAGTTCGACTCGCTGCGGGAGTACGTCCGCGGTGACGACGTACGCTCCATCGACTGGCGCACCACCGCCCGGTCCCGCACCGTCGTGGTCCGCACCTGGCAGCCCGAGCGGGACCGCCGCGTGGTGCTGGTGCTCGACACCTCCCGCACCTCGGCCGGCCGGATCGAGGGCGCCGGCGGAGGCGTGCCACGGCTCGACTCCGCCATGGATGCCGGACTTCTGCTCGCCGCCATCGCCTCGCGGGCAGGCGACCGGATCGACTTCATCGCCGGCGACCTGCGCGTACGCTCCCGGGTCCGGCTCGCCGGCCAGCGCGACGTCACCCAGCGGCTGCAGGAGACGATGGCCGACCTCGAGCCGGTCATCGCCGAAGCCGACTGGTCCAACCTCGCCGGCGCGGTCGCCGGCCTCGGCCGCCACCGCGCGCTCGTCGTCCTGCTGACGCCCCTCGACCCGCACGCGATCGAAGAGTCGCTCCTCCCCGTCCTTCCGGTCCTGACCCAGCACCACCGCGTCGTCATCGCCTCCGTCCGCGACCCCGAGCTCGAGGCCACCGCCGCCTCGCGCGACACCCTCGAGGACGTGTACGCCGCGGCCGCCGCCGAGCAGACCCTCCGCCGCCGCGACCACACCGCCGCCATGCTCCGCACCCTCGGCGTCGACATCGTCGACACCGACGCCGAGTCCCTCCCGCCCGCTCTCGCCGACCACTACCTGCAGCTCAAGGCCACCGGTCAGCTCTAAGCCTGGGTGGCGACGCGGTCCTCGAGCAGGCGGTCGTCGATGTCGCCCGTCTCGCCTCGGGAGGCGGCGGCGCGGCCGACGATGAAGACGTACGCGAAGAACGCGAGCTCGGCGAGGACGCCGATGCCGACGCGGGCCCAGGTGGGTAGGGGCGAGGGGGTGACGAAGGCTTCGATGATGCCGGAGATCAGGAGCACGACGATGAGGCCGAGAGCGATGCCGGCGGCGGTGCGGCCTTCCCGGGCCATCGACTGCCCGCGGGTCAGCGAGCCGGGGTCGATCCAGGACCAGAAGATCCGCAGGCCGACGGCGCCGGCGACGAAGACTGCGGTCAGCTCCAGCAGTCCGTGAGGAAGGATCAGGCCCCAGAAGAGGCCACCGCGGTCGTGGCGGTGCATCAGGGTGCCGAGGATGGCCAGGTTGGAGATGTTCTGGAACATCGAATAGATCACCGGCAGCCCGAGCACACCGAGGGCGATGCAGATGAACGAGACCCAGACGTTGTTGACCCAGACCTGGGTGGCGAACGACGAGGCGGCGTGCTCGCTGTAGTAGCCCTCGATGTCGTGCTCGACCAGCTGCTTGACCTGCTCCGGTCCGAGCAACGACTGCTCGACCTCCGGGTGGCGCAGCAGCCACCAGATCATGATGGCGGTGACGACGATGTTGGCCGCCATCATCCCCAGCCACCACCAGCGCAGCCGGTAGAGCGCGGCCGGGAACCGATGCGTGAAGAACCGCAGGAAACCCGACCAGGTGCTCGTCCGGGTGCCGGTGGTGCGGTTGCGGGCAGCGGCCAGCAGCACCGAGAGATGCTGCACGGCCGTCGGGTCAGGGGCGTTGCTGCGTACGACCGAGAGCTGGGTGCTCACCCGCTGATAGAGCTCGACCAGCTCGTCTGCCTGGGCGCCGTTCAGCCGGCGCTCGGCCAGCAGCTGCTCGAGCCTGGTCCGGTCGGCGGCGGTAGCGGCCAGATACGCGTCGAGATCCACGCCCGCAGCGTACGCTGACCGCCATGACCTCCGCGCCGCAATCGCCCGAGCGACGCCCCCAGGAGCAGCGCCCCCGAGAACGGGAACTGCTCACCGACGACGACCTGATCACCGGAGACGCGGTCGCCCTCGACCTGCCGGCCGCCGGGCTGGGGATGCGGCTGCTGTCGGGTCTCATCGACGTGATCGTGGTGATGGCGCTGCTGATCGTGACGCTGTTCGTCTTCATGACCGCTGCTCCCGCAACCGACGAGGCCCTGGCCTGGGCCGCCTACATCGCGGCCACCGCTTCGGTCCTCGTGGTCTTCCCGACGGCCATCGAGACGCTCACCCGCGGCCGCTCGCTCGGCAAGCTCGCGCTCGGCCTCCGTACGGTGCGCGACGACGGCGGGGCGATCAGCTTCCACCATGCGTTCGTACGCGCCCTGATCGGCGTCGTCGAGATCTACGCCACCAGCGGCGCCGTCGCCTTCCTCTCCGCGATGATCCACCCGCGCGGCAAGCGGCTGGGCGACATAGCGGCCGGGACGTACGTCATCCGCGTGCGCGTGCCGCTGCGTCCCCCGGCACCAATCCAGATGCCCCGTGGGCTCGCCGCCTGGGCCTCTCGCGCGGACGTCGCCACCATCCCGGTCGGCCTGTCCCTGGCGGTGCGCCGGTTCCTCTCCGGCGAGGTCGGCACCTACACCGACCCGGTCCGCCGCCACGCTCTCGCAGAGCGCCTGGCGACCCACATGCAGACGTACGTCGCCCCTGGCCCACCTCCGGGCACGCCGCCCGAGGCCTATCTGGCTGCCGTGCTCGCCACCCGCCGCGATCGAGACGCGGCCCGGCTCGCCCGCGACGAGGAGCTCCGGTCGCGGCTCACCGCGCGCTAGGACGTCTTGAGGCGCTTGGCGCTGAGCCCGACCGCCTTCAGCTCCAGCTCGGCCAGCCTCGCCACCACGTCGGCGTCGCCGTCACGCCAGGCGCTGACCGGGTCGTCGCTGATCTTGACCAGCTTGTGCAGCGGCTGGGTCGCCATCGCGCGCAGCGCCACCAGATCGGCGCCGGTGCCAGCCTCCAAGAACCGCTGGGTAGAGGTCGCGTTGCGGATGTACCGCCACCGCAGCGGCACATAGATCATCAGCCACATCAGCACCGGGATGAGCACGACCGCGATCGCCAGCCCGATCGCGATGCTGGAGACGGCCTCGACCTGCGCCTCCCCGGCCGCACGGAGCTGGTCGGCGGCCTTCGCGGCGCCCTCGAACGGGACTGCGATGCCGTCCTTGACCAGCGGCAGGTCATCGACCTTCCCGGCCGCCTCGAGCAGCTTCACGGAGAGCGAGGTGCCGGCGTCGTCCATCTTCTCGCCGGGCACGGCGAGTGCCGAGACCATCTCGTGGACGAATCTGCCGAGAAGGACCCAGCCGGCGATCCACGCCACCGTCAGCAGGTCGGCGAACAGCTGGGCGGCGAGGCGTGGGGGCCTGTCGGCGTACAACTTCATGCCGCTGATCTTCGCGGTTCCGCGCCTACAGATCAGTCACGACACGGGTAGTTCGGGTCAACGCCGGTAGAGCAGGTCGGTGATGACCCGGTCCTTGGCCAGTCCCTTGCGCTCGAACTTGGTCACCGGGCGCTCGTCCCAACGGTCCACCACACCACCGCTCAGGAGCGGCTCGGCGTCGAGGACCTCGACCATCTGCTCGGCGTACTCGACCCAGTCGGTCGCCAGCCGCCAGATCCCGCCGGGGGCCAGCCGTTCCGCGATCATCCGTGCGTTGGCGGGCGTCACCAGCCGCCGCTTGTGGTGGCGGGTCTTGTGCCACGGGTCGGGGAAGAACGTCCAGATCTCGCTGACCGACCCCGGCTCGACCAGGTTCTCGAGCGTCCAGAGCGCGTCGACGCTGCAGAATCGCACGTTCGTCGCGCCCGCGGCGCCCACCCGGGCCAGGCTCTCCGCGACCCCGGGCCGCCACACCTCCAGCGCCAGGATGTTGACCTCGGGACGGTTGGCCGCCAGCACCGCGGTCGCCTCTCCCACGCCACCGCCGATGTCGACGATCAGGGGCGCCTTGCGACCGAACCAGCTCTCCAACGAGAAACCGGGCTCGTCGACCGCCTCGTCCGGGATCACCCACTCCGCTGCGTACGCGTCCCAGGCGCGCTGCTGCTTGGGGTCCAGCCGGCTGCCGCGTCGGGTGTAGGTGAGGACCTCTCTTACCGTGCGGCCGTCATCGAGCAGCTTCTGGTGGGGTCTTGCTGGGCGGATGGGGTGGTTTGGCTCTGTCATCTCTTCTTGCCTTGGTCTCGTGGCGCGCTGACTCGGCGCTTTCCTAAGCAGCAAGGAGCATCTGACCACAGCAAAGGACCCCCTTCGCCTTGCGGCTCCGGGGGCCCTTCACTGTGGATCAGACGATCACTTGATGATCTTCGTAACCCGACCCGCGCCGACGGTGCGACCGCCCTCACGGATAGCGAACTTCAGACCCTCGTCCATCGCGATGGGCTGGATGAGCTCGACCGACATCTCGGTGTTGTCACCCGGCATGACCATCTCGGTGCCCTCGGGGAGGGTCACAACGCCGGTCACGTCCGTGGTCCGGAAGTAGAACTGCGGACGGTAGTTGTTGAAGAACGGGGTGTGACGGCCACCCTCCTCCTTCGAGAGGATGTAGACAGAGCCCTCGAAGTTGGTGTGGGGGGTCGTGGTGCCCGGCTTGATGACAACCATGCCGCGCTCGACGTCCTCGCGCTTGGTGCCACGGAGCAGCAGCCCGACGTTCTCGCCGGCCTGGCCCTCGTCGAGCAGCTTGCGGAACATCTCGACGCCGGTGACGGTCGACTTCTGCGAGGTCTCGCGGATGCCGACGATCTCGACCTCCTCACCGACCTTGACGATGCCGCGCTCGATACGACCGGTGATGACGGTGCCACGACCGGTGATCGTGAAGACGTCCTCAACGGGCATCAGGAACGGCTTGTCGGTCTCACGAGCCGGGGTCGGGATGTAGTCGTCGACGGCCTGCATGAGCTCGGCAACCGAGTCCATCCACTTCTGCTCGCCCTGCAGGGCGGGGTAAGCGGCAACGCGCACGACCGGGAGGTCGTCACCCGGGAACTCGTACTCGCTGAGGAGCTCGCGCACCTCCATCTCGACGAGCTCGATGAGCTCCTCGTCGTCGACCATGTCGCACTTGTTGAGCGCGACGACGATCGACGGCACGCCGACCTGGCGGGCCAGGAGCACGTGCTCCTTGGTCTGCGGCATCGGGCCGTCGGTGGCGGCGACCACGAGGATCGCGCCGTCCATCTGCGCGGCACCGGTGATCATGTTCTTGATGTAGTCCGCGTGACCCGGGCAGTCGACGTGAGCGTAGTGACGCGACTCGGTCTGGTACTCGATGTGCGCGATCGAGATCGTGATCCCGCGCTGGCGCTCCTCGGGGGCCTTGTCGATGTCCTCGAACGCGAACTCCGGGTTCAGGTCCGGGTACTTCGCGTGCAGCACCTTCGAGATCGCCGCGGTAAGGGTCGTCTTACCGTGGTCGATGTGACCGATGGTGCCGATGTTGACGTGCGGCTTGTTCCGCTCGAACTTCGCCTTAGCCACTGTGGGCTCCTCCTGGTGTGATTTTCTTACTGACTCGTACTGAGTGGTGGTGCTGCCGAAGTCCCTGGACGGGCGACCCGAAGGTCACTCGCCACGGGCCTTCTTGATGATCTCGTCGGCGACGTTCGTGGGAACCTCGGCGTACGAGTCGAACTCCATCGAGTACGACGCCTGACCGCTGGTCTTGGACCGCAGGTCACCGACGTACCCGAACATCTCTGAGAGCGGGACGAGAGCCTGGACGACCATGTCGCCGTGGCGCTCCTCCTGCGACGACACCTGGCCGCGGCGGGAGTTGATGTCGCCGATGACGGTGCCGAGGTAGGTGTCGGGGGTCGTCACCTCTACCGCGAACATCGGCTCCAGCAGGACGGCCTTCGCCATCCGCGCGGCCTCCTTGAATGCCTGGTTGCCGGCGATCTTGAAGGCGAGCTCGGAGGAGTCGACGTCGTGGTAGGCGCCGTCCTCGAGCGAGACCTTCACATCGACCATGGGGAAGCCGGCGAGAATACCGAACTCCATAGCGTCCTGAGCACCCTGGTCGACCGAAGGGATGTACTCCTTCGGCACGCGACCACCGGTGACGTTGTTGGCGAACTCGTAGCCCGCACCGAGGCCGGTCTCCTCGTCGATGTTGGGCTCGACGGAGATGACGACCTTCGCGAACTGACCCGAACCACCGGTCTGCTTCTTGTGGGTGTAGCTGTGGTTCGCGACCTTCTTGCGAAGCGTCTCGCGGTAGGCGACCTGCGGCTTGCCGACGGTGGCCTCGACCTTGAACTCGCGCTTCATCCGGTCGACGAAGACCTCCAGGTGGAGCTCGCCCATACCGGCGATGATCGTCTGGCCGGTCTGCTCGTCGGACTTGACCGTGAAGGTCGGGTCCTCCTCGGTGAGGCGCTGGATCGCGGTGCCGAGCTTCTGCTGGTCGCTCTTGGTCTTCGGCTCGATGGCGACCTCGATCACCGGGGCCGGGAAGCTCATCGACTCGAGCACCACCGGGTGGGTCGGGTCGCACAGGGTGTGACCCGTCTTCGACTCCTTCAGACCCATGACCGCGACGATTTGGCCGGCGCCCACCGAGTTGATCTCCTCACGCTTGTTCGCGTGCATCTGGTAGATCTTGCCGATGCGCTCCTTGCGGCCGTTGATCGGGTTGACCACGGTCGCACCCGCCTCGACCTTGCCGGAGTAGACGCGCAGGTAGAACAGCTTGCCCAGGTGCGGGTCGGAGGCGATCTTGAAGACCAGGCCGGAGAACGGCTCGTCGTCGGAAGGCTTCCGGGAGACCTCGACCTCCTCGTCCTTGACGTCGTGGCCGATGATCGACTCGACGTCGAGCGGGGAGGGCAGGTAGTCGACGACCGCGTCGAGCAGGGGCTGGACACCCTTGTTCTTGAACGCGGTGCCGGTGAGGATCGGGTTGAGCTTGTCGGCGAGGGTCGCGCGACGGATGGCGGCCTTCAGGGTGGGGACGTCGAAGACGTCGCCCTCCTCGAGGTAGACCTCCATGATGTCGTCGTCGGCCTCGGCGAGGGTCTCGACCAGCTTCTCGCGGTATTCCGCAGCCTTGTCGGCGAGGTCGGCCGGGATCTCCTCGATCACGTAGTCCTCGCCCATCGCGGTCTCGCCGCGCCAGACCTTGGCGTGCATCTCGACCAGGTCGACGACGCCGATGAAGTCGGACTCGGCGCCGATCGGCAGCTGCAGCACCAGCGGGGTGGCGTGCAGCTTGTCGACGATGGAGTCGACGACCATGTAGAAGTCGGCACCGGTGCGGTCGAGCTTGTTGACGAAGCACATCCGCGGGACGGCGTACTTGTTCGCCTGACGCCACACGGTCTGCGACTGCGGCTCGACACCGGCGACACCGTCGAAGACGGCGACGGCGCCGTCGAGGACGCGCAGCGAGCGCTCGACCTCAACGGTGAAGTCGACGTGCCCGGGGGTGTCGATGATGTTGATCTGGTGGTCCTTCCACCAGCAGGTCGTCGCGGCGGACGTGATCGTGATGCCGCGCTCCTGCTCCTGCTCCATCCAGTCCATCGTGGCAGCGCCGTCGTGGACCTCACCGATCTTGTACGAGATACCGGTGTAGAACAGGATGCGCTCGGTGGTGGTGGTCTTACCGGCATCGATGTGCGCCATGATGCCGATGTTGCGGACCACATTGAGGTCCGTGGTGATGTCGACGGCCACTGTCTTCAGCGTTCCTTAAAGAGATTGTCTTCGGTCTGGATGGGCGGGGTGCCCACATTGTGCGGCAGGCACCCCGCCGTACGTCACCAGCGGTAGTGCGCGAAGGCCTTGTTGGACTCGGCCATCTTGTGGGTGTCCTCACGCTTCTTCACAGCGGCACCGAGGCCGTTGCTCGCGTCGAGGATCTCGTTCATCAGGCGCTCGGCCATCGTCTTCTCACGACGGTCCTGGGCGTAGCCGACGAGCCAGCGCAGCGCGAGCGTGGTGCCACGCGTGCCCTTGACCTCGATCGGAACCTGGTAGGTCGCGCCACCGACACGGCGGGACTTGACCTCGATCGCCGGCTTCACGTTGTCCATGGCGCGCTTGAGCGTGACCACGGGGTCGGTGCCGGTCTTCTCGCGGCAGCCCTCGAGCGCGGTGTAGACGATGCGCTGGGCGACCTGCTTCTTGCCGTCCTGGAGGACCTTGCTGACGAGCTGGGTTACGAGCTGCGAGCCGTAGACGGGGTCGACGACGAGCGCACGCTTGGGAGCGGGACCCTTACGAGGCATGTCACTTCTCCTTCTTCGCGCCGTAGCGCGAACGGGCCTGCTTGCGGTTCTTGACACCCTGGGTGTCGAGCGTGCCGCGAATGATCTTGTAACGCACACCGGGGAGGTCCTTCACACGACCGCCGCGGACGAGCACGATGGAGTGCTCCTGAAGGTTGTGGCCCACACCCGGGATGTAAGCGGTGACCTCGACGCCGGAGGAGAGGCGCACACGGGCGACCTTCCGGAGGGCGGAGTTCGGCTTCTTCGGGGTGGTGGTGTAGACGCGCGTGCAGACGCCACGGCGCTGCGGCGATCCCTTGAGGGCAGGCGTCTTCGACTTCGTCGCCTTGTCCTCGCGGCCCTTGCGGACCAGCTGGTTGATTGTGGGCACCTCGGTGGTTCCCCTTCTTTTCTGCTCTCACTACGCGGCGCTCTGCCGCGAAGGATCCAATGTTGTGCGTCCAGGTGGTGCGATACCAACTGGTCCCGCCTCGCCCCCGAGGTCGGGCGTGTCGCCCTTACCTCAACGCACACGTTGGCGGATCTTTCGAACCGAATCCCCGTACTGAGGGCGCCGAACCCGGGTCCGAGACCTATCTCTCGAGCTTGTTCCGGGCACGCGCGACGGCCTGGTTGTCCCAGACACGCTTCAGAGGCTACCCGGCGGCTTGAGAGGGGGTCAAAACGGCCCGGATACCACCTCTGAGTGCGGCGAGGACCAGCACCCCCGCAAGCGTACCCAACAACACCAGAGCACCACTCGCGTACAGGGTCGTGCGGGCACCGAAGTGCTCGCCGACGAAACCGATGAGCGGGGCACCCAGCGGGGTGCCGCCCATCAGGACCGTCATGTAGATCGCCATCACCCGGCCGCGGAACTCCGGGGCCGCCTCGGTCTGCATGGTGGCGTTGCAGGCGTTGAGGGTCGTGATCGTGAAGAAGCCGAGCACGGGCGAGATCAGGGCGAAGAGCGCGTACGTCGGCATCAGCCCGGACACGATGACCGTGAGGCCGAAGCCGGTCGCCGCCAGCACGATCAGCCTGAGCGGGATCCGGGTGCGGCGGGCGCCGAGCAGGGCGCCGGAGAGCGAGCCGATGGCCAGGACGGTGCCGAGCAGGCCGTACTCGCTGGCGCCCTTGCCGAACTCCTCGGTCGCCATCAGCGCCGAGGTGATCGGGAAGTTCGCCCCGAAGGTGCCGACGAAGAAGATGATCACCAGGACCATCAGCATCTTGGGCTGCGTACGGATGTAGCCGATGCCCTCGCGCAGCATCCCGCTCCGCCGGGCGACGGGGTCGGGCGAGTGCAGCTCGGCGGTGTTCATCCGCTGCAGCTGGCCGATCACGGCGAGGTAGGAGACGGCGTTGATGAGGATCACCCAGCCGGTCGCCTGGGGGCCGCTCCCCAGCAAGCCGATGAGGAGCCCGGCCAGCGCAGGTCCGATCAGCCGGGCGAGGTTGAACGAGGCCGAGTTGAGGCCGACGGCGTTGGTGAGGTCGTCGGGGTGGACCATCTCCGAGACGAACGACTGACGGCCGGGGCCGTCGAAGGCGGCGCCGGTGCCGAAGAGGAACGCGATCACGTAGACCATCCACACCTCGGCGTGGCCGCTCACCGCCAGCACACCGAGGAGCAACGACATCAGGGCCATCCAGCCCTGGGCCACCTGCAGCAGGCGGCGCTTCGGGAAGCGGTCGGCGATGACCCCGGCGTAGGGGCTGAGCAGGAGGATGGGCAAGAACTGCAGGCCCGTGGTGATACCGAGTGCCGCTCCCCCGCCGCCGAGGCTCAGGACCAACCAGTCCTGGGCGATGCGTTGCATCCAGGTGCCGACGTTGGAGACGACACTGCCGGCTAGGTAGAGGCGGTAGTTGTGGCTGCGCAGGGAACGGAACGTGGGACTCAACTGGTGGCTATTCTCTCCATGATCGAAGCGGCTGTGCGGAGGGCGGCGAGCTCGTCCGCATCGAGGTCGACGAGCTGCTGGGCGAGCCAGGCGTCCCGGCTGAGCCGGTCCTTGCGTACGGTCCGGCGGCCCTTGTCGGTGATCGAGACCAGCACCTGGCGGCGGTCGGTCTCACCCTGGCGGCGGACGACGTAGCCGCCCTCCTCGAGGAAGTTGACCATCCTGGTCATGCTCGGCGGCTGGACGCGCTCGCGCCCGGCGAGAGCGCCGAGGGTCATCTCGTCGTTGGCGTACAACGCCCCGAGCACCGCCATCGACCCCAGGGAGAGGTCGTTGTCAGGGTGGCGCTCGTTGGCCAGGCGGCGGCGCATCCGCATGACGGAGGTGCGCAGCACCGACGCGACCTCGGGGATGTCGGAGGCCGCGTCGGGCGCGGAGGCTGGCTGTGCGGTAGGCATGTCGGTAAGCATAACTGCTTACCGGCGCTAACTATTCCGGCAAGAGACGGCGCCCCGGTGAGGGCGCCGTCACAGGGTCAGGACATCGCGGCGAGCATCAGGATGTCGTCGCGGCTGTAGGTGCGGCCGGGGTGAGCCTCCGCGAGGTGCTCCTGCACCTTCTCGACCAGCTCGTCGTCGGTCTCCGTGCGGAAGTTGGTGCCACAGGGGCAGCGGAGCGAAGCCATCAGGGACCTCCAAGTCGTCAGCGTTCCTCCCCACCCTACCGGCTGGTGGTGACCCATAAGATGGGGTCCCATGAGCGACCAGTACCGCGACGACGACTATTCCGGCACCTACCCGGAGCAGCAGTACGACGGGTACGACGGCGACTACTACACCGAGACTGCCCCCGATGATGGGCATGGCTACCCCCAGGACTACGTCTACGACGAGCCGCCTGTCGAGGAGCCTGTCCAGGCCGCCCCCGAGCCGAAGATCGAGCTGGTCGACCAGGACGGCATCCGCGCCTTCGAGCTCGCCACCCTCGGCTGGCTCGTCGGGTTCGTCGCCCTGCTCCCCTTCTGGGGCCTGCTCAACGACCGCGGCTGGACCTGGTGGATCTGGACCTGCCTGGCCGCCTTCGGCATCGGCGCGATCGGCATCGAGCTGACCCGGCGCCGCAAGGCCCGCCGGCTGCGCGCCGAGGGTCTCGCCTAGAACCGCTCGGCTAGAAGGCCTCGGCGTCGTCGCTGATCGTGTCGAAGACCGGGTCCGGCAGCGGCTGCGGCTCGTGCTTCTTCGCCAGCCGCACCTCCGAGTGCGCACCGCACCCGTGGTTGAGGCTGACAACCTTGCCGTCGTCGTTGGCGTCGCCGTTGGCGCAGACACCGAAGCTCGTGGCCAGGTGGCCGGTCAGCCGGACCAGGAAGCCACAGCTGTGGCACTGGTCGGGGGCTGCCTGCGCGAGCGGCGCCTCGGGGCCGCCGTCACCGGCGTACCACCGCTCGGCGGCGGCGTCGAAGCCGGAGACGGACAGGGTCCGGACACGGCCGAGGCCGAGGTCCTTGGCGACCTCACGCACCTGAGCCTTCTCGTCGGCGTCGAGCGGGTCGTCACCGAAGGCGTACGTCGGGACCAGCCGCGCGTCGTCGTCCTCGACCGGGAGCAGATCACCGGGCGAGAGGTCGCCCGGCTTGATCCGTTCGCGGTAGGGCACCCAGGCCGGCGCGACGATCGCGGCGTCACCGGGGACGAGGACGACCTCGTTGATGGTCACCGGCGCATCGACACCGAATCCCGGGCCGTCGAGCGAGGGCACGGTGACGAGCGTGACCGACCAGTGCCACCCGACGTAGCCCTTGCGGGTGCAGGCGAACAGGTGGGTCACTACGCCCGGGCCGGCACCCTTCTCGACCACATGGCCGAGATGTTCTCCGACGTCACCGGCTGGCACGTCGGACAGGAGCGCGGAGCGGGCCTCGTCGACGGCAGCGACGGCCGTCGCATCGGCGTACGGGGTCGTGATCACGGACCACATCTTCACCCACATGCGCCTCAGGTGCCACTTCGGGGTCACCTTGCGCCACCACAACCTGAACTTCCGCACAACGCGTGATCCTCCCAGACGTACGCCTCTACTGCACAGTCACGACAGCCCTTGAAATGGCCAACACCCGCCGGAGCGTGGCTACGGCGGGTGTTGGTGACGCTTGGCTACTGAAGAGCGCGCGTGGAGACCATGGAGAGGACGTACTCGACGAGCGAGATCAGCGTCGCCTTGGTCGACTGGCGGTCGCGAGCGTCACAGGTGACGATCGGGATGTCCGGGCGCAGGGCCAGGGCCTCGCGGATCTGCTCCGGCTTGTAGGCCTGGTTGGCGCCGAAGACGTTGTGGGCCACGACGAACGGCACGTTGCGGGACTCGAAGTAGTCGATCGCGCCGAAGGAGTCGGCGAGGCGACGGGTGTCGATGAGCACCACGGCGCCGATGGCGCCCTGGGTCAGGTCGTCCCACATGAACCAGAAGCGGTTCTGACCGGGGGTGCCGAACAGGTAGAGGATCAGGTCGGAGTCGAGGGAGACTCGACCGAAGTCCATGGCGACCGTGGTCGTCTTCTTGTTGGGCACTGCGGAGAGGTCGTCGACGCCGGCGGTCGCCTGCGTCATCACGGCCTCGGTCGTCAGGGGGACGATCTCCGAGACGGAGCCCACGAAGGTCGTCTTACCAACGCCGAACCCGCCGGCGATGACGATCTTCGCAGACATCGTCGCCTGCTTGGAGTCGGTGGTCACTGCATTACTCCTGTCAAAGCTTCCTCAGGCCGGACAGCACGCGCTCGAGGAGAGCGGTGTCCGGGGCGTCCGGGACCTTGCTGGCGTGCACCTGCACCACGCCGCGCTCCGCAAGGTCACCGATCAGGACTCGGGCGACACCCAGGGGCACCCGGATGAGCGCCGCGACCTCAGCGACGGAACGGCTCTCGCGGCAGAGCTCTGCGATCGTCCGCTCCTCGGGCGACCGGACGTAGCCGTCGATCACGTAACGGTCAGTGATCACCAGTGCTTCCATCGGGAAGACGCGCTTGGGTTGCGTGCGGCCACGGGTCAGGGCATAAGGCCTGACCAGCGGCGGCGGTTCGGATGCGTGGTTGCTCACGATCTCGGTCCTAGGGTCGGGGCACTGATCAGGCGCCGGTTCTGGTATCGGGGGTGAGGGCGGTGGCAACACGCGAGATCAACAGCTGCATCTGGTAGCCAACCTGTCCCAGATCGCAGTCGGGGGCGGCGAGGGCAGCAAGGCTGGAGCCCTCACCAACCGCCATGAGGACCAGATAGCCACCGTCCATCTCGATGACCATCTGCTGGACATTACCCGCCGCGAAGCACCGAGCTGCTCCTTGGGTAAGACTGGTGAGACCGGAGGCGATCGCCGAGAGCTGGTCGGCCCGGTCCGGGGGGAAGTCGACGGAGCTGGCCATCGGCATGCCATCAGCCGACACCAAGATCGCGTGAGCGATGTCAGGGGTGCGCTGGGTCAGGCTGTCGACAAGCCAGTCCAGTCCTGCGGGGGCCGTTGTCACTGCTGCTCCTCACCTTCGGGGTTGCTTTCCGCATCAGCGGGGTTGTTGCGGGCGCGGCTGACGCCCTTCTGGAAGCTGGACATGCCACGGGTGCGGCGCGCGTCCATGTTACGCGGACCTGATGACGGTGGTGTGACCGCCGGGGCCGCACCTGGGATCAGGTTCTGACCCGGGACACGGACGGGGAGGCCACCCTGGGTGATCGTCGCCGGCTCCTGCTCCTGCAGCTGCTCCAGCTCCTGCGCCCGGCGCCAGCCCTCGTCGCCCGGCGAGGACCAGCTCGTCGGCGTGGTCGGCTCGTCGTCCTGAGCGACCGGCTCGTCGACCGGCTCGCTCGCGGGGGCGGCCGCCGGACGGGAAACGTCGGGCTTGGGTCCCGGACCGGCCTTGGCGGCCGGGGCGATCGGGTCGCTGAGCGGGTCGCCCTTGGTCTCCATCGCCCGGCGCGCGCCGAGCGGGCGACGACGGGTGAACCACTCGGACTGCAGGTCGTCGAAGATCGAGCTGCCCTCGTCGTCGAGGATCGGAACCTCGGTGGTCGAGTCGAGCGGGTTCGGCGAGTTGGTCGGCTCCGGCGCCATCGGGCCCATCGGGCTCGGGGCGATCGCGTCACCGGCCGGACCGAACGGGTCGTCGTCGGGACCGAAGCCCGGCGGCGGAGTCCGCGGCGTGGTCCGCTCGTTGGGGCGCTCGAAGGTGCGGAACGCTCCGGTTTCGGTGCCGAACGGGCTGCCGCCCTGCATGCCCGGGTCGCGACGCGGCAGCTCGCCGGTCTCGGTGCTCGGGTCGAAGCGACCGTCGGGGAAGCGCGCGGCCAGGTCCTCGGCCTTGCGAACCGGCAGCATGTTGGACAGGAAGTTCTGCTGCTGGCCGCTGGGGCTCTGCTGCGGGGCCGGCGGCTGGTTGGCGCCGAACGGGTCGCCGCCGAACGGGTCTCCCCCGTACTGCGGCTGGCCACCGCTGAACTGCTGCGGCTGCGCCGGGAAGCTGCCTGTACGCGCGCCCGGACCCTCGAAGCCCGGGTCACCCGGCATCGGCGGGACACCACCGTATGCGGGCTGCTGACCCGTCTGCGGTCCGCTCTGACCGAAGCCGTTGTGCTGGCCCGAGTGGCCGTTGGCACCCTGCTGCGGGAAGGCCGACGCACCGCCGTTGGAGAGGTTGGGGTGGTTGGACGCTCCGGGCGTACGGCTCGGCAGGGCCGGGGGCGCTGCGGCGGAGGCCGCGGGCGCCTCGGGCGCCGGAAGAGCACCGACCGGGACGTCGTAGGGGTTGCCGCCGGCGTACGACTGGGCGTCGTAGGCGGGCATCCCGTACTGCATCTCGTAGGGAAGCTCGCCGGTGCCCGGGTAGGCGCCGGCCTGCTGGCCGTAGCCGCCCTGCTGGAAGGCGTAGGCGTCGAAGCCCTGCTGCTGGCCCGACGGCGCCTCGGCGTGAGCGCCGACGATCGTGGTGACCGGCATCTCGACGCGCGCGACCACACCGCGGGGGCGGTTGGGAACGAGCTCGATGTAGAGACCGTGACGCGCCGCCAGGCGCGCGACCACGACCAGACCCATCATCCGGGCGACGTCGGCGTCGAGGCCGGTCGCACGGCGCAGCTTCATGTTGGCCGCGTCGAGCTCCTCCGGCGTCATGCCGATACCGAGGTCCTCGATCTCGACCAGCAGCGGCGCGGCAGGGCCGGCGCGGAAGGTGCGGATCGTGACCGCGGTGTCGGGCGGGGAGAAGTTGGTGGCGTTCTCGATCAGCTCCGCGAGCAGGTGCACGAGGTCACCCGCGATCGCGCCCTCGAACTCGGCGTTCTCGTCGGAGTCGATGTCGACCCGGGCGAACTGCTCGATCTCGGAGGCGGCGGCACGGAGCACGTCGAGGACCGGGACCGGACCACGAGCCGCGTGGCCGATCTCGCCACCGGCGAGAACCAGGAGGGACTCGTCGTTGCGGCGCATTCGGGTGGCGAGGTGGTCGAGGCGGAACAGGTTCGCGAGGTCGTCGGGGTCCTGCTCGTTGGCCTCGAGCTGGTCGATGAGCTGAAGCTGACGCTCGACGAGGCTCTGCGAACGGCGGGAGAGGTTCATGAACATCTTGTCGACGTTCGTACGCAGCTCGGCCTGCTCGCCCGCCAGCCGGATCGCCTCGACGTGGACCGCGTCGAACGCGTCCGCGACGTCACCGATCTCGTCTCGACGCGCGATGTCCAGAGGCTCCACATGTGTATCCACCGGGCCTTCGGCCTGGTTCATGTAGGCGACTCGCTCGGGCAGGTCGTGGTTGGCCAGGTTGTAGGCCAGACGACGCAGCTGGCTCAGCGGCGACAAGATCGAGCGGGCCGCGACCAGACCGACGGCGAGGGCGAAGATCAGAACACCGAGAACGAGGAGACCGATGACGATGGCGTCGCGGGTCGCGTCGCTCTTGATCTGCTCGACGTCGTCGCTGATCTCCTGCGCGGTCTGGACGATCATCTTCTGCAGACCACGGATGAACTCGGTGCTGGCCTCGGTGTACTCGTCCGGGGTCATCTTGACCCGGTCCATGCTGCCGCTGGAGATCACCTGGTTGACGACCTTGTGGGCAGGCGCCCCGACCGAGCCCTGGTCGGTGGTTTCGTTGGTCAGCTCGTCGAGCTGCTGGCGGATGTTGTCGGACGTCTTGGCGTAGTAGTCAGCCGTGGACAGACGCCACTTGGCCTCGGCGCGGGCGAGCTCTGCGAACTCGGCGTCTTTGAGGACGTCGGGGTTGACCTGCCCGTCCCTCTCCGCGGCCGCCTTGGCGCCCAGCGCCTGCATCATGATCATGCGCTCGGTGCCCATGGCCTCCGAGGCGGGACGCACGTTGCTGATCGCGGAGATCTTGGAGAAGACCTCGTCGTTCTCCAGGGTCGGCATCTGCGCCGAGATCCCGAAGAGGTTGTTCATCACGGTCGTGTAGGCCAACTGGGCCTCGACCGCGGTGTCCCGCTCCTGGATCTGCGAACGCAGGTCGTCGATGCCGTTCAGCGCCTGCTGGATCTCGACGATGCTGTTCTCGAGGTCCTTGTCGTCGCCGGCGTCGATCTCCTTCGCCTTGGCGCTCCAGGCCTCGATCGACTCGTCGGTCTTCTGCTGCAGCGGCCGCATGACGACCTCGGGGACGCCCGCGAGGGCACCGTCCCGCTCGAACAGAATGTTGATCGCGAGGTTGTAGGTGTCAGGCAGTGCCTGGGCGACAGTCTCTGCCTGGCGTGCTTCCGCCTGGGCTGAGAGGGCGCTCGAAATGCTCAACCCGCCGAACACCATCGCCGCGATGGTCGGGATGAGCAGCACGAAGATGAGGCGCGCTCGAATTCCCTGCCAGGGCTTACGTTCCGGACGGTGGGTTGTGCTTGCGTATGGCTCGGCCATTACTCCCTCTCGTGGCCATGTCACATCATTCCCGAGAGGCATGCACCGTCTGTGGCGCATACCCCAGTCCCCCGCCGCGAAGTCTGCTGGCACCCGGGCGTACCTGTCTGCAGTCTTTGGCGACGCAAACTTACGTCATAAGTGGTCTCGATTACCAATGGTGTACGAAATCATTTGCAAATCTATGGAGGGGTAGGCGGAGTATAGGCCCCACCCGCACGAGGGACGACATGGCGAGCCATCCGTGGATGCCGTCGATGCCGTAGAGGGGAATACCTCACGCGTCCCTGGGCGCTGAGGACTAGGCTCTCCCGCGTCGGCCGTCACAGTCGCCGGGCGACGTACGTTCGTAGCGCTGATGCGCGAGGAAGGGGCAAGCTGCCGTGCCTACTGGCAAGGTCAAGTGGTTCGACGCCACCAAGGGCTTCGGGTTTCTGTCGCAGGACGACGGTCCGGACGTGTACGTCCACGCCGACGCGCTCCCCGAGGGCGCTGCCAAGACCTTGAAGGCCGGCACCCGGGTGGAGTTCGGCATCGCCCAGGGGCGCCGCGGTGAGCAGGCGCTCTCGGTGACCATTCTGGAGCGCTCCCCGTCCGTCGCCGGGCGCCAGCGTGCAGCCAAGCGCCGCAAGCCAGAGGAGATGGAGCTGATCGTCGAGAACGTGATCAAGCTCCTCGACGACATCCGCGACGGCTACGCCCAGGGCCGCCCGCCCACGCGCGAGCTGGCCAAGAAGGTCTCCCCCGCGCTACGCCAGATCGCCGACGAGTTCGAGCTCTAGATCCAGCTCAGGTCGGGGATCAGCGTCTGCACGCCGACCACGAGGCCGGCGACGTTCACGGCCAGCAGGACGAGGATCCAGAGCACCGACGGGATGCCGGTCAGGCCGGCGAGCTGGTCGGGGTCGGAGCCGCGGCGACCTCGCTCGCCGCGGCCGAGGAGCTCCAGGAGCGGCCTCGGTGAGGCGAGCAGGAGCAGCCAGGTGACCAGCGTGGCGACGATGGTCTGGATGCGGCCGTCGGCGTACCAGCTGATCGCGCCCAGGACGGCGCCGAGCACCAGCAGGACGACGAGGCCGTAGCCGTTGCGTACCCACAGCAGCAGCACGAGCATCGCCGCCACCAGGAGCCACAGCAACCCCAGGGCGTGACCCGCGGCGAGCATGGTCGCGCTGAGCAGGCCGAGGAGCGCCGGGGCGAGATAGCCGGCGGCGAGCATCGCCACCATCCCCGGCCCGGACGGCTTGCCGCGCGAGAGGGTCACGCCCGAGGTGTCGGAGTGGAGCTTGATCCCGGCCAGGCGCCTTCCCACCAGGACCGCGACCACGGCGTGCCCGGCCTCGTGGACGACGGTGACGCCGAGACGTACGGTGCGCCAGCTCCCACGCCACACGACCAGCACCAGCGCGACGAGCCCGGCGCCGATCAGCCAAGGCGCTTCGGGGACGGTCTGGGTCGCGGTGATCGTGTCCCAGAACTCCCTCACTTCGCCGCCTTCTGGTTCATCGATCCGGAGCGAAAGCCCCGTTGGTCGATCTCCGCGGCGGGGAATCCTGCGTCGGTCACTGTCTTGAGCACCTCGTCGGCATGGTGGGGGTCGAGAGGCAGGAGGGTAGCGGACAGCTCCACGGTGGCCTTCTCCCCGTGGTCACGCACGCGCAGGTCCACCCTGGCCGCGTCGTGGCCGCGGGCGGCCAAGACGCTGCGTACGCCCTGCTCTGCTCTCTCCACGCGCGCGAGGCGCCTCGGGGTGACCTCGAGGCCGTAGGCGATCCGGCTGGAGAGGCAGGCCGCGGCCGGCTTGTCCCAGGTCGGCAGCTCCCAGCGACGCGAGGCCTCGCGGATCTGCGCCTTGGTCAGCCCGGCGTCCTTGAGCGGGGTGATCGCACCACGCTCGGCGGCCGCGCGGATGCCGGGCCGGAGGCCGTTGAGCCCCTCGATCGCGTCGTCGGCGTTGGTGCCGGTGGCGACGTGGGCCAGGCCCAGCTCACGGGCCAGCGGCATGAGGGTGTCGAGCAGCTCCGCCTTGCAGAAGAAGCACCGGTCGGTGCCGTTGGCCCGATAGCCCTCCCGCTCCATCTCGTGGGTCTGCGGGGTGACGAGGCGTACGCCGAGACTCCTCGCGAACTCGGCCGCCGGGTCCCTCTCCGCGATCGGGAGGCTGTGCGAATAGCCGGTCGCGGCGGCGACGTCGTCGCTGCCCAGAGCCCTGGCCGCGGCCGCCAGGAGGAAGGCGCTGTCGGCGCCGCCGGAGAAGGCGACCAGCACGCTTCCCCGAGTCTTGAGATCCGCTTCGAGAGCGTTGAGCCGTTGGTCGAGGTCGGACACGCTCCGACCCTATCCACGGGCTCCACGCGTGTTCGCGGATCGGCGCCGGGAGACCAGGACCGCCAGCAGAACCACGAGCACGATCAGGATGACGACGAGGACGCTCACGACCGCGAAGGTGAGAACGACCGCGGCGAGCGCGGTGCGGGTTGCGTCGTCGCGATCGGCCCGCAGCCCCTCGGCGATCTCCTGGGCGGAGGCGATGAGCACCTCCTCCAGGACGCGTATGAAGTCGGTGCTGGACGCGACGTACGAATCCAGAGTCAGCGCAGTGCCGCCACCGGCGATGACCTCATTGACGGCCCGGTGGGCCGGCACGCCGGTGGCACCCTCCGCGGCCGTGCCGTTGGTCAGCTCGTCGAGCGCCCGACGCTGGTCCCCCGAGGACCCCTCGTAGAAGGCGGCGAGAGAGCGCCGCAGTCCGGCCTCCGCCTCGGTGAGCGCCGCGATCTCGTCGGCGCTGATCTGCTTCTCGCCGGAAAACGGTGAGCTGGAGAGTGCGGCCATCATGATCGCGCGCTCCTGGCCCAACGCCTCCCATGCCTCGGGCATGTGGCCGAGCGCCTCGATCGACGAGGCGGCCTGGCCATCGCCGGTGTTCGGCAGATCGTCCGCGATGCTGAACAGGTCGTTGGTCAGGGCGGTATAGCTCTCTGTGCCCTTGGCGCGGTCGTCCTGGATCTGCGTACGCAGCTCGTCGATGCCGTCGAGTCCTTCGCCGATCCGGGCGAGCGTCGCGTCGAGCTCCTCGTCGCCGCTGTCGATCTCCTGCGCGCGAGCGCGCCACGCCTGCACCGACTCGTCGGTGGACTGCTGCATCGGCCGGAGCACGACCGGAGGTGCGCCGGCCGTCATCGCATCGCGTTCGAAGGACAGGTCGACCGCGAGGTTGAAGGTCTCCGGGAGGGCCTCGGCGAGCGTCACGGTCCGCGCGCTGGGTCCCGCCTGGCTGGTCGCCCGCGAGACGCCCAGATAGCCGAGTGCTCCCGCCACGATGGCGACGATCACGGCCAGGGCCAGGACGGTCCAGATCGCCCACGCGCCCTTCTTGGCACGCTCATGGGTCGGGGATTCCAGTGTGTTGGTCATGACGCCTCTCGGGTCCGGATGAGTGAGGAACCCTAGAGCAGGAGCGGCGCCGCGCGCCCGTGAATTCTGGATAGCGCCCGGGTCCGACCCGGCGTCTGGATAGGGTCTCATCATGGGGGCAGAGCGGGAGGCGTCGGTGGGGTCAGGCCGGCGGCAGAGGGGAGTTCTGGGGTCGCTCGTCGAGATCCTGATCATCGCGGTGACCGCGATCCTGCTCGCCGTCATCATCAAGACGTTCCTCGCCCAGGCGTTCTACATCCCCTCCGAGTCGATGCAGCCCGGGCTGGAGGTCAACGACCGCGTGCTGGTGGAGAAGCCGTCCTACTGGATGGGCGGCACACCCGAGCGCGGCGACGTCGTCGTCTTCACCGATCCCGGCGGCTGGCTCTCCGCCAACCAGCTCGCACCTGCCCCGACCGGCTTCAGGGCCGTGCTCGCCAAGATCGGGCTCTACCCGACCGGCGACCACCTGGTGAAGCGGGTCATCGGCGTCGCGGGCGACACCGTGGAGTGCTGCGAGTCGGGCCGCGTCGTCGTCAACGGCACGCCCTTGGACGCGTCGTCCTTCATCGCCCCTGCCGACACCTGTGACGGCCCGATGGCGCAGGACAACGGGTCGTACGTCAAGGGCGGCTGCCGGGGCTGGAAGGCCGTCGTCCCCGAGGGCCGGATCTTCGTGATGGGCGACAACCGCACCAACTCCGCCGACTCGTCCTTCCATCTGTGCAGCCCCGAACGCCAGGAGTCCGGCGACGAGACCTGCTCGAACGCGTTCGTACCCGTCTCCGACGTCGTCGGCCGCGTCGCCGTCGTCTTCTGGCCCACCGACCGCTTCGGCGTCGAGCACCGCCCGGAGACCTTCGAGTCCGTCGACTGAGAACGTCCGGCCGAGTCGGTCGTTGTGGCGGCCGAGAATGCAGTTGTGGGCGACGAAACCAGAGTTTCGTCGCCCACAACTACAGATTCGACCCGCCACGACTGCGGATTCGGCCGGAGGGGTCAGGCCTCGCGAACCACATCCATGGTGCGGTCGCCGAACTTGACCTTGTCGCCGTCGACGAGAGCCGCGGGGCGGCGGGCGCCAAGGGCTCGTGCGGCACCCTGGCGGATCAGGGTGGTGCCGTTGGTGGAGCCGCGGTCCATGACCACGAGGGTGCCGTCGGCAGCGATCTGGAACTGAGCGTGGGTCTTGGACAGGGACATGTCGCTCGAGGAGAGGGCCACCCGGTGGGCGACCTCCTCGCCTGGACGCGGCTCGGGGCCGCGGCCGACGATGGCGAGACCCTCGACCACGAAGCTCTGGCCAGTGTCGAACGTGACCCGCCAGCGAGCCGTCGCCGCGGGCTGCGGAGCAGGCACGGGAGGCGGCGGAGGGGCAGGCTGAGCCACCGCTTGCACTGCCGACGCGACCGGCGGCGCGGGCGGGGCGGGCGGAGCAGGCGGCGTGGGCGTCGGCGGCACGGGGGTCGGCGGAGCCTGACGGGCGATCGGTGCCGGGACCAGGGTCGGGGCTGCCTGCGCCTCGGCCTGAGCGGCGCTCTGGGTCGGGGCGGCGGGAGTCTGCGGCCGCTCGGCCGGCTCCGGGGTCGCCTCGGCCTGCTTCAGGCGCATGGTGGTGAGGTTGACGATGCGGCGCGGCGCCGGGGCCTCTTCCTCGGCCTCGACGACCGCTGGAGGACGTACGTCGACCACGACCGAGCCCGCACGGCGGTCGTGCCACCCCTGGCGACGGCCGCGGTCGTCCATCGCGGCGACCCAGGCGAACGTGGCGGTGCCGATGCCGAGCGTCGGGATCGTGCAGAGACCGAGCAGGGCCTGGCGTACGAACGCCTTGCCGACGCCGATGGGACGGCCCGCGGCTCCGGAGTCATCGCTGACCACGCGGAGCCCGAGGGCCATCTTCCCGGGGGTCTTGCCCCCGGAGCCGGTGAGCACGGTGCCGACCAGCCAGACCCCCAGGACCACGCTGGCGATCAGGCCGACGCCGGCAAGCGGGTTGTCGTTGCGGAAGAAGATCAGCCAGGCGGCGAACCCGGCCGCGGCGAAGATCGCCCAGGCGATCACCCGGTCGATCGCGAAGGCGTAGAACCGACGGTCCGGCTCCGCGATCGCAGCTTCGACGGTTGGAGCCGGCAGGCCGGCCACGCTCATGCCGCCGCCTCCACAGAGGCCGGCGACATGAGCGAAAGCCGCTCGATCATGGGTTGGTCACCCGAATCGTCAGACTGTCACCGAGGTCGATGACAGCACCCGGCATGAGCTGGACGGGTACGCCGGGGCGCAGGTCCTCCGGGCCGAGACCGGGCTGGACCAGCACGGTGCCGTTGGTCGAGCCGAGGTCGGTGACCACCGCTGCGCCGTGGTCGACACCGGCACCGGGACGGATCTCGCAGTGGGTCGAGGAGATCTCCTGGTGCGGGCTCGGCACGGTCACCAGCATCGGCTGCTCGGTGGGCGTGAACCGGCTCGCCTCGGGGGCGCGGCCGACCAGGACGACCCGGTCGACCTCGACGCGGTCGCCGCTGGAGAACTCCAGGCGCGCGACCGGGTAGGCGGTCACCTTCGGGGCCTCGGGCTGGCCGGGGATCCCGGCGAGACCGGCGTTGAGGTCCTCGCCGACGCCGATGCGGGTCAGACCGTCGTGGTCGTCCTCATCGGGGTTGGGCTCCTCCCAGACCGGCTCGTCGTGGGTCTCGGGGATCGGTGCCACGGGCGGAGCCGGCGGCGCGGGCGGGGCCGGGAACGCCGGAGGGGCCGGGGGTGCCGGAGGGATGTCGGTCACCGGAGCGTCGACGGGCGGGCCGTCGAAAGCCGGTGCCTCGATCGGCGCATCGCTCGGCGCGGAGTCGATCAGACCCTCGGCCGGCGCCTCGTCGAAGGGAGCCGGCGGCGCGTCCACCGGAGGCGGCGGAGGCGTCGTCAGCGGCGGCGGAGGCGGCATCGACGGCGGGCCGAAGCCGGGCGCCGGGGCGGACTCGGGCTCGTCGTAGGACTCGGGCCCGTCGTACGACTGCTCGTCGACCGCCGGAAGGACCTCGGTCTCGGCGTCGGGGGCGACGTCCATGTCGGTCACGGGCTCCGGGGAGACCGCGGAGGGACCGAAGGAGGAGGCCACGGCGGCAGCGTGCTCGTCGCTGGCGTAGTCGTCCTCGTAACTGCCGGTAGCGGGCTCCGGGAAGTCCTGGTCGTCGGCGTCCTGGGAGGCGGCCGGCATCTCGAACGCCTCGGTCGGCTCGGTCAGGTCGTCGTGACGCGGCGCCGACGCCTCGCCGGACTCGTCGCCACGGTTGACCGAGATCGGCTCGTCCGCCTCGGCGTCCGCGTCGAAGTCGGAGTCCGGGCCGAGGTCTGCCTCCGAGCCGGAGTCCGGCTCAGCGTCCGCCCCGAGACCGGGGAGGTCACCCGAGACCGGGATCGGCGGAACGACCGAGAGGGAGGGCGGAGCCGCTACCGGCTCGTCCTCGTCGAGACCCTGCTCCTCGGCGGAGTCCAGGTCGTCGTCGGAGTCGGCGTAGCTGTCCTCGGGAAGAGGATCGGTGAGCGGGTCACCCGGGGCCGGCTCGTCGACGCTCTCGTCGGGGCCCTCCTCGACGGCCACCGGGGCAGCGACGAAACCGGCGCGGCTCTCCGGCGAGTCGTCTTGGGCGGACTCCGGGACCGGCGGCGGAACCTCGAGACCCGAGACCCGCAGCAGGCCACCGAGCGCCGTCATCGGCTCGCCGGTCGCGCCCTCCTCGCCGAGCGAGACGGACATCCTGGTGACACCCTCGAGGGTGCGCTCGACCCACGTCTTCGACGACGAGCCGTCGACCTCGACGGTGCCCTCGCCGGCTTCGAACGAGACCACGGACGGGCCGCGCACGACCGTGCGTACGCTGCCGCCGTCAGGCGTCACGTCCCCGGAGATGAGGACGAAGCCCGGCAACGAGCTCAGCCCGGTCGCGACGAGCGCGTCGAGCACCTCGTCGAACCCGGCACCGTCGTCCACGAGCGCCCACAGCGCGCCCGCGCGGCTCTTCTCCGAGGGCGGGAGCAGCACCGTGGCGCTCTCACCGATGATGCCGAACCACGTGCCCGGCATGTAGGACGTGCTTGCGATGGTTGCTGGCTCACTCATGGCAGCACTCCTAGCTTCTGCTCCATACTCACCCTTTGTTGCTCCGAGTCATACGGGTTCTCCTCGGTCAATCCCATCACATCGACCACGATCGCGGTGGCGTTGTCCCGGCCACCCGCCTCGACCGCGGCAGCGACGAGCTTCTCGGCCGTGTCGCGGGCATCGGTGTCCTCCGCCGCGAGGATGTCGGCGATCTCAGCATCCGAGATCATCCCGCTCACGCCGTCGGAGCAGAGCATCAGCCGGGCACCCACGGGCAGGGTCACCTGGAAGATGTCCGGGACCGCCGGGGCCATCCCGCCCAGCGCCCTGGTCACCACGTTGCGCTCCGGGTGATGCTCGGCCTGCTCACGCGTGATCTGCCCCGAGTCGACCAGCTCCTGGACCAGGCTGTGGTCGCGGCTGAGCTGGCTCAGCGTGCCGTCGAAGTATCGGTAGATCCGCGAGTCGCCGACGTTGAGCAGAATCCACAACGGACTGCTTCCGCCGTCGGCGATCAGAGCCGCGGCGCAGGTGGTGCCGGACTGGTAGTCCGAGGCCCCGCGCGAGCGCTGCTCGAGCGCGAAGGCCACGATCCGGTCCTGGGCCGACTGGAGCGCCTCGACCATCGCCTGGCTGCCTGACTCGGACGCGTAATGGGCGCCGCCGAGCTTGGCGAACTCCTGGATCACCATCTCGCTGGCGATGTCACCACCGTCGTGGCCGCCCATACCGTCCGCGACGACGAAGACCGGTGGCTCGGCCACATGGGAGTCCTCGTTGACCTTCCGCACCTGACCGACATCTGTCGCGGCCCCGTGCGCGATCACTACTTTCCTGGACATCTCGCCCCCTAGGCCTGCCGGGATAGCGTGATGCCGATGGACACAGGCTTCCGCTCACTCGCAGACCAGTTGCGCTCTTGGCCCACAGAGCGCATCTCACGCCTGCTTCTTGCTCGTCCTGATCTCGCCACGCCGTCCCCTCATGACTCCGGCCAACTCGCCGCCCGAGCAGCCACTCGCACATCCTTGCACTACGCGATGGATGACCTTAACCATCTCGAGCTGATCGTGCTTGATGCCGTTGTCCTCGCGAATCAAACCACCAAAGCCCACTTATCTTCCATGCTGAACGCTGAAGTGGACGCCGCGACACGGGCACTTTCTCATCTGGAGGACACCTGCCTGGTGTGGCACTCCCTCGACGGCCTGCGCGCGGTGACCGGTGTCGCGGCCCTGCTGCGGGGCTCGCCCGGCACCTCCGGGCTGCAGCCGTTCGCCGCTGACCAGGAAGAAGTCGTACGCAGCCTGCCGGCTGTGTCCGCCGAGGCACGCGCGATGCTGGAGGCCGTCGACGCCGGCGGCGGGCAGGCCTCCTCCTCACGCGCGCGCCCGGGCATATCCGTGGCCGAGGCGGCCGGACCGGCCGAGGAGCTCATCGCCCACGGGCTGCTGGTGTCCTCGGGCGACGGCATGCTGACCCTGCCCGGAGAGGTCGGGCTGGCGCTGCGAGGCGGGCGGACGACGGTCGCCCCCGTCGACGTCCCGCCACCCCTGCCGACCTCCTCGCGGGCGTCCACGCTGGTCGACCGGGCGGCCGCGGGCGCCGCCTTCGAGCTCGTACGCAACCTCGAGCTGCTCCTCGACGCCTGGAGCGCCGCGCCACCCCGGTCGCTGCGCGGCGGGGCGGGGCTGACGGTCCGGGACCTGAAGACGACCGCCGAGCGGCTCCATGTCGCCGAACCGACCGCGGCGTTGCTGATCGAGGTCGCCTGGGCCGCTGGGCTGCTCGCGCTCGGCACCGACGAGGAGGGCGATCCGTCCTGGATGCCGACCGAGCTCTTCGACCAGTGGCTCCAGCAGCCCTTGGCGGCCCGCTGGTCGCACGTGGCCAGCGCTTGGCTGGCCTCGCCGCGCCTACCCGGGCTCGTCGGCCAGCGCGACCCTGCCGGGAAGACGTGGAACGCGCTGGCGCCCGACCTGGCCGGGGCGTCGGCCGTGGCGACGCGGCGGCAGACCCTGGGCCTGCTCGCAGCCCTGTCGGACGGTGAGGTCCTCGCGGCCGGCACCGGACCGGCAGCGGTCGTCACCCGCCTCGCCTGGGAGCGGCCGCGGCGGCCGCGCACCCGTACCGAGTCCCGCGAGTCGCTGGTGGACTGGACGCTCACCGAGGCGGAGACCCTCGGGCTCGCCGCGTTCGGGGGGATGGCTGCGTACGGTCGGCTGCTGGTGGCTGGTGAGGACCCGGTCCCGACCCTGGCCGGGCTGCTGCCGGAGCCGGTCGACCACGTGCTGCTCCAGGGCGACCTGACCGCGGTCGCGCCGGGGCCGCTGGAGCCTGCGCTGGCCCGCACGCTGGCCGTGGTGGCCACGGTGGAGTCGCACGGCGGGGCGACGGTCTACCGGTTCACCAAGGAGTCGGTGCGTCGGGCCATGGACCGCGGCTGGACCGCCACCGAGATCCACGCGTTCCTCACCGCCGCCTCCCGCACCCCCGTCCCGCAGGCGCTGACCTACCTGGTCGACGACACGGCGCGTACGTTCGGGACGGTCCGGGTCGGGTTCGCCGCCGCCTACCTGCGCAGCGACGACGAGGCCGCGCTGGCCGAGCTGCTGGCCCACCCGGCGGCCGAGTCCCTGGGGCTGCGGCGACTGGCGCCGACCGTGGTCGTCAGCACCGTCGCGCTCGACTCGCTCCTCCCCCGGCTGCGCGAGCTGGGCCTGGCCCCGGTCGTCGAGGCCCCCGACGGATCCATCCACGTCGCGCGCCCCGACGCCAAGCGCGCCAAGGCCCGCAACGGCGCGCGTCCGGCCGGCGCCCAGGAGGCCCACCTCGCCGCGCGTGCGACCGCGGTGGCGGCCAGGATCAAGGCGGGCGACGAGACCGCCGCCTCCCGCCCGGCCCCTGCCGAGCCGGCCTCCACCATGGCGATCCTCCACGAGGCCATCGATGCCGGGGAGCCGGTCGTGATCTCCTACGTCGACGGCCGCGGGGTCGCCGGCGAGGCGCGCGTCGAGCCGCTGGGGATCGACGGCGGCTCTCTCGCGGCCCGGGCCGAGGACGACGTACGTTCCTTCGCGCTGTCCCGGATCAGAAGTGTGCGCCCGACGCCGCCGTAGGCTGGTCCGGTGAACGACGGCCCCCTGATCGTCCAGTCGGACAAGACGCTGCTGCTCGAGGTCGACCATGCCCGGGCAGGTGAGTGCCGCAAGGCGATCGCGCCGTTCGCCGAGCTGGAGCGGTCGCCGGAGCACATCCACACCTACCGGCTGACTCCGTTGGGGCTGTGGAACGCGCGCGCGGCCGGGCACGACGCCGAGCAGGTGGTGGACACGCTGCTCGAGTTCTCCCGCTATCCCGTACCGCACTCGCTGCTGGTCGATGTCGCCGAGACGATGGCCCGCTACGGCCGGCTCCGTCTGGAGAAGAACCCGGTCAACGGGCTGGTGCTGGTCTCCTCCGACCGGGCGGTGCTGGAGGAGGTCATCCGGGCGAAGAAGGTCGCCGGGATGCTGGGCGAACGGCTCGACGACGACACCGTCGTCGTCCACCCCTCCGAGCGCGGCAACCTCAAGCAGGCGCTGCTCAAGCTCGGCTGGCCGGCCGAGGACTACGCGGGTTACGTCGACGGCGAGGCGCACTCGATCGCGCTGGACACCACCGACTGGACGCTGCGCCCTTACCAGTCGGAGGCGGCCGAGTCGTTCTGGCACGGTGGCTCCGGGGTCGTCGTCCTCCCGTGCGGCGCCGGCAAGACGCTGGTCGGCGCCGCCGCCATGGCGCACGCCCAGGCGACCACGCTGATCCTCGTCACCAACACCGTCTCCGCGCGGCAGTGGAAGGACGAGCTCGTACGCCGCACCTCGCTGACCCCGGACGAGATCGGCGAGTACTCGGGGTCGGTCAAGGAGATCCGGCCGGTCACGATCGCCACCTACCAGGTGCTGACCATGCGCCGGAAGGGCGCCTATCCCCACCTGGAGCTGCTCGACGCCCGCGACTGGGGGCTGGTCGTCTACGACGAGGTGCACCTTCTCCCCGCGCCGATCTTCCGGATGACCGCCGACCTGCAGGCGCGGCGCCGACTCGGCCTGACCGCGACGCTGGTGCGCGAGGACGGTCGCGAGGGTGACGTGTTCTCCCTGATCGGCCCCAAGCGCTACGACGCTCCGTGGAAGGACATCGAGGCGCAGGGCTGGATCGCGCCGGCCGACTGTGTCGAGGTGCGGGTGACGCTGCCTGCCGACGAGCGGCTCGTCTACGCCACCGCCGAGCCCGACGAGCGCTACCGGATCGCCTCGTGCACCCACCACAAGATCGACGTGGTCAAGGAGATCGTCGCCTCCCACGCAGGCAAGCCGACGCTCGTGATCGGGCAGTATCTCGAGCAGCTCGACGAGATCGCCGCCTCGCTCGACGCCCCGGTGATCGAGGGCAAGACGTCGGTCAAGGAGCGACAGCGGCTCTTCAACGCCTTCCGCTCCGGCGAGATCGGCCTGCTGGTCGTCTCCAAGGTCGCCAACTTCTCCATCGACCTGCCCTCGGCCGAGGTCGCGATCCAGGTCTCCGGGGCCTACGGCTCCCGCCAGGAGGAGGCCCAACGGCTCGGCCGGCTGCTGCGCCCCGGCGACGGCAACAAGACCGCGCACTTCTACACGATCGTCTCCCGCGACACCGTCGACGCCGACTTCGCCCAGAACCGCCAGCGCTTCCTGGCCGAGCAGGGCTATGCGTACCGGATCGTCGACGCCGACTCCCTCGACGACCTCACCTCCTGACCGGTTGAATCGTCGGCTGTGGCCGGATGCGGCCAAGTCGATGCACGCGGAATGTGACGCACGCCATACTCGGTGAAGCGTTTCAATTCCTCGACCCCAGGAGTCTGCGTGCGCCGACACATCGCCGGGCTGGTCACGGCCACCCTCGCCGTCGTCCTCTCCCCCGCTCTGCCCCCACTCGCCGCCAGCGCCGTCCCATCGACCGAAAGCGTGGGCTCCGTCCCCGTCGTCAGCGAGCTGCGTACGAATGCGCTGGTCGATCCGCTCGGCATCGCGACGACCGCCCCCACGCTGGGGTGGCAGCTCGACTCCGACCGCCGCGGCGTGACCCAGAAGGCGTACCAGATCCGGGTCGCGTCCTCGGAGCGACGACTCACCTCGCCCGACGTCTGGGACAGCCGGAAGGTGAAGTCCGGGCAGTCCGTCGACGTCCGGTACGCCGGCCCCGCGCTGAAGCCTCGTACTGACTACGTGTGGTCGGTGCGGGTCTGGGACGACGACGGCGTCGTCTCTGCGTGGAGCGAGCCGGCGACGTTCGCCACCGGTCTCGGCAAGGAGGCGTGGACCGCGGACTGGATCGGCGCGGAGACTCCCGAACTGGGCGCGGAGTGGACCGACTACACGGTCGAGTTCACCGCCTCCGACATCGGTGGAGCCCTCGGCGTCTACTTCCGTGGCGAGAACACCGAGAACGCCTACATGTGGCAGTTCAGCGAGTCCGACGACGCGCTTCGTCCGCACGTGAAGCGCAACGGCGGCTACTCCGTGCTGCCTGCGAAGCCGGTCCCGAGCGGCTTCGACTTCGCCGCGGAGCACGACTACGCGATCACCGTCGCGGGCGACACGATCACGACCTCGATCGACGGCCAGCAGCTCGACCAGCGCACCGATGCCACCTTCGCCGGGCCCGGGGTCATGGGCTTCCGCACCAACGGAGCCGAGCACGGGCTGGTCCACGACGTGACGGTCACCAGCGCCGGCGGCACCGCCCTCGTGGATACCGACTTCCCGACCGGCGACCGCACCTTCACCGCCGGCACCGTCACCGCCGACGGGCTCCGGGTCGACAACGCCGGCGGCGAGGCATGGCTACGCGGCGACGACGCGGTGCCGCTGCTGCGCAAGGAGGTCGACCTGGGCGAGAAGAGCATCACCCGCGCCCGCGTCTACGCCTCGGCGCGCGGCGTCTACGAGCTTCGCCTCAACGGCAAGCGGGTCGGCGACGCCGAGCTGGCGCCCGGCTGGACGGCGTACGACAAGCGCATCGACTATCAGACCTACGACGTGACCGAACTGGTGCGCTCGGGATCGAACGTGTTCGGGGCCGAGGTCGCGCCCGGCTGGTACTCCGGCAAGGTCGCGATGTTCGGCACCGACGTCTACGGCACCGCCAACTCCGTGATCGCCGAGCTCGTCGTCGACTACTCCGACGGCACCAGCGAGGTCGTACGCACCGACGACACCTGGCGCACCACCGGCGGACCGACCCGCGAGGCCGATCTCCTCGACGGCGAGTGGTACGACGCCCGCCGCGCGGCAGAGGTCGAAGGCTGGGACCAGGCCGGATATGACGACCAGGACTGGGCCGCCGTCGGCGTCAGGGACGAGCCGACCGACGTGCTCGAGCCCCAGACGGCCGTCGACGTACGCGTCACCGAGGAGCTCGAGACCGCGAAGCGGATCGACTCGCCCACCGACGGTGTCTACCTCTACGACCTCGGCCAGAACATGGTCGGCCACGTCCGCCTCACCCTGCAGGGCGAGAAGGGCCAGACGGTCACGATCCGCCACGGCGAGGTGCTCAATCCGGACGGCACCCTCTACACCGCCAACCTCCGCAGCGCGAAGGCCACCGACACCTACACCTTCGGGTCGGACGAGCCGGAGACGTACGAGCCGTCCTTCACCTTCCACGGCTTCCGCTACGTCGAGATCTCCGGGCTGGACGAGGCGCCCGACGCCTCCGACATCGTGGGCGTCGTGGTCGGCACCGACGGCGACCTGGCCAGCACGCTGGACACCAGCTCGGACCTGGTCGACCAACTGCAGAGCAACATCGTGTGGGGCATGCGCGGCAACTTCCTCTCCATCCCGACCGACACCCCGGCTCGCGACGAGCGGATGGGTTGGACCGGCGACATCAACGTGTTCGCCCGGACGGCGGTCTACAACATGGACTCCGAGTCGTTCCTGACCAAGTGGCTGCAGGACCTGCGCGACACCCAGCGGCCCAACGGATCACTGCCCGGCGTGGCCCCGGTCGTCCCGGGCCGCTTCGACGGCGGCTACGAGTCGGCCGGCTGGATGGACGCGGGCGTGCACGTGCCCTGGACGCTGTGGCAGGCCTACGGCGACACCGGCGTCATCACCGAGAACTACGACATGATGAAGCGCTACGTCGACTTCCTCGACGCCGACTCGACCGGACACATCAGGTCCGCCGGCGGCTACCTGGACTGGCTCAACCTCGACGACCCGACACCCGCGGACGTCCTGGACACCGCCTTCGTCGCGAAGAGCACCCGAGAGTTCGCGCAGATGGCGAAGGCCGTCGGCAGGGACGCCGACGCCGCTGCCTATCAGGCGCGCTACGAGGCCATCCGGGCGGCGTACCAGCAGGCGTTCATCGCGGCCGACGGGTCCGTCAAGGGCGACAGCCAGACGGCGTACATCCTCACCCTGACCAACGACCTCGAGCCCGAGGACCGGCGCGATGCGGTCTACGACCAGTTCGTGCAGACGCTCGAGCGGCGTGACTACCACCTCTCGACCGGGTTCCTCGGCGTCGACGGGCTGCTGCCCGCGCTGACCAAGGCCGGACGCACCGACATCGCCTACCGGCTGCTGCAGCACGAGGACTACCCGTCGTGGGGCTATGAGATCGGCAAGGGCGCCACCACGATCTGGGAGCGCTGGAACTCGATCAACCCCGACGGCACGTTCAACGACGTGGGCATGAACTCCTTCAACCACTACGCCTACGGCGCCGTCGGCGAGTGGATGTATCGCACGATGGCCGGGGTCTCGGCCGCCGAGCCCGGCTACCGCAAGATCACCATCGCGCCCGAGCCCGGAGACGGTGTCGACGACGTCGACTACAGCCTGCAGACCCCGTACGGCACCGTACGCAGCGCGTGGGCGACCGGCGACGGGCCGATGACCCTCGACGTGACCGTCCCGGCCAACACGACCGCCGAGGTGCGGATCCCCGCTGCCAACCGGTGGGCGGTGACCGAGGGCGGCTCGCCGATCGAGGACTCGGAGCACGTCGAGTTCGTGCGTGAGGACGAGGACGTGGTCGTTCTCGAGGTCGGATCCGGCGACTACAGCTTCGCGGTCGCCCCCGCCCTCGGGGACCTCGGCGCCGCTCGGACGGAGGCTGCCGCGACAGCTGCGCAGGTCACCTCCCTGAGCCTCGAGGGCCCGGCGGGCCGTGCCGCCAAGCGCGACCTCGCGAAGCGGACCGCGCTGCTGCGCGGACAGATCGACGGGGCATGGGACCTCGCCGCTGGCGACGCCGAGGAGGAGCGGGTCGCCGAGGCGGTCCACCGTGCCCTCGCGGCGGCCGCGAACCTCGACCGTGCCGTCCAGATGTACGCCGAGAACGGCACGCTCACCGAAGCGACCGCGGCAGGTCTGCGCGATCGGCTGACGGCGATCGAGAAGAGTCTCTCGCGCGCTTCGGCCCGGCTGGTCGGAGCCGTCGCCGTCCTGCAGGTGCCCTACGAGGAGGTCCTTCCCGGCGATGTCGTCGAGGTGTCGGTGCGGGTCGACAACTCGGGCAAGCAGTCGCTGCAGGAGGTGACCTCGTCGCTCGAGGTGCCGGACGGATGGACCGCCGAGCCGGTGGATGCGCCCGCCGGCACCGTGCCCGCCGGCGGACAGGTCGAGCACGCCTATGAGGTCACGGTGCCAGAGGATGCCGCCGTGGGTCCCGCGGAGCTCAGCGGTGCGCTGTCCTACAGCCGCTCGGGTGGCACCGCCAGGCTCCCGGTTGGAGGCACCCTGATGGTCGGGCCCGGCGTGCAGATCAGCGCGACGTCGAGCGCCCCGGCGTCGGTCGACGGCGGACAGACCGCGACCATCACCGCCACGCTGCACAACCGCAGCGACGTCACCCAGCGCGGCGAGCTGTCACTGACCGGTCCCGCCGGCTGGTCGGCGGAGCCGGTGGGCTACGAGATCCCGGCCGGTCAGGACGCCGAGGTGGACGTCGAGGTGGTCGTGCCGCAGACGGTCGTGGCCGGCGCGGTCTCCCTGGCGGTGGCGACCGGAGCGACGCCGGCGGAGCAGGCGGCGGCCACCGTGACCGTCGGACTCGCGACGCCACCGTCGGCGTCGACCGATCACATCGACCTCGGTGAGGCCACCTCGGAGACGGCGCACGGACTGACCGCCTCCGAGCGGTCGGGGACCAATCAGGAGGCCGGGCTGACCCGCCGCTACACGCACTCCTCCTACCCGGGCGGCTGGTTCGAGTTCGACGCCGCGGTGCCGACGAATGGATCGTTCGTGGTCCGGATCGTCGAGACGTTCGACGGCGCTCGACGCAAGACCTACGACGTCGAGCTCGATGGCCAGGTCGCGCACAGCGTCGACCTGACCCGCACCAGCGGCGGGCAGGGCACGATGACCCACCAGTTCCTGGTGGAGCCCTCGGCGCAGACCGCGGACGGCTCGGTGCGGATCCGGTTCCGGGACACCGGCGCCGACTACGACCCGTCGGTCGCCGACGTGTGGGTGGTGCCGGTGGCATGAGCCTCACCCGAGCGCAACGACGCGGAGCTGGTGAGGGGGTGGACAGTTCTGCACCCATTGGTCCCTGCACTCCCGGCACAACAGATAGGTGTGGGTGCACCGGTCGTCGGGACAGAGCACGGTCACCGCGTACGCCGCCACCTCGCCACAAGGCTCCGCGTCGCTGTCCGGGCTGCCACAGCTGCACTCACAGGCAGGCCGCTCGCCGAGCTCCTCCTCGAGCCGCTCGATCTCCTCATCGATGGTCGTGCTGATGGTCATGACATCTCCTCCGTCTGGATCGGATGTCGTCCTCACCACCACCTAAACAGAGACCACCGACAGTTCTGCCTCATGGATCGTGGTCTCGAAGCCGAGATCGGGACGTGAACCTCCGACCGGGGTCAGCTGCACGACGACCCCGGTCGCCACGTCCAGCGCGACGTCGTACGCCTCGGGGTACACCGTCCCCGCGGACGGCTGCCACCCCGGGTCGCCGTCGCCGTACTCGTCGCGGTCGGAGACCCAGGACCACAGCAGCGGACAACAACCGCACCGCGGCTCGTACTCATCCCCGGGCACCGCCCTCGCCCACCAGGTCTCCCGACCCGCTCGCTCCTCCGAACGCAGGTCGCTCAGCACGACGTCGGCGGAGAGCTCCTCGGGATCGAGCATCGACACGAACAGGTAGTTGTTCCACATCGGATCGTCGATGTCGTGGGTGTAGGCCCGCGACCGGCTCTCCACGAGACCGTCGGCGCGCAGGACCGGCTCCGGATCGAACACCGGAGCGTCACCCCGCTCGACGCGATCCCCGTCGGCATCGCGCACGCGGAGCCACCCGGGTCTGCGCAACCAGCACTCGACGTCGCCTTCGTCCCGCGTCCGCCAAGTGAAGTGCAGCGCGGAGAAGCGCCACGGCGAAGATCGGGCGAGCGCCCGGAAAGTGTCTTCGGTCAGCGGGATCTCAGCTTCCATCGGACCCGCCTTCGTCCAGCCAGCGGCCGTTCCGCATCAGGTGGCGTCCCTCGAGCTCGTTCGACTCGCGCCACGCCTGGATCTTGGTCGGCCGGATACGGATCAGGCTGTCCGCCCAGCTGCTCGGGTCGTCGCCCTGCTTCTCGGCGTAGATCTCCAGCACCCGCTTCGGCGTACGCTCCATCGGCTCGACCTCCGCGCGACCGTCGATGATCACGACGTCGCGCAGCTCGCCGAGCGCCAGGCGCACGACCGGGGAGGCGGACAGGTTGCGCTGGGTGCGCGCACCGCCCATGCTCGCGATCCAGATCGCGTCCTCCCACCACACGAACGAGATCGGCACCAGCCACGGCTGGTCGTCGTGCGCGGAGGCGATCCACAGGTCGATGTCGTTCTCCAGACGGGCGCGGGTGTCGGAGAGTCTCTGGGCGAGGGAGCGAGGGTCGGCAGCCATGGCCGCACCCTAACCGCCGACCATGCAGGTCGAACCCTAATTTTCCAGACGCCGACCTGGGAGGATGAACGCGTGGAGACCTGGGATTTCGAGGCCGAGCTGTGGCCGTGGAAGGGCGATACCGACGCCTGGATCTTCGTGACCGCTCCACCCGAGGTCACCGAGGACATCCGCGAGGCGTCGATCGCGACCGGTCCGCCGCGCGGCTTCGGGTCGGTGAGGGTCGAGGCGCGGATCGGCACGACTACCTGGAGGACGTCGGTCTTCCCAGGCCAGGAGGGCTATGCGCTGCCGATCAAGAAGGACGTACGCCGCCGCGAGGACCTCCAGGTCGGCGACCGCGCGCTCGTCTCGATCACGCTCGTCTGACCCGCGCGAAATTCCCGCGCGCAGCCGGCCGCCGGCATGGTTGGCTCGGCCACGATGAGCGCCCGGATGCACGACGACGAGCTGATGATCGACGAGGACCTGGTGCGGTCCCTGCTGAGGCGGGACCTCGCCGCGTACGCAGAGCTTCCCCTCCGCCCGCTGGACTCGACCGGGTCGACCAACCGGCTCTTCCGCCTGGGCGAGGAGCATCTCGTACGCCTCCCCCGCCAGCCCCGCGGATCCGCGACGATCACGCAGGAGGCCCGCTGGCTGCCCGGCTTCGCGACCAACCTCGCGGTCGCGACGCCCGAGGTGGTGACGGTCGGCGAGCCGGGCTTCGGCTACCCCGAGCGCTGGAGCGTGGTGCGCTGGCTCGACGGCGAGAAGCCTGGTCCCGGCGCGGGTGACGTCACCGCCGCGGACCTGGCCTCGGTCGTGACCGGCCTCCGCCGGACCGAGGTGCCCCAGGAGGCGCTCGATGACCCCGAGCTGCGCTGGTATCGCGGCGATCCGATCGCCGGCTTCGACGCCGACGTCCGGTCGAGGCTGCGCGAGTGTCGCGAGCTCGCCGATCTCGAGCTGGACCTGGACGCGGTCGAGTCCGTCTGGGACGAGGTGATGGCGCTTCCCCCTGCGGAGGCCGGACCGCACTGGCTCCACGGCGACCTGCTCGCCGAGAACCTCCTCGCCCGCGACGGCCGCCTCACCGCCGTACTCGACTTCGGTGCCCTCTCCGTCGGCGACCCCACCGTCGACCTGATCTGCGCCTGGGAGCTCCTCGACGCCGCCGGCCGCGACGAGTTCCGCAGGATCTTGGACATCGACGACGCCACCTGGCTTCGCAGCCGCGGCTGGGCCCTCTTCATCGCCCTCATGACCTTCCCCTACTACTGGCAGACCATGCCCGTACGCTGCGCCGACCGCCTCGTGATGGCTCGGGCTGTTCTGGACGGCTGAAACCCGGTGGCGTCAGGCGTGCGAACCGGAGCACGATGGAGGACGTGACTCGCGCGACCTGGCAGCCCCGACCCGACGACGCCGAGACCCTGAGACGGTTCTTCGGCAAGGACGGGCGGCTGCTGACGATCCCCTCGAAGCACGTCAAGAAGCTGGTGGTGCTCAACCAGCTCGCGCAGGCCTTCGAGCCGGGGAAGGTCTACCCCGAGCGGGAGGTCAACGAGGTCCTGGGGCGGTTCCACGAGGACGTCGCCGCGCTGCGCCGCTACCTCTTCGAAGAGGGATTCATGATGCGCGAGGGCGGCTACTACTGGCGCGACGGCGGGAGTGTCGACATCTGAGCGGCGACGGCGCCGCCCGATCGGGCATGATTCGGCCCATGACGATGCCGGACCAGACGGGCCAGCCAGTGCCCGGACAGCCGCCCGTGGGGTGGATCGACCTGACGATCCAGGGCAGCCACATGACCTCGAACATGATCGTGCCGACGGTGAAGCTCAACGGCCACCAGATGCCGACGCAGTACGGCCGGAACGTCTTCCCGGTGCCGCCGGGGCACTGGAACGTCGACATGTACGCCCAGTGGACCTGGAAGTTCGGCAAGGCGTCGCTGAGCTTCGACGTCGCCGAGGGCCAGACCGTTCCGGTCTTCTATGCTGCGCCGCTGACCGGGTTCAGCAAGGGTGCGATCGGGCACGAGAAGCAGGGCAAGCCCGGAGTCCTCGGCTTCGTCCTCATGATGGTCGTGCTGCTGCTCTTCATCGTCGGCATCGTGGCTCTGGGCGTGGTGTCGGGCTAGCTCGGCCCGCGGGGACACCGAACCGGACTGTCGGTGCTCACCGATACCGTCAGCCTTGTGACCACCACCGAATCACGCGGCCGAAGCGACGCCCGGCGAAATGCCCGGGGCTACGCGGTCCTCGACGTCGAGACGACCGGGCTCGACCCCTACCGCGACCGCGTGATCCAGGTGGCGATCCGCCAGATCGCCGCCGACGGCACCGCCGAGTCGGAGTGGGAGACGCTGGTCAACCCCGGCGCCGGCGTCGACCCCGGACCGGTCGAGGTCCATGGCCTGACCAGCGCCGATCTCGCCGGTGCCCCGTTCTTCCGGGACGTCGCCGCCACGATCGCCCAGCGCCTCGCCGGCCGGGTCTTCGTGGCCCACAACGCCGCGTTCGACTGGACGTTCGTGGCCGTGGAGTCGGACCGTGCCGGCGTACGCCTCGAGGTTTTGGAGTGGTTGTGCACGATGCGGTTCGCGAAGGCGCTCGCGCTGGAGGTGCCGGACAAGTCGCTGGCGACCATCGCGGCCTACTACGCGGTCGAACAGCTGAAGGCCCACGACGCGGGTGACGACACCCGGGTGGCCGCGGAGATCCTGCTGCGCGAGCTGGCCGACGCCGACCGGGTCGGTCTCACGCTGCCTCTGGTCGAGTGCAACACCTCGCGACAGCGGCTGAAACGGACCGTACGCCGCTGGTTCAGCCGCATCCGGCGACCGCTTCACTGAGAGATCGTCCCAACATCCGGGACATTTCCCGCAGAAATGCAACCGAAGAACCCGGTTCGGACATCACCATGTCGTCGGCCCCGCGTTACTTGAAGTAACAGCACCTTGAGGGCCCTGGTCCGAAGTGAGGCGATGAAGATGGTCATCCGGGGATTGATCGCCGGGGCGCTCGCCGCCCTGTTGGCAACGACGTTCGCGGCCTGCGCCGTGGAGCCCGCCGCCGCCCCTGCGCCCGAGGCGACTGCCTCACCGGCCGCGGGTTCCTCCTCCGCCAGCCCCTCGGCATCGCCGAGCGCCACGCCGACACCGTCACCCAGCGCGAAGCCGAAGCCCGAGCCGAAGCCGTCCCCGACCTCGGGCCCGCGGCTCTTCGGCAAGGGTGACAGCGGTGACGACGTACGTGACCTGCAGGCGCGCTTGAAGCAGATCGGCTGGTTCAACGCGGGCGTGACCGGGTTCTACGGCAACGTCACCACCGAGGCCGTCTCCGGTTTCCAGGGCAAGCGCGCCATCGCGGTCACCGGCTTCGTGGACCAGACCACGCTCGACCGGCTGCACGCGATGACCCGCGAGCCGACCGAGGCCGAGCTGACCAACGCACCGCCGCCGGTGCCCTCCGGCAAGCTCGACCCGCGCTGCCTGACCGGCCGGGTGATGTGCATCGACAAGTCCACCTCGGTGCTGCGCTGGGTCGTCGGCGGGACCGTACAGATGAGCGTCGAGGTGCGGTTCGGCTCACAGGAGCTGCCCACCCGCGAGGGCCAGTTCTCGGTCTTCGCCAAGAGCCGCGACCACGTGTCCTCCATCTACAAGACCCCGATGCCGTTCGCGATGTTCTTCTCCGGCGGCCAGGCGGTCCACTACTCCCCCGACTTCGCCGCCAACGGCTACAACGGCGCCTCCCACGGCTGCGTGAACGTGCGCGACTACGGCGCCATCACGTCGCTCTACGACCAGGTGAACATCGGCGACGGCGTGGTCATCTACTGGTCCTGAGAACCGCCGTGCACGGCCGTCCGGCCCTCGGGCAGGATTGAGGAGGCGTACGTCCGGAGTCTTAGGCTTGAGCCATGAAGGCGCTGCTCCTGGAGAACATCCATCCTGTCGCTGTCGAGAACCTCGAGAAGGCCGGCTTCGAGGTCGAGCTGCGCAGCAAGTCTCTCTCCGAGGACGAGCTGGTGGCCGACCTTCCGGGCGTGACGCTGCTCGGCATCCGGTCCAACACCCACATCACCCCGCGCGTGCTGGACGCGGCCACCGACCTCAAGGCGATCGGCTGCTTCTGCATCGGCACCAACCAGGTCGACCTGGCCGGGGCCGCCGAGCGCGGCGTGGCCGTCTTCAACGCCCCCTACTCCAACACCCGCTCGGTCGTCGAGCTGGTCATCGGCTACATCATCTCCCTGGCGCGACGGCTGCCGGAGAAGACCGAGAAGATGCACGCCGGCGTCTGGGACAAGTCCGCGAAGGGCTCCCACGAGATCCGCGGCCGCACGTTGGGCATCGTGGGCTACGGCAACATCGGCACCCAGCTCTCCAACATCGCCGAGGCGCTGGGCATGTACGTCATCTTCTACGACATCGCCGACCGGCTGGCCCACGGCAACGCGCGCCGGATGAAGTCCCTCGACGCGCTGCTGGAGGAGGCCGACGTGGTCTCCATCCACATCGACGGACGCCCGGGCAACCTGGGCATGTTCGGCGAGGAGCAGTTCGCGAAGATGAAGCCGCGCTCGCTGTTCATCAACGCCGCGCGAGGCTTCCTGGTCGACAACGACGCGCTGCGCAAGCACATCGAGTCCGGCCACATCGCCGGCGCCGCGCTCGACGTCTTCCCGATCGAGCCCAAGGCCCAGGGCGACGCCTTCGAGAGCCCGCTGCAGGGTCTCGACAACGTCATCCTGACCCCGCACGTCGGCGGCTCGACTCAGGAGGCCCAGGAGGAGATCGGCTGGTTCGTCTCCGGCAAGCTGCGCGACTTCATCCGCTCCGGCTCGACCGCGCTGAGCGTCAACCTGCCGGCCGTCCAGCCGCCGCCGCTGGCCGCCGGTGCGCGCCTCGCGCTGCTGCACGACAGCGTCCCGGGCGTGCTCGCCGAGCTCAACGCGCTGCTCGCCGCCGAGGGTGTCAACGTGACCGGTCAATACCTCGCCACCGCCGGTGAGACCGGCTTCGTGGTCACCGACGTGACCGACGTACCTGCGACGACGCTGGAGAAGATCACAGCCAACCCGCACACCAGGTGGGTGCGCGCCTACCACGCCTGACGCTAGCGTTCTGGCTCATGGAGCTCCCGCAACATTGGCCGCTGCCAGAGGCGACCGACCTTCTCGATGACGTCCTGGCAGCGTACGACGACCCGACCCGCCGCTATCACGACCGCCGACACCTCACCGAGGTGCTGGACCGGATCGAAGAGCTGCGGGCGGAGGGAGAGCACTTCGACCCGCTGACGGTCACCCTCGCGGCGTTCTTCCACGACTCCGTCTACGACGGGGAGCGGGATGCCGAGGAGCGCTCGGCCACCTGGGCCGAGGACGCGCTGGGCACCTACCTGGATGCCGGCGCCGTGGCCGAGGTCGCCCGGCTGGTGCGGCTGACCGAGACCCATGATCCCGCCCCCGACGACCGCAGCGGCCGGGTGCTCTCCGATGCCGACCTGGCGATCCTGGCGGCGCCGGCGGAGCGCTATGCGGAGTACGCCGCGACCGTCCGCGAGGAGTACCAGCATCTCTCCGACGAGGAGTTCCGCGTCGGTCGTGCCCAGGTCCTCGAGCGGCTGCTGGAGAAGGAGTCGCTCTTCTCGACGCCCTTCGCGAGGATCAGCTGGGAGGCAGCCGCGCGGGCCAACATCTCGGCCGAGATGGAGACCCTGAACACATACCTGTCACCCGACCGATAACGATTCGTAAAGAACCGCTCACCGGTGACAGAATTCGTCGGTGAGCTTCCAGACGTACGCCGACCTGTGGCGGATTCCCGACGTTCGCCGCATCCTCGTGCTGGGTCTGTTCCTGCGGATCCCGATGCCGGCGTCCTCTGTCATCGTGACCCTTCACGTGGTCGGCCCGCTGGACCGCTCCTACGCCGAGGCCGGCCTGGTCTCGACGATGCTCGCGATCGCGATGGCGATCTCCGCGCCCTGGCTCGGTCGGCTCCTCGACCGCCTCGGCCTGCGGCGTACGCTCCTGCTGCCGCTGGCCGTCCTCCCGATCGCCTGGTCGATCGCTCCCTGGGTCGGCTACCTCCCGCTGCTCGCACTGGTCGCCGTCGCCGGGCTCTTCACGGTCCCGTCCTTCTCGGTGGTGCGCCAGGTGATGATCCGCTCGGTCGGTCCCGGGAAGCGCACCGCGGCGCTGAGCGCCGACGCGATGATGACCGAGCTGGGCTTCATGGTCGGACCGGTGATCGGCGTGCTCGGCGCCAGCTACTTCGGCACCGCCTGGGCGATGCTGCTGATCCAGTGGCTCGGGATCGCCGCGGCGATCGTGCTGTGGCTGTTCAACCCGATGATCACCGAGGGCGAGGCGACCGTCCCGAGCGACGCTGTCCCGAGCGCCGCAGTCCCGAAGCGCCGCTTCGGGCTCCCCTCCTGGGTGAACCCGGGCGTCACGCTCCTGCTCGCCGGCACCTTCACCGCCTCGCTCATCCTCATCGCCGAGGACCTCGGCACCGTGGCCGCGATGCGCGACTTCGACCGCACCGCCCTGCTCGGGATCGTCATGGCGATCTGGGCGCTCGGCTCGCTGCTCGGCGCACTCATCTACGGCGCCCTCAACAGCCACCCCTCCACCGCGGTGATGCTCGTCCTGCTGGGCGCGACGACGGTGCTGACCGCGTTCGCCTGGGACCCGATCTCCTTCACCGTCCTGCTCCTGCTCAGCGGCTTCTTCTGCGCACCGACCCTGACCGCCGCGCTCGAGGCGATCACCAGCAGCGTCCCCGCGAACGTACGCGGCGAGGTGATGGGCTGGCACGGCTCGGCCATCACCCTCGGCAGCGCCGTCGGCGCCCCCACCGCCGGGTTCGCCATCGACCTGATCGGCTGGCAGGGCGGCTTCGTCCTCGGCGGCGGCCTCGGCCTGCTCATCGCGGCGGCCATCTGGCTCACCACCCGACGGATGTCCACCCCCGCCGAGGCGTCACTCCCGCCGGGCGAGAAGTCACCCGCCTAACGAGGTTTGCGGCGGCGAAGGCCGGCGGCGAGGAGAGCAGCGACCAAGACCCGAGAGGTGACCTCGACGGCACCCGCGGCGACCATCTCGTCGTAGACCTCGGCGGGTACGTCGTAATGGTCCCGGTCGAAGCCTCGGGCCGGGATGCCCATCCGGCTCGCGAAGGCGTGCAGCTCCTCGTAGGAGGTGTCGCTGGCGAGGTGAGACCACATCCGGCCGCGACTGGGTACGTTCGGCGGGTCGATGAGGATCACGGGCCATTCTTACCGTGTTCGTTCTTGGGTGCCACCCTGACCCCACAGCCTTGACCGGTCGGCAAGAATGGATCCTGATGAACACGACAGTGCTGTTCGAGGCTCGGGCGAGGGTGCTCCATGACCTCGATGCCCGCGGACTCGCCGGTGCGGCAGCCGTCTCCGCTCTCGAGGACGCGATGACCGAGCGCGGCTGGTGGGTCGAGCAATGGCCGGAGGGCAAGGCGTACGTCGCCGGCCTGGTCGCCCAGGACGTCCAAGACCTGCTCTTCGACGGCGAGGCCTCCGCGCGCTGGCCGGTGTGCACCACGTGTCCGCCCGAGTCGCCGGTGCACTCGCTCCACATCACTCCCGACCTGGGAGGTCCGGACCCGATCTGGGTCTGCGAGGAGAGCGGTGACGTGGTCGCTCCGTTGGGCGACCTCTGACTCAGGACGGACCGAGCTGCAGGTGCAGCGCATAACGGTCGGCACGGTAGACCGAGCGGCACACCTCGACGTAGCGGTCCCCCGCGACCGACTTCCGCTGCCTGCGGAGCACGGGGACGCCCACCGAGAGGCCGAGCAGGGTGGCCTCCTCGATGTTGGCCACATCGGCACGGAAGGTGTCATCGACCCACGACGGCCGCATCTGGCGGCTGGCCAGCTCGGCGTAGAGACTGGTCGGCGCGGTGCGCTCGAGCATCCCGGGCACGATCGCCTCGTCGAGGTAGACGTCCTCGATGCAGATCGGCACCCCGTCCCCGCGGCGCAGACGCCGCCAGTGGATGACGGCCGCACCTTCCTTGATGCCGAGCGCGCGGGCGATGGTGGGCCCGGCCTTCTCCCGGCCGAGCAGCAGGGTCTCGGACGACGCCTGCATCCCCCGGCGAGCCATCTCCTCGCTGAACCCGAGCACCGGGCTCGCCGCCCGCGGCGGGCGCGCCACGAAGGTGCCCCGGCCCGGGATCCGGACCAGCAGACCGTCGGCGACGAGCGCGTCGAGCGCCTGCCGCACGGTGGCCCGGGCGACGCTGAACTTCTGGACCAGCTCGCGCTCGGAGGGCGCGGAGGCACCAGGACTTTCGCCGATGACCAGCTCCCTGACGTACTCACGGATCTGGACGTGCTTGAGCGACCGCTCTCCCTCGACCGACCGGACCATGACCAGAGCGTAGGTGTACACCTCGCGTACGTCCCGAGTTTGGTCAAGTTGTGACATTGCAACGAGATGAGGCAGATCAACCGCAACGAAACGACAATGTCCCGATTTCACTAGAACACGTGTTCGATCGCGAGGTATGGTGGCGGGGTGGACTTCCAGGGAACACTCTTCGCCCCGACAGACGACGAGACCACCGAGACGACCTACGAGCGGATCCATCTGGACCGCGGAGCCTGGGTGGACATCGCCCGCGGCTGGCTGCCCGATCCCGATGACGTCTTCGCCGCGCTGGTCAGCGACGTCCCCTGGCACGAGGAGCGCCGGCAGATGTACGACCGCGTCGTCGACGTGCCTCGGCTCCTGCACACCTATCTGCAGGGCGACCCGCTCCCCCACCCCCGTCTCGCCGAGGCCCGCGGCCGCCTCACCGCCCACTACCTGCCCGAGCTGGGCGAGCCGTTCGTGACCGCGGGCTGCTGCTACTACCGCAACGGCCACGACTCGGTCGCCTGGCACGGCGACAAGATCGGCCGGGGCCGCACCAACGACACGATGGTCGCGATCGTCTCCGTCGGCGACCCCCGCCGCCTCGCGCTACGCCCCCACGGAGGCGGCAAGGGGATGAGCATCCAGATGGGCCACGGCGACCTCGTCGTCATGGGCGGCTCCTGCCAGCGCACCTGGGAGCACGCCATCCCCAAGGTCTCCTCCGCCGGCCCCCGGATCTCGGTCCAGTTCCGCCCCCGCAACGTCTTCTGAGGTTCAACCGGGATCAGCCGAAGGGACGCATGCTGAACCCTTCGCCGCGGTAGTAGCTGTCGATCGCGGCATTCATCCTGCTGATGAACGTGTCGAGGACCCTGACCGCACTGACGTAGCTGCGATTTCTCGCGCGAGTCAGGAAGGCCGCCTCGTACGTCGCCACGGCGGTCCTCGCCCGCCCCATCAGCTGGCCCTCGATCGAGTCGAACTGGCTGCTCACGCTCGAGAGCCGCGGCGACCACGCCCTCCAGGTGCGGTGTGCGGCGAGGTAGTTCCGCTGGGACCGCAAGGAGTCGGTGGCCGACTGCATCGCCGCGATGTCGATCCGGATCGAGCCTGCTTCGGCGGGAACCGGCTTCGTTGCGACGGCGACGCCGATCGGCCCGAGGCCGGTAACGAGGGCGAAGGCCACGAGCAGGACTCGTAGCCGGGTGGAGAGGTGGGGCACGGTGAACCTTTCTGAGGGAATCTTTCGGCCCATCGTGGTCGATCCGGCGCTCGCCTCGAACCCGTACCGGCCCCGTACCGAGAAGCCCGCCGAGTGCCGATCTCAACCGTCCCGAGGTGGGTCCCAGATGCGTTCCGTACGCTGGTAGGAAAGGATGGGACCGACAGCCGACGCCCCTGGAGCCGCCTTGACCACCACCGCACCACCCATCGCCCCGCCGTCCGCTGAGGAGATCGCCAGGGCGAAGGAGATCGTCGGGCGGGTCAGCACCGCCTTCAGCAGCCGTGTGGTCGGCCAGGAGCGGCTCAGGACGGCGCTGCTGATCGCGCTCCTCTCCGAGGGGCACGTGCTGCTCGAGAGCGTGCCCGGGCTGGCCAAGACGCTGGCCGCCTCGACGCTGTCACAGACGGTCAAGGCGCAGTTCTCCAGGATCCAATGCACCCCCGACCTGCTGCCGAGCGACATCATCGGCACCCAGGTCTACGACCAGCGCAACCACGAGTTCGAGACCCAGCTCGGCCCGGTGCACGCCAACTTCGTGCTGCTCGACGAGATCAACCGAAGCTCCGCCAAGACCCAGAGCGCCATGCTCGAGGCGATGCAGGAGCGCCAGACGAGCATCGCGGGCCACATCCACCCGCTGCCACGCCCGTTCATGGTGCTCGCCACGCAGAACCCGATCGAGGAGGAGGGCACCTACGTCCTCCCGCACGCGCAGATGGACCGGTTCCTGCTCAAGGAGATCGTCAACTACCCCAGCGACGCCGAGGAGCTCGTCGTCCTGGAGCGCATCGAGGCCGGCACGCTCGGCCCCGACCACGAGGTGACCCGTCCGGTCGCCGACCCCGACGACGTGATCTGGCTCCAGGAGCTGACCAAGCGCGTCTACGTCGACCCGGCGATCAAGCGCTACATCGTCGCCCTCGTCCAGGCGACCCGCAACGCCCGCCAGCTCCTCGGGCCGGAGACGGGTTCCTACGTCGAGATCGGCGCGTCCCCGCGTGCCTCGATCGCGTTCCTGCAGGCGTCGCGCGCGGCGGCGCTGCTGCTCGGCCGCTCCTACGTGACTCCCGAGGACGTGCGCGAGCTGCGCCACAGCATCCTGCGCCACCGGCTCCACCTCAGCTTCGAGGCGCTGGCCGAGAAGGTCCAGCCCGAGATGCTGGTCGACGCGCTGGTCCGCGCTGTCCCGAGCCCCTGAGTGGCGCCAGGAAATCAGGCACAGAATGGCGACGTACCTTCCCCGGATCCGCACGCGGTTGATGATCCATGCCCACCGCAAGGTCCTGGGCCTGCTCGACGGGGAGTACGCCAGCGTGCAGACCGGGCGCAGCATGGACTTCCACGACCTGAGGGAGTACGTCCCGGGCGACGACGTCAAGGACATCGACTGGAAGGCGACGGCCCGGTCTCGGAGCCTGCTGGTCAAGCGGTTCACCGCCGAGCGCCAGCATCTGGTGCTGCTGGCGATCTCCACCGGCCGGAGCATGGCGGCCCAGGCGACCGGCACCACGACCAAGCGCGAGCTGGCGATCTTCACCGCCGGCCTGGTCGGCTGGCTGGGCGTACGCCACGGCGACAAGGTCGCGGTCGCCTACGGCGACTCGGAGACCCAGAAGCTCACCAAGGCCGCGGACACCGAGATCGCGCTCGAGCGGGCGCTCGGGCAGGCCCACGAGGCGATCACCCCCGATTCCGCCGAGGCCGACATCGTCGCCGTCCTGCGCCACATCGCCACCAACGTACGCCGCCGGGCGATCCTGCTCGTGGTCACCGACGAACACTCGGTCAGTGACGAGATGGCCGCGGTCCTGCGCCGCCTCACCGTCCAGCACGAGGTCCTGGTCGCCGGCATCGACGACCTCGACCCCACCACCGCCGTGGCAGGCGGCGCCCCGACGGTCGACATCGACACCGTCTCCGCCCTGCCGGGATGGCTCACCGGCGACGCGGTCCTCCAGGCCCAGTACGCCGAGCTGGCAGCTGCCGAGGAGCACGGCCTGCGCGGCACCCTGGACCGCCTGGGCATCGCCTACCAGCGGGTCCAGGACGACGCCACCGCCATCGGCGCGGTCTTCCATCTCCTGGAGAGGCACCGCCATGCGCGCCGGTAGCGTCCCCGAGGAGTTCCAGCAGCCGCTGGCCCACTCGGGCTGGTGGCTGGTGCTCGCGCTCGCGCTGCTGGCCGTGGTGGCGCTCTACTACCTGGCGGTCATCCTGCTGACCCGCAAGCGCCGGCCGGTCGTCGAGATCGAGACGCCCTGGGTGCCCGAGCCTCGTGACCTCCGTGCCGAGCACCTGGCCGAGATCGACCGGATCGAGCGGGCGGTGCACCGCGGCGACGTACCGGCGCGGGTCGGCCACCAGCACCTGAGCCGCACCGTGCGCGACTACGTCGCCGAGGTCAGCCAGATCCCGGCCGACAAGATGGTCCTCGCCGATCTGAAGGCGACCGTACGCAGCGACCCCCGCACGCGCCCGCTGGCGATGGCCGTCGAGGTGATGTACCCGCCCGCCTTCGCCTCCGAGGAGGAGGGCAAGGCTTCCGAGCGCTTCCCCGAGGCGCTGAGCCGGGCCCGTCAGGTGGTGACGACATGGACCTGAGATGGCCCGTACTCGCCGCGATCGTGCTGGTCCTCACCATCGCCGCGATCGCCGCGATCGTCGTGTTCGCCGCCCGGGTGCATCGCCGCCCGGCCGACGCGGTGCTCGTCGCCCACACCGAGCGACTCAAGCGGCTCCCCCGGTTCCGCGAGCTCGCGACCCAGCAGCGGTGGCTGTCCTGGTGGCAGACCGCGGGGATCGCGCTCGCGGTGATCGGGTGCATCTGGCTGATCGCCCGGCCGCAGGCAACCGACATCACCCAGAACCGCTACTCCACCCGCGACATCGTGCTCTGCCTCGACGCCTCGACCTCGATGTTCGACGAGGACACCCAGGTCACCCAGGCCTACTCCCAGCTCGTCGCCGGCCTCAACGGCGAGCGGGTCAGCCTGGTGCTGTGGAGCGACGCCGCGGTCACCGTCTTCCCGCTCACCGACGACTACGGCTGGGTGCAGGACGAGCTGGCGCGGGCCGGCCGGGCCTTCGCCCTCGGCGACCAGGAGTACGTCGCCGGCACCTACCTCGGCAAGGAGCGGGCGAGCCTGATCAGCGACGGGATCGTCTCCTGCGTCAAGCGCTTCGACCTGTCCAACTCCGAGCGCGGCCGGGCGGTCATCGTCGCCTCCGACAACGACCCGCAGGGCGGGCCTCCGGTCTACACGCTGCCCGAGGCCACCGAGTTCGCCAAGGAGCGCGACGTCCAGCTCTACGGCATCGGCTCCGCCGACCTCAGCTTCCAGGAGGACAAGCGCGCCACCTTCGACAAGGCGATGACCGACACCGGCGGCACATTCTCGCTGCTCGGTGACGACGGCTCGATCGAGTCGATCCTGGCCGGGATCGACCGGCTCTCGGCCGACGAGGTCGTCGAGCCCCCGAAGTACCAGATCCGCGACGCTCCCGGCTGGCCGATCGCGACGATCGTCCTCGGGGTCCTCATGCTGATCGCCGGGTGGGTCTACGCCCTGGTCCGATCCGGCCGGCTGTCCCCGGGCCCGTCGCCGCGACCGACGCCGCCGGGAGGCTCGTTGCCCGCACAGACCCGGCCACCGAGCGAGGTGGGTCGATGAGCGCCAGGGGGTGGCAGATCCTCACGCTCGTACGCCGCGTGCTGATCGTCCTGCTCACGGTCGTCGTCCTGGTGCGGCCGAGCTGGGGCGCGGCACCGGCGGAGATGCGTACGGCCGACCTCGATGTCCTCGTCGTGGTCGACAGGACACGGTCGATGGTCGCCGAGGACGCACCCGGCGGCGAGGCCCGGATGACACAGCTCAAGAAGGACCTCAAGGCGCTCTCGTCGGCTCTGCCCTCGGTGCGGTTCGGCGCGATCACCTTCGGTGGCGAGGTCGTCCGCACCGAGATGCCGTTCACCTATGACACCACCGCCTTCAACGCCTGGGTCGACGGGCTCTACGCCGAGCGGGCCTTCGACGGGTCCGGTTCGATGGTCGACGCTCCGCGCGACCAGATGATCGATGCCCTGGAGCGTGACCAGGAGCGCTTTCCCGAGCGGCGCCGGATCGTGGTGTTCGCCTCCGACGGCGAGAACACCCGCGAGGGCGTCGACCAGCAGTCGTTCGCCGAGGTCGACGACCTCTCGGCCGGTGGCATGGTGCTCGGCTACGGCACCGAAGAGGGCGGCCGGATGCCCTGGGACGACGAACGTCCCCAGGACGGCTACCTCAAGGACGGCGACGGCCAGGACGCCCGCTCCCGGATCGACCTGGCCAACCTGCGCGAGATCGCAGGTCAGATGGGTCTTCAGACCCTTCACCGCACGACGAAGGAGACCAAGGAGATCACCACGGAGGCCTCGACCTGGGACTCCGAGATGCTCACCGAGGAGACCTCCGCCGGCGGCGAGACGTCCCGGGCCTGGCTCTTCGGCTTCCCGCTCCTGGCACTCTTGCTGTGGGAGCTGTGGGGCCATCGTCGCCGCGCGCACGAGGCCGAGGAGGTGCTGTCGTGACGCTTACCGAGACGCCTGTCGACTCGACCGAGCCGCAACCGCTACGCACTCCTCGCGAGCAGGTGCGGCGCGCGCTGCTGCTCGCCGGGATCGTGCCGGTGGTGATCGGTCTGGCCTTCCTGGGGAAGGTGATCCTGATGGACCACCACGACCGCGGTGGCCGGGACGCCTGGGACGTACGCGACGCCGCGACCGCGATGGAGCACTACTCCGCCAACCGCGACCTCAACTTCCTGCAGCCGTGGATCGCCCACTTCGACGCCGGCAACGCCGCCTTCCTGCTCGGCGAGAACGCCCGCGCGGTCGCCTACTACGGCGAGGCGTTGGAGCGCGTGCCCGAGGACCACGAGTGCACCGTACGCATCAACATGTCGCTGACCCAGGAGGCGATCGGCGACCGCGCCCGGGACGCCGGCGATCAGCCCGGCGCGAAGGCGGCGTACGAGGAGGCACTGGCCACGTTGAAGGAGGGCGACTGCCCCACCGACGCCGGCCAGGGCCCCGAGCAGTCCCAGCAGGGCGAGTCCGTCGAGGAGCGCCTGAAGGAGAAGCTGACCCCGAAGGTGCCGATCAAGCCCGAGGAGCAGGAAGACCCGCCCGAGGAGCCGCAGAACCAGGACGAGAAGGAAGACAAGCTCGACCGACGCAACGGCGACGGCGAGGACTACCGCCGCGACGACGCCGACCTGGACGACTACGGCGGGTTCAGCGACGAGCCCCAGTGGTGAGGCTCAGTGGTGAGGCTCAGCGCATGAGCGTCTGAGACGGCAGCTCCTGGAACTGCGCCCGGTACGCCTGGGAGAACCGGCCGAGGTGGAAGAAGCCCCACTGGGCGGCGACCTCGGTGACCGAGGTGGCGGTCGCGTCGGCGGCGAGCAGGTCGGTGTAGGCCCGGTCCAGCCGCGTACGCCGCCAGTACTCCAGCGGGGTGGTGTCGAGGTCGCGCTGGAAGGCCTCCTGCAGCGTGCGGGTGGAGACGCCGACCTTCTGGGCGAGCTCGGCGACCTTCCAGGGGCGCTCGGGGTGGGCCTCGAGGAGGTCCACGGCCATGCGTACGGCCCGGGAGATGGTGGGAGATCCGGTCTCGGAGACGATCTCGAGGGAGGTGTTGGCCTGGATCGTGAGCAGCCCGCCGATGAGCGCCTGCTCGTACGGCGCGGCCACCAGCGGAGAGCTCAGCAGTGAGCCACCGGCCTCGACGTTGTCGTAGGCCAGCCGCACCATCTTCAGCCAGTCGCGCACCTCGGGCCGGCCGAGGTCGAGGCTGGGATCGAAGACCACCGGCCCGGAGCCGCCGATGCCCGCGGCCGCCTCCTCGACGGCGCTGCGCCGGATGTAGACCTGCAGCTTCTCGCAGCCGTCGGACCAGAGCATGTCGACCGGTTCGGTCGGCGAGCCGATCGAGGCGCGGGTGCGGTCGGCGAGGACGACCTGCTCCCCCACCTTGACCTTGGCGGTGCCGGCCAGCGGGAGCTGGATCAGGTAGAAGTCATCGAAGGTGCCGGGAGTGATCCGCACCTCGTCGCCGTAGCGCATGTAGTTGAGCATCACGTCCTCGCCCAGCGGCGCGGCGTTGTGCACCATGTCGAGGTGGGAACCGGCCTTGGTCAGCGCCAGGTAATGGGCACAGAATCGTTCGGCTACGGCTTCTCTGGCCTGGTCCACGTCAGTGGTGGCGACAACGGTGTGGCGACCCAACAGAGGACGGGGCAAGGGAGGCTCCTGGAGCGTGCTCGATTGACGGAAGAGCGTAGCGGAGCCAGCGCCGCGTCAACGCGAACACGGCGCAATCACTGTCTAAGGTCCCAGCCCAGGTCCTGGCCCGGTCCCGAAACGAGATGCCGGCCCCACCCAGCACCGGCATCTCGCCGTACTAGCTCCTCGCTGCCAGCTTCTCCACGAGTCTGGGAGTGATGGAGGCGTACGCCTTCGGGTCGATCGGTAGCAGCCACTGCACTGCCTTGACCCGCTTGCTGACGTCGATGCCGACGTCACCGAGAACCTCGTCGATGTTGTGCATCGAGAACGGAATGATGTTGGTGCCGCGGGCGTGGTGGCCGTCGGTGCGCTCCCGCATCCAGGCCAGCCGCGCGGTGACGTGGGCCTCCATCTCCTCCGCCGGCGGAACATCGTGGCCGCCACCGAGGTGCGAGCCGATCCAGACGGCGCTCATCTCGGCCGAGAGCGGCGAGAAGAACGAGGAGTTGTAGCCGGCGAAGGTCAGGTCCTTCACGCTCAGCGGGAGGATCTGACGGTAGAGCTGGTAGTCGCCGTTGTCGTCGGTGAGCTGGTCCTGGATCTCCTCGGAGAAGAACGGGAGCTCCTGCTTGAACCCGGTCGCGGTCACCACGACGTCGGCGGGCACCGCGCGCCCGTTGGCGAGCTCGGCGTACGGCTTGCCCTCCTTCGTCACGAAGGCGGCGATCTCGGTGTCGCGCTCGACGGCGATGTCCCCGGCCTCGACGCCCTCGAAGAAGCCCTCGGTGGCCAGCGAGACCGTCGAGCGGGCGATGTCGGTGAACGGGCCCTTGGGCACCAGCCCGAGCTTCTTCAGCTTGAGCTGGCTGGTGGTGACCGACTCGACGCTGCCGACCATCGATCCGGCCATCTTCGAGCCACCCGCGTGCAGCGCCTTCTCGGCCCCGCGGATGCTCTGGTAGGGGAACAGCCCCTCCCCCAGGCGCGTGAGCAGCAGCATCTTGTAGTTGAGGACGCCCTTGATCTTGCGGGGCATCTTCCACAGCAGCTGGCGCGCGACCACGGTGGTCGAGGCCGCCTCCTTGGCGATCTCGACGGCCACGTCGCAGGCCGACTTCCCGTAGCCGACGACCACGACGTGCTTGCCGTTGACGGTCTCCAGGTCGTGCAGCTCGCTCGCCGCGAGGATCCGGCCGCCGGCTGCCTCCAGCTCGTCGACCCCGTCGTACGCAGGGGCGAACGGCTCCGAGAAGACGCCGCTGGCCACGACCAGATGGTCGTGGTGCTCGGTCGTCTCGCCGTCGGCCCCTGCGATGGTGATGTCCCAGCCGCCCCCTCCAGCCGGCTGGGCGCTCCGCACCTCGGTGGAGAGTCTGATCATCGGGGCGAGCTCGAACTTCTCGACGTACATCTCGAGGTAGCTCTGCACCTGCTCGCCACTGAGCCACTCCGGGAACACCTTCGGCATCCTCAGGTCCGAGAGCGTGTAGGAGTCCTTGTTGTTCTGAGTCGTCAGGCCCGGGTAACGACGGGTCCGGCTCCAGACGCCGCCGACATCCGGGGCCTTCTCGTAGACGGTGACGTCATGACCGAGCTCGGTGAGCACCTTGGCCGAGGCAACGCCTGCGAACCCGGCACCGATGACCGCGATCTTCACTTTTCTGTTTCCTCTCGCAGCGGGATCTGCGTCATGGAAACGCTAGAGAGGTCGAACGGCCCTCGCTATCCACGTTGCGCGGGTGGTATCCGGTTTGCGCGACGGGTTCAACCTCGCAGGAGCCTGTAGACGACCACCGCCGCCGCGATCACAGCTACCCCGACGGCGATCTTCTTGCCGTAGTTCTTGATCAGCACCGGTACGACCGTGGCGCCGAGGTCGAGCGCCTCGGGCGCCCCGCTGGTCGAGCCGCCGGAGCCGCTAGGCGAAGGCCCCGCCGAATCAGGCTCAGTGAGACCAACACGGTCCCCTCCGGCGCTCGACGGGGCTGTGTTGGTCTCGACACCGCTCGCTTCGCTCGCGGGCTCGACCGACGGTGGGGCGGACTTCTGCTCCAGGCAGGCGACGAACTGGCCGAGAAGCTTGTCGGAGACGTCCTGCATCACCCCGCGCCCGAACTGGGCGGGCTTGCCGGTGACGGCGAGATCGGTGACGATCTCGACCTTCGTGCCGGTGCCCTCCGCGGCCATCGTCAGGGTCGCGTTGGCGCCGGCGGTGCCGTTGCCGCGCTTGTCGCGCCCCTTGGCCTCGACGACCAGGCGGCGGGCGGCCTCGTCCTTCTCGACGAAGGTGCCGGAGCCGGCGTAGACCATGGAGATCGGGCCGAGCTTGACCTTCACCGTGCCGGTGAAGGTGTCGCCCTCGGCCGAGGTGACCTGGGCTCCAGGGAAGCACTCGGCGAGCGAGCCGATGTCCAGGAAGCTGTTCCAGGTCTCCTCGACCGAGGTCGGAACCGTGAACTCGTGCGTCAGGTCCACGCCTCAGCCCCCGAGGGCCTTCGTGATGGCGCGGCGGGTCAGCACCGTGACCAGGTGACGCCGGTAGTCGGCGTCGCCGTTGAGGTCCGAGGGCGGCTCGGCGCCGTCCGCGGCCAGGGCCGCGGCGTTGCGTACGACCTCCTCGGTGGCCTGCTGACCGACCAGCGCCTGCTCGACGCCGGCGGCACGCAACGGGGTCGAGCCCATGTTGGTGAGACCGATCGCCGCGCCCTCGATCACGCCGCCGGAGACCTTGAGGGTCGCGCCGACCGCGCAGATCGGCCACTGGTGGGCGACCCGGACGAACTTCTCGTAGTGAGCCGTCCATCCGGTGTGCTTCGGGATGCGTACGCCGATGAGCAGCTCGTCCTCGGAGACGGCCGTCTCGAAGAGCCCCTGGAAGAACTCCGCACCCGGGACGACCCGCTCCCCGGCCGGCCCGGCGATGACGAACTCGGCGTCCAGGGCAAGGGCCGGGGCTCCGAGGTCGCCCGCCGGGTCGGCGTGGGCGAGCGCGCCACCGAACGTGCCGCGGTGGCGTACCTGCTCGTCGGCGACCGTCGCCGTGGCACGCGTGACCAGTGCCGCGTGCTCGGCGACCAGAGGATCGGCCGCGACGTCGCTGTGGCGGGTCATGGCGCCGACGAAGATCGACTCACCCTCGTCGCGTACGCCGCGGAGCGAGTCGATGCGACCGAGGTCGATCACCCACTCCGGGGCGTTGAGGCGCATCCTCAGCACCGGCAGCAGGCTCTGTCCGCCGGCGATGATCTTGGCCTCGTCGCCGTACTGGGCGAGGGCGGCCAGCGCCTCCTCGACCGTGGTCGGGGCGACGTAGTCGAACGATGCGGGAATCACTGGACGTCTCCTTCCGTGCGGTCGACGTTCCCGGACATGCCCGTCGACGGATCGAAGTGTGCTGCGGCCGCACCGGTGGTCTCGCCACCGGCCGAACCCTCGTTGATCGCCCGCCAGACCCGTTCGGGCGTGCAGGGCATGGTGACGTCGTGCACGCCCAGCGGGCGCAGCGCGTCGACGACGGCGTTGACCACGGCCGGGGTGGAGGCGATCGTGCCGGCCTCCCCGACACCCTTGGTGCCGAGCGTGTTGGTGGTCGCGGGCGAGGTGGTGTGGTCGATGTCGAAGCTGATCGTGTCGGCGGCCGTCGGCAGCAGGTAGTCCACGAACGAGCCCGACACCAGGGTCCCGGCGTCGTCGTAGACCGCGTCCTCCCACAGCGCCTGAGCGATGCCCTGGACCAGGCCACCGTGCACCTGACCTGCGACGATGAGCGGGTTGATGATGTTGCCGATGTCGTCGCAGCAGACGTACTTCCGCATCTTCACCTGGCCGGTCTCGGTGTCGACCTCCATCGCGCACAGGTGGGTCCCGTGCGGGAAGTTGAAGTTCTCCGGGTCGAACGTGGCCTCGGAGTCGAGGTTGGCCTCGACCCCGTCGGGCAGGTTGTGCGCGGCGAAGACCGCCGTGGACAGCTCGCCGATGGACATGCCCTGGTCGGTGCCGCGCACCGTCCACTTGCCACCGGTGAACTCCATGTCGTCGACGCTCGCCTCGAGCAGGTGGGCCGCGATCGGCTTGGCCTTCTCGAGCACCTTGTCGGCAGCCCGCACCAACGCCTCACCACCCACGACCAGCGACCTGGATCCGTAGGTGTCGTAGCCCTTGGCCGCGATCTGGGTGTCTCCGTGGAGCACCTCGACGTCCTCGAAGGCCACGCCGAGACGGTCCGCCACGATCTGGCTGAACGCGGTCTCGTGCCCCTGACCGTGCGCGCTGGCCCCGGTGATGACCTCGACCTTGCCGGTGGGCGTCAGTCGCACCTGGGCGTGCTCCCAGCCACCGGCGCCGTAGTCGAGGCTGCCGAGGACGCGGGACGGAGCAAGGCCGCACATCTCGGTGAACGTCGAGATGCCGATGCCGAGCTGGACCGGGTCGTTGTTGGCGCGACGCTGCTGCTGCTCGGCGCGGAGCTCGTCATAGCCGAACATCTCCTTCGCCTTCGCGGTCGCCGCCTCGTAGTTCCCGGAGTCGTAGGTCAGACCGGCGATGGTCGTGAACGGGAACTCCTCGTGCTTGATCCAGTTCTTCTCCCGGATCTCGAGCGGGTCGACCCCGACCTCGGCGGCCAGCTCGTCCATCAGACGCTCGATGGCGTACGTCGCCTCCGGCCGCCCCGCGCCGCGGTAGGCGTCGGTCCAGGTGGTGTTGGTGAACACCGTCTGGCAGTTGAACTGGTAGGCAGGGAACTTGTAGATCGCGTTGAACATGAACGCGCCGAGGACCGGGACACCGCCGCCGACGATGGCGACGTACGCCCCCAGGTTGGCGTCGAGCTCGACCCTGAGGCCGGTGACCTGGCCGTCCTTTGTGGCCGAGAGGGTCAGCTTCTGGATCTGGTCGCGACCGTGGTGAGCGGAGAGCAGCGACTCGGAGCGGGTCTCGGTGTACTTCACCGGCTTGCCGAGCCGGCGGGCGATCGCGAAGACGATCATCTCCTCCGGCGTCTGCTGGAGCTTGCCGCCGAAGCCGCCGCCGACGTCGGGTGCGATCACCCGGATCTTCGACTCGGGCACGCCCGTGGTCGCGGCGAACGCGAACCGCAGGATGTGCGGGATCTGGGTGGCGCTCCATACCGTGATCTGCTCACCGGTCGGGTCGCACACCACGCTGCGAGGCTCCATGAACGCCGGGATCAGGCGCTGCTGGCGGTAGGTCCGCTCGATGACGATGCCGTCGCTCTTCGCGGAGGCGATCGCCTCGTCGACGTTGCCGCCGGTGCCGGCCTGGGCGCTGTCGAAGACCCACAGGGCGGACTTGTTGGTGCCGAGGTCGGGGTGCGCGAGCACCTCGTCCTTGACCGCCTCCTCGAGGGAGACGACGGCGGGGAGTTCCTCGTAGTCGACCTCGACCATCTCGGCAGCGTCCCGGGCGGCGGCCGCGGACCGGGCGGCCACGACCGCGACGATCTCACCGGCGAAGGTGACCCGGTCGGTGGCGACCGGCGGGTGGGCCGGCGTCTTCTGATCGGGCGTGATCGGCCAGGCGTTGATGCAGACGCCGAGGCTCTCGTCGAAGTCCTTGGCGGCCAGCACGGTCACCACGCCCTCGGACTCCTCCGCGGCACTGGTGTCGGTGCCGGTGATCCGGGCGTGGGCGAAGGGACTGCGCACCATCGCGAGGTGCAGCATCCCGGGCAGGTTGATGTTGTCGGTCCAGCGGGTCCGTCCCGTGATCAGGCGCGCGTCCTCCTTGCGGCGACGGTCGCGGCCGATCTCGTTGGTCTGCTCCGGACGAGCTTCTACGGCGGTCACAGCGCGTCCACCTCCTCGGTCGCGCCCTTGGGGCCGGCAGCCGTGGCCAGGTGGCCGCTGGCGTACTGCACCGCGCGGACGATGTTGTGGTAGCCCGTGCAGCGACACAGGTTGCCCTCGATGCCCTCACGGATCTCTTCCTCGCTGGGCTGAGGGTTGCGCTTGAGCAGGTCGACGGACTGCATGATCATGCCCGGCGTGCAGAATCCGCACTGCAGACCGTGGCACTCACGGAATGCCTCCTGGACCGGGTGGAGGTCGCTCTCGACCGTGTCGGCGAGGCCCTCGATCGTGGTCACCTCGCACCCGTCGGCCTGCACCGCGAGCACGTTGCACGACTTCACCGAGTCACCGTCGAGATGGACCGTGCAGGCGCCGCAGTTGCTGGTGTCGCAACCGATCACCGTGCCGGTCTTGCCGAGTCCTTCGCGAAGGTACTGCACGAGCAGCGTTCGCGGTTCGACGTCGTCGGTGACTTTCATACCGTCGACGCGCATGCTGATCCGGGCCATGTTGTCTCCCTGCCAGACGTCACTGTTCTAGTGGAAAGCTGTGTGGGCCAGATCACAGTAGGACGCGCAGGGTTGGGCCCCGGTTGGCTGCTCGGGTGGCGTACCCGTTCTTGGTCAGCGGCTGGCGGCCAGGCGTGCCCTGAGCAGGGGCAACGCGGGGTGGGCGCTGCCGCCCAGGCGGCGCAGGCAGACGTCGACGACCTCGGTGTCGTACGGAGCCAGCTCGCTGTAGCTGAGCACCGCGTCGGGCTGCGGGTCGGCGATCAGCGCCTCGCGCAGCGCGACCGCGACGTACTCGGCCATCTCGGCCAGCGCAGGACTGTTGGTACCGGGCAGAAGATCACCGCCGTACGCCTCCACCGCAGCGGCCACCCGGCCGTGCCGGACCAGCGCGAGGACCTGCTCGACGTCGGTCACGACGGGCATCAGCAGGCGGTAGGGACGGGAGGCGACCTGGCCGCCGAGGGCGTGGCGCAGGTGGGAGACCTCGGCCTTGAGCGTCGAGAAGGTGACCGCCTGATCGCCGTAGACCATCGCGTGCAGCCGCTCCAGCGAGAGACCCTCGGGGTGGAGCGCGAGCAGAGCGAGGATCTCGGTCTGGCGACGGTTGAGCAGCAGCCGCTGCCCATCGAGCCAGGTCTCGGCGGTGCCGAGCAGCGTCAGCACCAGGCCGGGCTGCTCGATCGCCTCCTCGCCGTCTCGTTGGGTCGGCATCTTCGGCAGCGCACCCTCGATGAGGCGTGCCATCACGCGGGCGGTTGCCAGCCCGATCGGGTGGGTGCGGTCCCAGGTCGTGGAGAGGTCGAGGACACCGAGATGCTTGCCGGTGACCGGGTCGTGCAGCGGCGCCGCCCAGCAGACCCAGTTGTGCACGACCTCGGCATAGTGCTCGGGCCCGAAGACCATCGTCGGGGAGTTGGTGCGATTGGCGAGGTCGAGCGCGTTGGTGCCGGCGCTCTCGTCGTCCCAGCGGCCGCCCGGCACGAAGTTGACCGACTCGGCCTTCCGCCGCATCACCCGCCCGCCGTACGTCCACAGCACCCGGGTGTCGGGGTCGGTCACCGCGATGACCAGATCACCGTCGTCGGCGGTGCACCGCAGCTCCTCCTCGACCCGCTCGACCGCCACCTGGAGCGGCGAGCCGCGCCACATCTCGCGCGTCTCGTCCTCGTCCGCCAACGGCGCCTCGCGCACGTCTGGTCTGACGGCCGTCGCCGAGCGCGTCCAGCTGGTCAGGATCTCCGGCCTGACGAAGTCCTCGGCGGCATCGCCGCTCTCCACGAAGGCGGTCCACGCCCGCGCCGCGCTGATGCGGCGCTCCTGCAGATCGCTGCGAACCATCACTCCCCCTTTGGAGCTCGGCCCATTGAGGCTCGGTTCTGCCAACGTAGCACCCTGTGACGCGGCTCACTATGCCGTTGGAGGTACTCCAGCTTCCGGTGTCACAGTGGGTGCATGACCACGCGCGCAGCCACGACCTGGGCCGACTTCGAGACCGCGGCCAGACTGCAGGTCGACTTCAACACCGAGTACGCCTACCCCGCCCCACCCGTCGACGAGCTCGCCCGGCACCTCAGCCGGCTCGTCGAGGGTGGGGACACGACCGTGATGCTCATCGGAGAACCTGCGGTCGGCCACGGCATCACCCGCTTCCGCCTGCAGACCACGGCCGACGAGCTCGAGGCCTACCTCGCCGAGCTCTACATCGTGCCCGACCGCCGGGGGCACGGACTCGGCACCATCCTGCTGCAGGCGATCATCGACGAGGCGAAGGCCCGCGGCGCGACGTACATGGACCTGGGGACGAGCGAGGACGACACCTCAGCCCGCGCGCTTTACGAGAAGTTCGGCTTCGACAACCACGAGGGCCGCGGCTCCGGGCCGCGGGCGCTCTACTACGAGAAGGAGCTGTAGAGCTCCTGCTCAGGCCGGAGCGCTTTCGGTGCGGCCGTCGTACGACAGTCCGCGAGCAATCGCGTGGAAGAACATCGCCAGGATCAGGATTCCGGCGCAGACCAGCGCCACGATCGCCACCGACGTACTCTGCGAGAGCTGAATCTGGCGGAGACCGACCGCGACCAGCGCCCACGCGCACGAGATCAGCAGCTCTCGCAGGTTGCGCTTGAACAGAAGCGTCAGCAGCGCGACGGTGAGCACCGCGATCACCACGATCGAGGCCAGCGGACTGACCGTCACATCCCTCGAGTCGAGGTAGGTCGCGATGTTGACGATGCTCGCCGCGGTCACCCATCCCGTGTAGAGCATCAGCGGCAGCCAGACCATGAGGAAGTCCTTGGTGGACGGCCGGGTCGTGCCCACCCCGAGGCGCCACAGCGCGGCATAGAGCGATGCGGTGAGGAGCAGCAGGATGACGACGGAGAGCCCGACCCATTCGTTCACGAAGACGAAGGTCCACAGCCCGTTGCAGATGCTGGCGATGACGAACAGCGGCCCGAGCAGCTGCGGTATGTCGTTGTCGTCGCGCGGATCACGAAGATCCCTCGCCTGGTAGACAGCGAAGACGATCAGCAGCAGATAGATGAGAGTCCAGATCGAGAACGCGTATCCAGCCGGCGTCAGATACGTGGCGTATCTGTCCGATATCTCGCCGATCGGTGGCAGATCGAGAATCTGCGCACCGGTCAGGAAGTTGGCCACAAGCGCAAAGATGAGGGCGAGAACATTACCTATCTGCCAGGTTCTCTTCACTCTTCGACCGTAACAAACGAGATCGTGGATTTTGCCTAACGGTCTTCGTGGATCCGTCCCGTGGTGGTGGCCAGGCGCTCGCCGGAGCCGCCCCAGCGGCCGGCGATGATCTCGGCGGCGATGGAGATCGCGGTCTCCTCCGGCGTACGGGCTCCGAGGTCGAGGCCGATGGGGCTACTCAGCCGGGCGATCTCCTCGTCGGTGAGGCCGGCGTCGACCAGGCGGGCGAGGCGGTCGTCGTGGGTGCGGCGCGAGCCCATCGCGCCGACGTAGGCGATGTCGGGAAGGCGGAGGGCGACCTCGAGGAGAGGTACGTCGAACTTCGGGTCGTGGGTGAGGACGGCGATCACGGTGCGCTGATCGATGCGGCCGGCCTCGACCTCCTGGTTCAGGAAGCGGTGGGGCCAGTCGACGACGACCTCGTCGGCCTCGGGGAAGCGCGAGTTGGTGGCGAAGACCGGGCGGGCGTCGCAGACGGTGACGTGATAGCCGAGGAACGCACCGACGCGGGCGACGGCGGCGGCGAAGTCGATCGCGCCGAAGACGAGCATCCTGGGCTTGGGCGCGAAGGACCAGACGAAGACCCGCATGCCTTCGCCGCGGCGCTCGCCGTCGATCCCATAGGACAGTGTCTGGTTGGTGCCATGAGCGAGCAGGCCGAGCGCGTCGTCGTGGACGGCGTCGTCCATCCGGGCGCTGCCCAGCGACCCCTTGACCCCCTCGGGGCGGATGAGGACGCGGCGCCCGAGGATCTCGGGGTCGGGGTGCTCGATGACGGTCGCCAGGGCGACCGGGCTGCCGCTGCGTACGTCCTCGGCGAGCTCGCCGAGCTCCGGGAACGTCTCCTGGGACACCTTCTCGACGAAGACGTCGAGGATGCCGCCGCAGGTCAGCCCGACAGCGAAGGCGTCGTCGTCGGAGACGCCGTAGCGGTTGAGCTCCGGCACCCCGGTCTCGGCGACCTCGCGAGCGACCTCGTAGACGGCGCCTTCGACACAGCCGCCGGAGACCGAGCCGACCGCGCTCTCGTCAGGGCCGACGAGCATCGAGGCACCCGGCGGCCTGGGGGCTGACTGGAACGTCGCGACCACGGTGGCCACCGCCACGGTCTCGCCGGATTCCCACCACTTCATCAGATCGTCGAGTACGTCACGCACGCGCGATCACCTCCACCAGATCCTCGTACGTCGCCAGGGAATGTCCGGCGACGAAGTCGTCCACGTGCGGCAGCACCGCGACGATGCCTCGCTGCAGCGGTTCATATCCAACCTTGCCACGGTGTGGGTTGGCCCACACCACGCGGTGGGCGAGGCGGTGCAGCCTCGCCGCCTGCTCCTCGAGGAGCGCGGTGTCGCCTCGCTCCCAGCCGTCGCTCGCGATGACCACCACGGCGCCTCTGGCCAGACCCTGGTGTCGCCGCAGGAACGCCTGCAGGTTGTCACCGAGCCGGGTCCCGCCCGACCAATCGGGCACCGTCTCGCCGGCCGCGACCAGCGCGCGATCGGGGTCACGGTGGCGCAGCGCGCGGGTGACGTTGGTGAGCCTGGTGCCCATCGTGAACACCGCGCCGCTGCCGGTCGTCGAGCTCACCCGGTGGGCGACCCGCAGCAGCACATCGGCGTAGGAGCTCATCGAGCCGGACACGTCGATCAGCCACACGACTCGGCGCGGCCGCTCGCCACGCCTGCGGTAGTGGATCCCGGCGGGCTCGCCGAGGTGTCGCAGGCTGGCCCGCAGGGTGCGGTGGGCATCGACGCGTCCTCGCCGCCATTGCTCCTGTCTTGGCGTCCTGCGGCGCGGCACCCGTGGGCGGAGCCGGGCGATCAAGGCCGCCAGGCGCTCCTGCTCGGCCGGTTCGAGGTCGGCGACGTCGCGATGGCGCAGGGTCTCGATATCGCTGGCGCGTGCCCTGATGAGGTCGTCGGTCTCCTCGCCCTCTCCCTCACCTTCCTGCGGCTCGGTCTCGGGCAGGGTCGAGGTGACCGAGACCGTACGCGGCGGCCCCTGCGGCCCCGGCAGCGTCGCGGTCGACCCGAACCAGGCCTCGAAGACCTGGTCGTAACGGCGCAGGTCGTCGGGGCCCGCGCACAGCGTCGCCCGTCCGGCGGTGTAGGTCGCGGTCGGGTCCCCCGCGCCGACGATCGCGGTCGCCTGCAGGAACCCGTGGGCGCGGTCCTGCGTCACCTGCACCCCGGCCGCTCTGAGGGCCCGGGTGAAGCCGAGGAAGATCGCTGTCGGAATACCCGGTTCACCGGGTATTCCTGCACTTCTCTGGCGTTGCATTGCCTGAGAAGTGCCAGTTTTGCCAGAGAAGTCCGTCACGTCAGGAGCCGATCCAGCGCTGCCCGGACGCGGTCGGCGTCCTCGCGGTGCTTGACGAGCGCGCCGAGCGTCGCCGCGGCGCTCTCCAAATCCATCTCGGCAACTCCGAGGTGATGCAGGGCGCGGGCCCAGTCGAGGGTCTCGGCGACGCCCGGCGGCTTGAGCAGCGCGTTCGCGCCCTCGGCGCCGCGCAACTGCTGGACCACCGTGACCACCTGGCGGGCGAGCTCGTCGGCGACCTCGGGTGCTCGGCTGCGTACGATCTCGATCTCGCGGGCCAGGCCCGGGTGGTCGATCCAGTGGTAGAGGCAGCGGCGCTTGAGGGCGTCGTGGAGCTCGCGGGTGCGGTTGGACGTGAGGACTACGACCGGTGGGACCGTCGCCGCGACGGTCCCGAACTCCGGGATCGTCACCTGGTAGGTGGACAGCACCTCGAGCAGGAACGCCTCGAACTCATCGTCGGCCCGGTCGACCTCGTCGACGAGCAGGACAGACGGAGCCTGGCGCAGCGCGGCCAGCACCGGGCGGGCGAGGAGGAACCGCTCGTCGTAGAGGGACTTCTCGGCCTCCTCCACCTCCCCCGCGCCTCCGGCCGCCTCGAGGGCACGCAGGTGGAGGATCTGGCGGGCGAAGTCCCAGTCGTAGAGCGCCTGGGTGGCGTCGATCCCCTCGTAGCACTGCAGCCTCACGAGCGGCAGGTCGAGCGCCTCGGCGACGGCCTCCGCGAGCGCGGTCTTTCCGGTCCCGGGCTCACCCTCGAGCAGCAGCGGCCGCTGCATCTTCAGCCCGAGGAACGTCACCGTCGCCAGCTCCGGGTCGGCCAGGTATCCGGTCGCCGCCAGGCGGTCAGCGATCTCCTGGGGCGTCAGGTCCATGTCCTGAGCCTAGAACGCGAAGCGTTGGCTGAGGGTTGGACAACCCCTAAGGAGGACGGCCGAACGAATTTTCGTTCAGCGCCGGTCGACGTCGTTCCCCCCGGCCAGGTCGCCGCACTCCACCAGGCGTACGTCATGGGTCTTCAGGTAGCCCCGGGCGCCCTGGTCGCCGACGGCCGCCTCGATGACCCCCGCCCAGTGGTCGCGCCCGATCAGCACCGGATGGCCCGGAACCCCGGCGTACGCCGCCCGGGCGAGCCCCGCGGGAGAGCCCGTCGAGACCACCCGCGCCACCACGTCAGCCCCGACATCCGGCAGATCGACCAGATGAACCACCGCAGCCTCTGCATCCGGCCCGAGCGCCGCCAGACCGCCCCGCAGCGACGCGCCCATCCCCTCGTCCCAGTCCTCGGCGACGACGACCCGCTGATCGGCCGGAAGCAGCGCCCGCGCCTCGTCGGCGGCGGCGCCGAGCACAACGAGTACGTCGTCACAGCCGCCCTCGCGCAGCACTTCGATCGATCGGACCAGCCAGTCGTCGACCAGCGCCTTGGGCATGCCCATCCGTCGACCCGCGCCGGCGGCCAGGAGCAGGCCGGCGACCGCCGTCACTTGAACGCGGCGGTGTAGAGCTTCTGCAGCTTCGCGCTCTTGACGTCGCTGTAGCCACAGCCGATCACCTTGGCATCGCCCTTGGCCGCGACCAGGTAGTTCTTGCCCTTCTCGAACTCGGGCATCGGGATCGTGCTCGGCGCGGGCAGTGTGATTCGGACGGTGTCGGTGCCACCGACGCCGTCGGCGTACATCCACGTCTTCACCCGCAGCACGGCCTCGTTCTCGGTCACGCTCTCCGCGGTGCCCTCGAAGGCCAGCGCGGCGTTCTGGGAGAGCCACTTCGAGGTCGGCGGGATGCATCGGGCGGCGTCCGCGACGACGGTCAGCTCGGTCGCCCCGGCGCCTCCGGCAGGAGCGGACGACGAGGGGACCGGCGCGGTCTCGGTGACCGTCGCGGTCGGCGACGGAGGTGCGGCATCGGGGTCCTCAGCAGTGTCGTCGGAGCTGAGGAGGCCGAAGGAGGCGACGATCGCGACGAGCACGACCGCGGCGGCGATCACGGCTGCGACCCATCGCCACGGTGACCGCGGCCGCTGCATCCCGGTCTTCGGTCCGAGGTCGACACTCATGCCAACATCATGCCTCATCACTGGGTGCCATCCGGGGACCCGCTGGACGTCCGCAGGTTGACACACGCAGGCGGGGCCCTGGCTTCGAAGAGCCCTGACCCCGCCCGCCGCTGCAGAACTTCACCCGGATATTCCCTTGGGCTTCAAAGCCCCCCAGATCCAGACGCTTCCCCGCAGTCGGCCACTGTGTGGAGCACCAATGTTGCGTTACCGAGCTGTTGTCGAGACAGTGTCGAAAGTCCCCAAAAGAATGGGACCGCTGGGCCCCTCCTCATCGCCTGGTCAGGTCATGCCAGCTGACGATCGAGGAACCCGACGACCCGCCGGATCGAGAGGTCCCACTGCGGCCCGAAGGCGTGCTGCTCGCCGGGGTAGACCCACAGCCGCTGGCGCACGCCCGCGGTCTCCATCAGGTCCCGGGTGGTGTAGGCCCACCTGATCGGGCAAGACTCGTCATTGGTCCCGTGGTGCATCTGGACGGGGACCTCGATGCGGTCGAAGTACGTCCGCGCCGACAGCCCCTCCCAGAACTCCGGCTCCGTCTCGGGATCGCCGTACTGCCGATAGAGCCGGGCCACCTCGTCGGGCCGCGACGGCACCGCCCACCGGTTGATGTTGTCGACGATGTCGGAGGAGACCGACGCGTACGTCACCCCGGCCCGCACCAGCCCAGGCTGGGCGACGAGCGCGTTCATCACCACTCCCCCACCCATGGAGCGGCCGAGCAACGCGGTGCGGTCGGGGTCGACGTACGGAAGTCGCTTCATCGCCTGGACGGCGTTGATGGTGTCGCGGGTGTAGCCGAGGCGGCTCTCGTCCTCCTCGGTTCCTTCCGGGATGGGGGAGGATCCGGCGTGACCGCGGTAGTCGGTGTGCAGTACGACGTAGCCCTCCCGGGCCAGCCGGTCCTGCTCCCGCTTCAGCCCCTGACCGGTGACGTAGATGTCGGTGTCGATGTGGCCGTGCGCGAAGACCACCCCAGGAAACGGCCCGGCGCCCCGCGGCCGGAAGAGCACCCCGGTGATCGTGAGCCGGCCGCTCGGGTAGCTGACCTCGAAGCGCCGGTACGCATCCGTGCTCCCCGACTCCCGCAGCACCTTCACCTCGCCGCCCGGGAAGTCCTCCCGCATCAGCTGCGGCAGCGAGACCTTGTCGGTCACCGGCGGCAGCGTCTCCGACGGACTCGGGGAGGGTGTGGTTGATGTCGCCGAAGGCGACGGTGTCGCTGCACGAGACGACGGCGCAGCGGAAGGCTCACCGCCGCATCCGGCGAGAAGCACGGCCGAGATCGCCAGCGCCGACGCAGCCTTCAGGCCCATGCCGTCGAGAGTAGCCCTCGCACCCACGGCACCAGGGAAAACGACAGGTGCCCCCGCCAACCGGCGGGGGCACCTGCGTCGTGCTCTAGCGGAACAGCCTCAACTGTGCTGATCGCTTCTTCGGCTTGCGCCTCAGAAGCCCATGCCGCCCATGTCACCCATGCCACCGGTCGGGTCGCCACCAGCGGCGGCCTTCTCCGGCTTGTCGGCCACGACGGCCTCGGTGGTGAGGAACAGCGCGGCGATCGACGCGGCGTTCTGCAGCGCCGAGCGGGTCACCTTGGCCGGGTCGATGATGCCCGCGGCCAGCAGGTCGACGTACTCACCCGTGGCGGCGTTGAGGCCGTGGCCCTGCGGGAGGCCGGCGACCTTCTCCGCCACGACGCCGCCCTCGAGGCCGGCGTTGATGGCGATCTGCTTCAGCGGCGCCGAGATGGCGGCCTTGACGATCGAGGCACCGGTGGCCTCGTCGCCGTCGAGCTCGAGCTTCTCGAAGGCAGCGGCGGCGGCCTGGATCAGCGCGACACCACCGCCGGCGAGGATGCCCTCCTCGACAGCAGCCTTGGCGTTGCGGACAGCGTCCTCGATGCGGTGCTTGCGCTCCTTGAGCTCGACCTCGGTGGCCGCGCCGACCTTGATGACGGCCACGCCGCCGGCCAGCTTGGCGAGGCGCTCCTGGAGCTTCTCGCGGTCGTAGTCGGAGTCCGACTTCTCGATCTCGGCGCGGATCTGGTTGACCCGGCCCTCGATCTGACCCTGGTCGCCCGAACCCTCGACGATGGTGGTCTCGTCCTTGGTGATGACGACCTTGCGGGCCTGGCCGAGCAGCTCGATGCCGGCGGTCTCCAGGGAGAGGCCGACCTCCTCGGAGATGACCTGACCACCGGTGAGGATCGCGATGTCCTGCAGCATGGCCTTGCGGCGGTCACCGAAGCCCGGAGCCTTGACGGCGACGGACTTGAAGGTGCCCTTGATCTTGTTGACGACCAGCGTCGAGAGAGCCTCGCCGTCGACGTCCTCGGCCAGGATGACCAGCGGCTTGCCGGTCTGCATGACCTTCTCCAGAACCGGGATCAGGTCCTTGACGCTGGAGATCTTCGAGTTGACGATCAGGATGTACGGGTCGTCGAGGACGGTCTCCATACGCTCCGGGTCGGTCACGAAGTAGGCCGAGATGTAGCCCTTGTCGAAGCGCATACCCTCGGTCAGCTCGAGGTCGAGCCCGAAGGTGTTCGACTCCTCGACGGTGATGACGCCTTCCTTGCCGACCTTGTCCATCGCCTCGGCGATGATCTCGCCGACGGTGGTGTCAGCAGCGGAGATCGAGGCGGTAGCAGCGATCTGCTCCTTGGTCTCGATGTCCTTGGCCTGCGCGAGCAGCTGCTCGGAGACGGCGTCGACGGCCGCCTCGATGCCGCGCTTCAGGCCGGCCGGGTTGGCACCCGCGGCGACGTTGCGCAGGCCCTCGCGGACGAGCGCCTGGGCGAGAACGGTCGCGGTCGTCGTGCCGTCACCGGCGACGTCGTCGGTCTTCTTCGCGACCTCCTTGACCAGCTCGGCACCGATCTTCTCGTAGGGGTCCTCGAGCTCGATCTCCTTGGCGATGGAAACACCATCGTTGGTGATCGTGGGGGCACCCCACTTCTTCTCGAGCACGACGTTGCGGCCCTTGGGACCGAGGGTGACCTTGACGGCGTCGGCGAGGGTGTTGAGACCCTTCTCCAGACCCCGACGGGCCTCCTCGTTGAAAGCGATGAGCTTCGGCATTGCTCCTGCGATCCTTCACTTGGGAAGTTCGTTGGATCCGGTCCGATGGGTTGCCCGCGACGGACGACGCCACTCCCGGCAGAACCCTTCCCTGCCGCTCGCGACGCCTCAACGTCACCGGTCCGGTTGTTGTCACTCTCATGGTAAGAGTGCCAGCCTCATGTTTAGCACTCGACCCCTGCGAGTGCAAGAAGATCCCAGGAGGGCGATGGTCAGAGAGGCTTCGCGAGCTCGGCGAACTCGAGGTCCTCACGCAACGGGCGGCCGAAGCGCTCGTCGCCGTAGGGGAACGGCTCGAAGCGTCCCGTACGCCCGAACCCGCGCCGCTCGTAGAACGCGATCAGGTCCTCGCGCTGGCGGATCACGGTCATCCGGATCTCCTCCGCGCCCCACTCGCGCGCGATCCGCTCGGCCTCGGCCATGACGGCCTTGCCGACGCCGGCCCCCTGCAGCTGCGGCGAGACGGAGAACATGCCGAAATAGACGTACGCCTCCCGCTTCTGCAGCTGGCAGCAGGCGACGATCTCGCCCGGCCGCTCGGGCTGCTCGGCGACGAGGAGGCGGGAGCCTGCAGCGGTGATCACCTCACGTACGCCCTCGGGGTCGGTGCGCTGGCCGGCGAGCAGGTCGGCCTCGGTGGTCCACCCTGCACGGGAGGCGTCGCCGCGGTAGGCCGACTCGATCAGCCCGACCAGGGCGTCCACGTCGGAGAAGTTGGCGTCACGGAAGGTCAGCTCAGGCACGGGCCCCAAAATACGACAGAGCGACAATCAGGCGGGCAGGTCGGGCAGCGCCGACCGGCGCAGCCAGGCATCGAAGAGCGCGGTGAGGTCGCGGCCGCAGACCTCGGCGGCGACGGCCTCGAAGTCGGCGGTCGTGACCGATCCCCCGCTGTGCCGGGCGACCCAGGTGCGCAGGATCTTGAAGAAGGCCTCGTCGCCGACGGTGCGGCGCAGTGCGTGCAGGGTGAGCGCTCCGCGCTTGTAGACGCGGTCGTCGAACATGTCCGCGGGACCGGGGTCGGCGAGGACCAGGTCCTGCGCCAGCGCGGACAGCCGGCGGTGGTGGTGACGGGCGTGCTCGCCGCACGAGCGGCCCCCGGAGGCGTCCGACCACAGCCACTCGCTGTAGCAGGCGAAACCCTCGTGCAGCCAGATGTCGCGCCACTCGCGCAGGGTCACCGCGTTGCCGAACCACTGGTGGGCGAGCTCGTGGGCCACGAGGCGTACCTCCGACCACTCGCCGGTGAGGTGGTTGCGCCCGAAGGTCGACAGCGACTGCGATTCGAGCGGGATCTCGAGCTCGTCGTCGGTGACCACGACGGAGTAGGAGGCGAAGGGGTAGGGCCCGAAGACCGAGGTGAAGTAGGCCATCATCTCCCGCTGGCGCCCGAAGGAGGCCTCGAACCCGGCGGTGGCGTCGACCGGGTACGCGGCCCGGATCGGCACCCGGCCGCCCGGCCCTTCGCTCGTCGCGATGTCGACGACCCGGTAGCGCCCGATCTGCACCGTGGCCAGATAGGTCGCCATCGGCTCGGCCTGCCAGTAGCGCCAGGTCTCCCCGCTGCCGCGGCGTACGCGGGAGGTCAGCTCGCCGTTGGAGACGACCGCATAGCCCGGCGCGGTGGTCACGCTGATCGCGTAGCGGGCCTTGTCGGAGGGGCGGTCGTTGCACGGGAACCAGGCCGGCGCACCATGCGGCTGACCTGCGACGATGACACCGTCGTCGAGCTCCTCCCAGCCGGCGTCGCCGTGGTGGGACAGCACCACCGGGCGGGGCTTGCCGGAGTATCTGACCGTGACCACGAACTCCTCGCCGGCGGCGATCCGCGAGCGGAGGTTCAGCACCAGGCGGTGGTCTTGGTGGGCCCACTTGGCCGGCGGGCGGCCGTCGACCGCGACCTTCTGCACCCGCAGGTGGGCGAGGTCGAGGACGACGCGGCTGAGGTCCTCCACGGCGACCGCGCGGATCGTCGCCGTGCCCGCGAGCCGGTTGCCGACCAGGTCGTAGGTGAGCTCGAGGTCGTAGTGGGTCGCGCTCCACGACAGGTCCCCATGACCAGGAAGGTAGGGGTCGGCTGCGGGGAGCTTCGGCACGGCGGTCATGTTAGGGGGCCGCCTGGTCCCAGGGACCGATCGGGTTGCCGATCCACAGGGTCTTGTCCGGGAGGCTCTCCCCGCGCATCACCAGCGAGACCGGGCCCACGACCGCATGCCGCCCGATGGCCGCGGCGGGCAGGATCACCGAGTTGGGCCCGAGCGTGGCGCCGCGCCGCAGGACGACCTCGTCGAGGGCCAGGACGCGATCGTGGAACAGGTGGGTCTGCACGACGGTGCCGGCGTTGACCGTGGCACCGTCACCGAGCTCGACGAGGTCGGTCTCGGGCAGCCAGTGGGTCTCGATCCACACGCCGCGGCCGATCTTCGCACCGAGCGCTCGGAACCAGAGGTTGAGCACCGGGGTCCCGGACACGGCGCCGGTGAACCAGGGTGCGGCGAGCACCTCCACGAAGGTGTCGGCCAGCTCGTTGGCCCACACGAACCAGCTCCACAGCGGGTGCGACCCGGCCCGGATGCGGCCCACGAGCAGCCACTTCGCCGCCACCGTGATGCCGGCGGCGACCGCTCCGGCGGCCGCGAGCACCGGCCCGGCGACCAGGATCGCGACGAGGAGGTCGGTCGCCTCCCAGACCCGCACGAGCACGTAGCCGACGCCTGCGTAGAGCAGCACCGCGAGCGTCTGCGGCACCAGCCGGGCCAGCTCGACGAGAGCCCTTGCGATCTTGAGCCCGGCCGGCGGGTCATAGGTACGTCCCGAGTCGGCCTCGCCGGCCGCCCGACGCAGCGGCGCCGGCGGCGAGCCGAGCCAGCTCTCCCCTTTCTGCGCGCGCTTGCGGCGCGGGGCCGCGCTGAGCACGGCGACCAGGGACGCCTTCGGCACCTTGCGGCCCGGGGCCGCCATGCCGGAGTTGCCGACGAAGGCGCGCTTGCCGATCTTCACCCGCTCGACCCGCAGCCAGCCGCCGCCGAGCTCGTAGCCACCGATCAGGGTGTCGTCGGCCAGGAAGCTCTGGTCGTTGACCTGCGTCAGCCCGGGGATCATCAGTACCGTCGAGGCCTCGACGTGCTTGCCGATCTTCGCGCCCAGCGCCCGCAGCCACAGCGGCGTCAGCGTCGAGGAGTAGAGCGGGAAGAGCCAGGTGCGGGCCTCGTCGAGCACCTGCATCGTCGACCAGACCGCGACACCGGCCAGGCTGCGTACGGGATGTACGCCGGGGGCGATCGCCAGACCGGCGAGCCGCACCACCGCCCAGATCAGCGCGGCCAGGGTGGCGAAGCCGGCCGCCACCGCGACCGGGCTCCAGGCCAGCAGCGCCCCGATGTCGGTGTAAGAGGTGGGCACGCCGGCGAGGGCGACGGCGACGAGCATCCCGACGCCGACGGCGACCGCGGGAAGCAGCGCGAGGACGGCGGCCGCGATGCCGTAGAGGAGCATCCACACCTGGGCTCGCGCCTCGGGTGGCTGCCACGGCCCGCGGGCCTCTCTGGCGGCGCGTACGGCCGGCGAACCCGACCAGAACTCGCCCGCCGGCACCACACCGAAGACAGCCGAACCCGGTCCGACCTCGGCGTCATCGCCGACCCGGGAGCCGGGCAGCAGCGTCGACCGCGCCCCGACGCGGGCCCGTTCGCCCACCTCGACCTCTCCGAGATGGAGCACGTCGCCCTCGATCCAGTGACCGGAGAGGTCGACCTCCTGCTCGATCGAGCAGCCCTTGCCGAGGGTGAGCATGCCGGTGACGGGCGGAAGGCTGTGCAGGTCGACGTTCTTGCCCATCCGCACGCCGAGCAGCCGGGCGTACCAGAGCATCCACGGTGCTCCGGCGAGACCGTGGGCGCCGAGCTCGTCGACGGCGTGCGTCGCCAGCCAGAGCCGGAGATGGACCTTGCCGCCGCGGGGGTGCTCCCCCGGACGTACGCCGCTCAGGATGAGCCGCGCCGCGCCCGCGGCGAGCAGCATCCGGCCCGGTGGGGTCAGGAAGGCGAGGACGGCCGGTACGAGGATCCACCAGCTGAGCGAGGGCAGCCAGGGCGCCCACGGCTGGGCGAGCGTCGTCCCGAGCCCGATCCAGGTCAGCCAGCGCGGCGCCGCGAGGCAGCGCAGCAGGATCGTCGCGACCACCTGCGCGACCTGGGTCTTGAGGCGTACGGCCGGCACCTCGTGCTCGGAGAGCGCGGCAGAGCTGCCCATCTCGTCGATGTAGGTGGCCAGCGCGCCGAGCTTCGGCTGGTCGTAGATGTCTCCGAGCGCGACCTCGGGGAAGCGCTCGCGGATCAGGCTGACCATCTGGGCCGCAGTCAGGCTGCCGCCGCCGAGGTCGAAGAAGTCCGCCGCCGGCCCGGTGACCTCGGCGCCCAGGACGTCGTTCCACAGGCCCGCCAGCCAGGCCTCGGTGTCGCTGAGCCCCTCCCCCGAACCCGCGGCCGAGGCGAGCGGCCACGGCAGTGCGTCGCGGTCGACCTTCCCGCTCGTACGCGTCGGGAGGCTGTCGACCACGGCCAGCCGCGGCACCAGGGCCGCCGGCATGTCGGCCCTGAGCCGGGCGACGGAGGTGGCCTGGTCGAAGGTGTCGTCGACGGTGACGTAGCCGACCAGCAGGCTGTTGCCCGCGGCGCTCCTCCGCACGGCCGCCGCGGCCCCGACGACGCCGTCCAGCTGCAGCAGGGCGCTGTCGATCTCGCCGAGCTCGATGCGCCGGCCGCCGAGCTTGATCTGGTCGTCGGCGCGCCCGCCGAAGAGCAGCCCGGCGGGGTCGTTGACGACCAGGTCGCCGGAGCGGTAGGCGCGCTCCCAGCCGAGGGTGGGCATGGGGGCGTACTTCTCGGCGTCCTTGGCGGCGTCGAGATAGCGCGCCAGGCCGACGCCGCCGATGATCAGCTCGCCGGTCTCGCCCTCGGGGACCGGGAGGCCCGTGGCGGGGTCGACGACGGCGAGGTCCCAGCCGTCGAGCGGGAGGCCGATCCGTACCGGCCCTTCTGCGGTCAGCTGGGCGCCGCAGGCCACCACCGTCGCCTCGGTCGGACCGTAGGTGTTCCACACCTCGCGGCCGGACGTGACCAGTCGGGCGGCGAGCTCGGGCGGGATCGCCTCGCCGCCGGTGATCAGCAGCCGGACCCGGTCGAGCGAGGACGGCGGCCACAGCGCGACCAGCGTGGGCACCGTCGAGACGATGGTGATCTGGTTGGCGACCAGCCACGGACCGACGTCGACCCCCGAACGCACCAGCGCCCGCGGGGCCGGGACCAGGCAGGCGCCGTAGCGCCACGCCAGCCAGATCTCCTCACAGCTCGCGTCGAAGGCCACCGAGAGACCCGCCATCACCCGGTCGCCGACCCCGATCGGGGCGTCCTGGAGGAAGAGGCGCGACTCGGCGTCGACGAACGCCGCAGCGTTGCGGTGGGTGACCGCGACGCCCTTCGGGGTGCCGGTCGACCCGGAGGTGAAGATCACCCACGCGTCGTCGTCGGTCGACGGCTCCTCCGGCTCGCGCGCCTCGCGTGCCTCTCCGGGATCGGCAAGCCCGACCATCGGAATCAGTGTGACCCGCAGGTCGTTGGTCACGACCGCGGCGACCTGGGCCTCACCGAAGACCAGCCGGGCCCGCTCCTCGGGGTCGTCGGCGTCGACCGGCACGTAGGCAGCACCCGCACAGAGGATCCCGAGGATCGCGACGTACAGGTCGGTGGTGCCGCTCGCGATCCGCAGCCCGACCTTGTCCCCCGGCCCGATCCCGGCGGCGTTGAGCTCGGCGGCCAGCCCGTCGGCGGCCTCCTCGAGCTCGGCGTACGTCAGCAGCCCGTTGCCCGCGTCGACCGCCGGCTCGTCGGGCACCTGGGCCGCAGTGGCCCGGAAGATGTCGACGAGCGTCCGGGGCTCGGGCGCGAGGTCGCCTCGCAGCAGGGGGTCGGTCACACGCGGAGCCTTCCGGTGAAAGTTGAACGGATGACGTACATCTTCGTTCCTTCCCGGTGTCGATTTGGCCTTGTCCCACCCGTCATCCCCGATGACAGACTCAATACGAGCGGACGAAAGGGATCACGATGACCAGATATATGGTGCTGCTGCCGACGAACGAGGCCTTCTGGGCCGAGTCGACGCCGGAGGCGAAGGCAGCCGGATACGAGGTGCACGGCAGGTTCGCCAAGCTGCTCGCCGAACGCGGCCACAAGGTCACCGGCGGCGCCGAGCTCCACCACTCCAGCAAGGCCAAGACGCTTCGCAAGACCGGTGACGGGGTGGTGATCACCGACGGCCCGTTCGCCGAGACTGTCGAGCACGTGACCGGCTTCTACACGATCGAGACCGACGACGCCGACGACATGCTCGAGTGCTGCAAGGTGCTCGCCGAGCTCGAGACGGCGCTCGAGATCCGCGAGATCGTCGAGCACGAGGGGATGTCAGCATGAGGTATCTCCTGCTGCTCGGTGGCCCCGACCACCACGCCCGCTGGGACGCCCTGCCGGAGGAGCAGACGCAGGCCGCGTACGCAGACTTCAGCGCCTTCGCGAAGGCGGTCGCGGAGCGGGGCGAGCTGATCGACGGCGACGCCCTGCAGCCGCCCACAACCTCGCTGACCGTCCACGAGGACGGTGCCGTGACCGACGGCCCGTTCGCGGAGTCGGTCGAGCAACTGGGTGGCTACTACGTGATCGACGTGCCCACGATCGACGACGCCGTCGCCCTCGCGAAGCTCCTTCCGAAGCACTTCGCCGTCGAGATCCGCCCGACGCAGGGGGTGCAGATCCGATGACTCGCTACTACCTGCTCATCCCCAACGTCGAGGCCGAGTGGCAGGCGAAGTCGGAGGACGACAGGAACGCGTTGTTCGCCGTGCACGAGAAGTTCGCGGCACTGCTCGCCGAGCGCGGCCACACCGACCTGCGGCACGGCGCCGCGCTCGACCTTCCGTCGACGGCCGTGACCGTGCGTGCCTCGGGCGTCACCGACGGCCCCTACACCGAGGCAGCCGAGCACCTCGCCGGACTCTACGTCGTGGAGTCCGAGGACCGCGACGACCTGGTCGAGTGCTGCAAGCTGCTCGCCACGGTCGAGTCGGCGATCGAGATCCGCGCGGCGGACTAGGGCGACCCACGGCGATGCTGGAGAAGCTGCTGCGCGAGGAGTGGGGCCGATTGCTGGCACTGCTCGTCGCGCAGTTCCGCCGTCTCGACCTGGCCGAGGACGGCCTGGCCGACGCCTTCGAGGCGGCCGCCCGGCGCTGGCCCGCCGACGGCGAACCCGACAACGGACCGGCGTGGCTGCTCACCACGGCGCGGCGGCGGATCGTGGACCGGATGCGCTCAGAGGAGGTGCTGGCTCGCAAGATGCCGCTGCTCGCCGTGGATGCGGCGGTGACCCAGGAGGCGCAGCGGCTGATGGTCGATTCCGGCGAGGAGGTCACCGACGAACGGCTGCGACTGGTGCTGCTCTGCGCCCACCCGACCCTGTCCCGCGAAGCCGCCGCGGCGCTCACCCTCCGTCTGGTTCTCGGCGTCTCCACCGAGGACATCGGGCGGTTGTTCCTGCAGTCGAAGACGACGATGGCGGCGCGGCTGACCCGAGCCCGGAAGCGGCTGGCGGGCGCCTCCTTCGAGGTTCCCGCGGATCTCGCCGGCCGGGTCGGGATCGTCGCCGAGGTCGCCTATCTCGCGTTCACGGCGGGCTACGCCCCCGGCACCGGTCCGGATGTCGTACGCACCGACCTGGCGGGTGAGGCGATCCGGCTGGTCCGCGTCCTTCGGTCGGTCCTTCCCGAGCCGGACCCGGAGATCGACGCGCTCCTCGCGCTGATGCTCCTGCAGCACTCGCGCCGAGCGGCCCGGATCGGGCCGGACGGCGCTCTCGTGCTGCTCCCGGACCAGGACCGCACCCGCTGGCGGACCGACGAGATCGCCGAGGCCCTCGCGATCCTCACCCCGCTCGCCCACGCGGCCCCTGCGCCTTATCTCCTCCAGGCGCTGATCGCCGCGGAGCACGCCCTCGCGCCCAGCTCCGAGACGACCGCCTGGAAGCGCATCATCGAGCGCTACGACGAGCTGCTGGCGCTCCAGGACACCCCGGTCGTACGTCTCAACCGGGCCGTCGCGGTGGCTGAGGCGAACGGCGCCGAGGCCGGCCTCGAGGCGCTGGACTCGGTCGCTCTCCCGGGGCACCGGCTGCCTGCCGTACGCGCCCAGTTGTTGGAGCGGTCGGGGCGTCACGACGACGCGATCGAGGCGTACGCGGAGGCCATCGCGCTCTGCACGCACGGGCCCGAGCGGGCCGACCTCGCCCGGCGGCAAAGGGCCTTGGAAGGTTTTCCACCCCAATCGCTAGACGAGAACACGTTCTAGTTGCCACACTCGGTGGTGTGACCCCGATCACTCTCCCCGACATCCTCGAGGCGATGGCCGACGCCATCCCCGACCGCACCGCCGTGTTCACCATGGAACACGCCTACAGCTTCGCCGAGGTCGACGAGCGCGCGACCAGGCTGGCCAACCACCTCCTCGGGCAGGGCATCAAACCCGGCGACCACGTCGCCATCCACTCCCGCAACCGGATCGAGTGGGTCGACGCGTTCTACGGGTGCATGAAGGCGCGGGCGGTGCCGATCAACATCAACCACAAGTACCTCCACGACGAGCTCGACCACCTCTACCGCAACTCCGACGCGGTCGCCGCGATCATCGGACCGGAGCACGTCGAGGCGGTCGCCGCGCTCGGCCTGGGCATCCCGACGCTGGTGATGGGCGAGGAGTACGACGCCGCGGTCGCTGCCGCGTCCAAGGAGCGCCCCGACATCGAGCGCAGCCCCGACGACCGCTACGTCATCTACACCGGCGGCACCACCGGGATGCCGAAGGGCGTCGTGTGGCGCCAGGAGGACATCATCCGCGCCGCGATGAACGCGAGCCGGTTCGGAGCCCCCTTCGACACCGTCGAGCAGCTCGCCCAGGAGGCCGCGGCACAGGAGTCGCCGATGGTGCTGCTGGCCTGCGGTCCGATGATGCACGGCGGCAGCCAGTGGATCATGGGCAACGGCCATGTCGCCGGCTGCACGGTCTCGCTCTACACCGAGCCGGCCTGGTCGCCCGAGACGATCCTGGACCTGGTCCAGGCCGCCGGGGTCAACTCGCTCACCTTCCTGGGCGACGCGATGGGCCGCCCGGTCGCCGAGGCGATCCTGCGCGAGCCGGAGCGCTGGGACCTGAGCAGCCTGTTCGCCGTATCCAACGGCGCCGCCCCGCTCTCCGCGGGGGTCCGCACCCAGCTCCGGGAGGCGCTGCCGGGCCGCTACATCCTCGACTCCTACGGCGCCTCGGAGTCCGGGGCGGCCGGCATGCAGGTCGATGACGGCAACGAGGGCGCGCAGGCCGCGCCGAAGTTCCAGGTCGGGATGGACGTACAGGTCTTCGACACCGACATGAAGCCGTGCGCGCCGGGTGAGACCGGGATGCTCGCGCGCACCGGGTCGATCCCGCTGGGCTACTACAACGACCCGGTCAAGACCGCGGCGACGTTCAAGGAGGTCGACGGGCAGCGTTGGTCGATCCCGGGCGACTTCGCGCGGCGCGAGGAGGACGGCTCGATCACCGTCCTCGGCCGCGGGTCGGGCTGCATCAACACCGGTGGCGAGAAGGTCTTCCCCGAGGAGGTCGAGTCGGTCCTGCTGCGTCACGCGGACGTCTTCGACACGGCGGTCGTCGGCACCCCGCACGAGCGCTGGGGCCAGCAGGTCACCGCTCTCGTGCAGCTCCGCGAGGGCGCCGCGACCTCGACCGATGCGCTCCGCGAGCACTGCCGCAGCCTCATCTCCGCCTACAAGGTGCCCAAGGACATCCTGCTCGTGGAGCGAGTCCCCCGCACGCCCGTGAGCAAGGTGGACTATCGTGCGAGCGCTACGGTCGCCGCCGAGCTGCTCGAGGCGCGTACGTGACGACCGGCTGATCCGACGTACGGTTCGGTGCCGTACGGCCCTACCCCTGGCTCTATGAATTGGAAGGCACGTACGTCTCTGTGTCCGCCGTGATCCCCCTCACACTGCCCGACATCCTGGAGGCGATGGCCGATGCGATCCCCGATCGCACGGCCGTCGTCACCTCCGACCGCGCCTACTCGTACGCCGAGATCGACGAGCGTGCCACGCGCCTGGCCAACCACCTGCTGAGCGTCGGCCTCGAGCCGGGTGCCCAGGTCGCCGTCCACGCGACCAACCGGATCGAGTGGGTCGACGCCCTCTACGGGTGCCTCAAGGCCCGCACGATCCCGGTCAACATCAACCACGCCTACCGGCGCGACGAGCTCGCCCGGACGTACGCCGCCACCGACTGCGTCGCGGCCATCGTCTCCCCCGAGTTCACCGATGACCTCGACGAGCTCGACCTGAAGCTGGACCACCGGGTCGTCCTCGGTCCCGACTACGACGCCAAGGTCGCCGCGGCGTCCAAGGAGCGGCCGACGGTCGGACGTACGCCCGGCGACTGGCACATCATCTTCACCACCGGCACCACGGGCACCCCGAAGGGTGCGGTCTGGCGCCAGGAGGACCTGATCTGGGCCGCGCTGAACACGGTCCGCCGCAACGCCCCGATCCCGTCGGTCGAGGGGCTCGCCGCGGAGGCGGCCGCTCGCGACTCGGGTGTCGTCCTGCTCGCCGGCGGTCCGCTGCTGCACGGGCAGAGCCAGCTGCTGCTCCTGCGGGCGCTGGTCGCCGGTGGCACCGCGGTGCTCGACACCTCTCCCACCTTCTCCGCCGAGGCCTTCCTCGACCTCGCCGAGCAGGCCGGCGCAACCGCGATCACGCTGCTGGGCGACGCCCAGGCGCGACCGGTGGCCAAGGCCCGGCTGACCGGCAAGAAGCGCTGGCCGCTGCACTCGCTCGCCGGGGTCTCCAACACCGCGGCACCGCTCTCCGACGGCGTCCTCGGAGTCCTGCGCAACGCCTTCGCCCGCCGGGTCATCGTCGACTCCTACGGCACCCTGGAGACCGGCGTCACCGGCTCCCGCGCCGACGACGGCTCGGCGCTAGTGCCCGGCGAGGCGCGCTTCATGGTGGGCCCGGAGGTGGAGGTCTTCAACCCCGACCTCACCCCGGCGGCTCCCGGCGTCGAGGGCCTGCTGGCCCGCTCCGGCCCCTCGGCCCTCGGCTACTACAAGGACAACGCCCGCTCGGCCACCGCGATCAAGCTGATCGACAACCGGCGCTGGACCTTCCCCGGCGACCTCGCCCGCCGCGAGCATGACGGCTCGATCACCCTGCTCGGCCGGGCCGCCACCCTCGTACGCACCGGTGACCTCGAGATCCACCCCGAGACCATCGAGGGCGTGCTCCTCGCCCACGAGGACGTCGTCGACGCCGCCGTCTTCGGCATGCCCCACCCGCGCTGGGGCCAGCAGGTCGCGGCGCTGGTGCAGCTCGCCCCGTCGACCGAGACCACGGCTGCCGACCTGCGCAAGCACGCCCGCGACCGGCTCGGGGAGTCGCACGAGCCCAAGCTCGTCCTGCTGGTCGAGTCGGTGCCGCGTACACCTGCGGGGACCGTCGACTACCGCGCCGCCACCGGCCTCACCGCCGACATGCTCAGCACCGGCGGCAAGACCCCGGACGAGACGGGCACCGACGTCGACAACTAGGCGCCGCATGGGCTGATATCCGCCCGCCGCGCCTATGGGCTGATATCCTCGCATTTATCGAACGAGTCGATATCAGCCCATAGGAGGCGCCGTGGCGGACTATCAGCTCACCGCACGGTCACCTGAAGCGCTCGGTCAAGCCCTCGCACGCCTTCGGGCGAAGCGCGGCGTGACTCAGGACGAGCTCGCAGAGTCACTCGGCATCTCCCGGCGATACATCTATGAGCTCGAGGCCGGGAAGCCGAACCTGTACGCCACGCGCATCTTCGAACTGCTCCGAGAGCTCGGGGCGCACATCGAGATCCATGCCCAGGTCGACGACGAGGGCCAGCACTGATGCGCGATCCGCTCGACATCTGGGTCTATGGCACACGGATCGCCACCCTGTCCGAGGCGTATGACGGCCGACTCACCCTGTCTTGGACCGATGAGTCGCAGGAACGTTGGCCCGAAGGGACGCGCCTACTGTCGGCAAAGCTGACGATCGGCGACGTGCCGGTCCCCGCACTGGTCAAGAACTATCTCGACGGACTTCTCCCAGAGGGGAACGCCCGGACCAACCATGCGATGAGTGCGGGCGTCCCGCCGGACGACTCGTTCGCGATGATCCGGTCGTACGGTCGCGACACGACCGGCGCGGCCATCTTCGTCACCGAAGGGGCGGATGACCCCACCTCCAAAGGGCGATACGTGCCACTGACGCAGGACCAGCTCGCCGAACGAATTCAACACGCGGACGAACACTCGCCGGCGAGCGCCTTCGGGACGACGGTTGAGTCGATCAGCCTTCCGGGAATGGTCCCGAAGATCGCCGTCCACCACGAGGACGGCGGCTGGTTCGCCTGCAAGGACGGAGCGCCGTCGACCTGGATCGTCAAGCGAGGCGGCTCGACGGAGTCCGGCATCGCTGATGTCGTCGACACCGAGGTCGCCTCTCTGACTCTGGCCCGCATGGTCGGCCTGACCAGCGTCGACGCGAAGATCCTGGAGTTCGAGGACGTACGTGCCATCGCGGTCTCCCGCTACGACAGAGATCTCGACGGGCCGCATCCTCGGATCCATCAGGAGGATCTAGCTCAGGCGATCGGGCTGAACACCCTGGATCCCAACCGGAAGTTCCAGTGGGGTTCGAAGATGCCGTCCTTGCGACACGCCGCCGACGTACTCCGCCTCGACGGCGGCAACCCGGACGACCTCCTGCGGCTGGTCGCGTTCTCCCACCTCGTCGGCAACACCGACATGCACGCGAAGAACATCTCGTTCATCCGTCGGGCCGACGGGAGCGTGACCCTGAGCCCGGCGTACGACATCTCCATGCATCTCCACCATCGCCGCGACAACCGGCGGTTCGCGTTGGATGTCAACGGGAAGTTCCTCGTCGACGAGGTCACCATCGACGACGTGGTCGCGGAGGGCCGCTCATGGGGTCTACCGGAGCGGCGCGCCATCCGCGTCGTGAACCGCACTCTTTCCCAAGTCGCGGAAGCCTTCAGCGCCATCGACCGCTCCGCCCACCCTGGCGTCAGCGCCGAGGCCTGGGACCTGGTCGAGAAGCGCGTCCACGACGCACTGGTCTGGGACCTGGACCGAGTCAGCCCGAGTCGGCCCAAACTGACGTGAGAGTTCGCCGAGTCGGCGCGTTATGACGAGCCGACTCGACCGGTGTTCGTGTCAGGATCCGGCGGCTCGGTCGCCTCGGGCGGGAGCTCGGGCAGGTGGTGTCCGAACGGGACCTGCTGGACCTGGCCGAGGGCAGCGAGCACGGAGGGCAGCATCGCCTTGGCCGTGCGCTTGTAGCCCATCGCACTGGGGTGGAAGTGGTCGATGGCGAACATCTCGTCGGGGTTCGTGATGAAGAACGGGCCGACGACGTCGGAGAGCGAGACGACGTGGGCGCCGCGAGCGAGCGCCGTCTCCCGCTGGCCGTCGGCCAGCTGCTTGGCGATCCTGCGCCCGAGCGAGCGCAGCGGCTGCGGCAGGGGGCGGACCGCACCCACGTCCGGGCAGGTCCCGACCACGACCTCGGCACCACGCTCGCGCAGCGCGTCGATGACCTCCCCCAGCACCCGGGTGGAGTCCTTCTGCGGCACCCGGTGGGTGACGTCGTTGCCACCGACGATGACCACCGCCACATCGGGCCGGTAGCCCTTCGGCAGCGACTCGAGCTGCGCGGGGAGCATCGACGTCTCGGCCCCGACCACGGCAGCCGTACGCAGCCGCACCGGCCTCAGCAGAGCCTTGGCCGTGCCCTTCGCCAGCCGGGCGCCGAGGGTGCCGCTCCTGGTCTCCGCGCCCAGCCCCGCGGCGATCGAGTCCCCGAGGATGAGGAGCTCGACCGGCGTACCTCCGTAGGCCTTCTTGTAGACCTTGTCGGCGTCGATCGCCTCCTCGCCGAGAGGCTTGCCGATCACGTCACGCGCGTGCGCCGCCTGTCTCTTCAGCAACGTCACGAACCCGGCACCGGCCGCCGCCCCCACCACACCGACTGCGCCGGCGACACCGGCGGTGGCGGCGACCATGCCGAGCCACTTGGCCTCTTCACTCGTCTTCGTGGTGTTCACATTCCTTATCTGTAGCGCACGAGTGTGAACGGACGGTTCGCCCGACGTCCGGCCTGCGACACAGCGGGCAGCAAAGGCCGCATAGTGGTGCCATGGTCATGTCTCGGGCACAGGCGGTCACCGCTGCGGTCATGTTGTTCGTCGGCGTCGCCATAGTCGTATGGACGCTGGTCGGTGACCTCGGAATGCGATGGGGTGTGATCGGAAGCGTTCTGATCGGCTTCACAGCGGTCGAGGCCTACCTGATGCTGCTGGACGACGAGCAGCGCAGCCCGATCCGCGCCCGGCTCTAACTGCTGACCCCGATGCTCAGCGGCGGGATCTTCGCGGCCGCGGTGATCCAGGAACGCCCCGACCCGGTGCCTGGGACCGTGCTGACCGAGGGCGGATCGGCGATCGGGTCGTTCGACGGCGGTGCGCTCACCTGGAGCATGCTCGACGGACTCATCCTGACCGCGAACGGCCACACCCGTGCCCTCGGCAATGAGGATGACAGCTTCTTCGATCCTCCCGTGCTGGCCACCCAGGACGTCGTGATCGGCAGCCGTGGCCATGTCATAAGCGCCTATGACCCGGTGACCGGCGAGAAACGATGGTCGCGGCGGATCCCGTACGCCGATGTGTTCCGACGCTACGGCGACCTGCTCGTCTATGAGAGCGACGGCTACACCGCCGCCCTGGAGATCACCTCAGGTAAGGACCGATGGCGTCAACTCGGTGAGCCGACGCTGGCCAACGGTGGGCTGATCGTCACCGGCACCGAGTGGTGGTGGGACCTCAACTTCACCTCCGGGATGCACGGGCTGATCGATCAAGACCGCTATGTCGGGATCCGCGACGTGGAGTCCTACCGGCGCCTCACCATCGTCGCTGTCAGCAGCGGCAAGGTGGTCCGCACCGTGCCGTTCGCCTTCCAGAGGGACCCGTTCGCCATCGCCGGCGACTTCCTCTACACCGCTGACTCCGACGGTGCGCGGGCCATCTCGGTGGCCAGCGGCGGACCGCCCCGTCCGGTCGCGATGCGGCCCCACGACAACTCCGACGACTTCGAGGAACCAGACAGGCTCTTCGAGTCGAAGTATCCCGGCTTCATCGGCGCCATGCCGGACGGGTGGCAGTTCCCGGGAAAGCCCGACATCACCATCGATCGCAGTGCGACCGGCCAACCGGCCTTCCCCGTGCTCTCGGCCTCGGGTGAGCAGGCGGTCTGGTTCGCCGAGTCGTCACGCGTGGTCAGGATCGAGGATGCGTACGAGGAGATCCTCGCGTACGCCTACGACGACGACACCTACCTCCAGCTAGTCACGGATCGCGACGCCGCCGGCACTCGAGTGCGTCGTCTCGACATGGTGCGCGGGCGCACGGTCACGAACTACACCGTGATCGCCGAGAAGGAAGCCGAACCGACGCTGTCATTGCGCAACGGCCTCGCCTGCGTCGCCGGCGAGTGCCGCCGGCTCCCTGATTGATGCATCGCTATAACAGAGGGTCCGACCTTGTGAATCGCTCACAAGGCCAGACTCTCTGTCACAGTCGCGAAGGACCCAGCGTGACGCTCTGGCGACCTCAGGCCTGGGAGAGACCGGCTTCCTCGAAGGCGTCGTAGTTGGGGGCGATGGTGGCGCGGGGGCCGACGATGCCGCTGACCGCGTCGAGCGTCTTGAGGCCGTGGCCGGTGTTGATGATCACCGTCTCCAGGCTCGGGTCGAGCAGACCGTTGTCGACGAGCTTCTTGGTGACCGCGAGCGTGGTTCCGCCGGCGGTCTCGGTGAAGATGCCCTCGGTGCGGGCCAGGAGCACGATCGCGGCGCGGATCTCGTCGTCGGTGACCTCCTCGACAGCACCGCCGGAGGAACGGGTGGCGTCGAGGACATAGATGCCGTCGGCCGGGTTGCCGATGGCCAGCGACTTGGCGATCGTGTCGGGCTTGACCGGGCGGATGGCGTCGACGCCGGCCTTGAACGCGGTCGCGACCGGGTTGCAGCCGGTGGCCTGGGCGCCGAAGATCCGGTACGGCTTCTCCTCGACCAGACCGAGCTTGATCAGCTCCTTGAAGGCCTTGTCGACCTTGGTCAGCTGGGATCCGGAGGCCACCGGGATGACGATCTGGTCGGGCAGGCGCCAGCCGAGCTGCTCGGCGATCTCGAAGCCGAGCGTCTTGGAGCCCTCGGCGTAGAAGGGACGTACGTTGACGTTCACGAACGCCCAGCCCTCCTCCTCCGCGGCGATCTCCTGAGCGAGCTTATTGACGTCGTCGTAGTTGCCGTCGACGGCGATCAGGTTGTCGGTGAAGACGGCGGAGTTGACCTGCTTGGGCTGCTCGAGGTTGCTCGGGATGAAGACCGCGGTCGGGATCCCGGCGCGCGCTCCCGCCGCCGCGACAGCATTGGCCAGGTTGCCGGTGCTCGGGCAGGCGAAGACCTTGGCGTCGAGCTCGCGGGCGGCGCTCAGTGCACAGGCGACCACGCGGTCCTTGAAGGAGTTGGTCGGGTTGGTCGAGTCGTCCTTCACCCAGATCTTCTCGATGCCGAGCTCACGCGCGAGGTTCTTCGCGTCCAGCAGCCGGGTGAAGCCGGGCTCGGTGTTGGGGCTCTGCTCGATGTCGTCGGGCACCGGCAGCAGCGCCTTGTAGCGCCAGATGTTGCGGGGTCCGGCCTCGATCTCCTCGCGGGTCACGGCCGGGAAGTCATAGGCCACCTCGAGTGGCCCGAAACACTCCGGACAGGCGTAATGCGGTCCGAGCTCGATCTGGTGCCCACACTCCCGGCACGACAGCGCCGAGGCGTTGCCGAAAGCGCCCTCGCGCAGGCCCTTCGTCTCCGTGGTCGCAGCGCTCATGAGAAACCTCCTCCTCATCTTCCCCGATCACGTCTCTCGCGCCGGGCCGGAATTAGCACCTGCTCCACGCCCTACCCGATGGCCGGGAGGAGGCTCGTGGTCGGTTGCCGGAACTTCACTGGGCCGTTCCCTCAGTCCCTCTCGATGAGCAGTAGCGATCGTACGGCAGGTATCCGCTGCCAAACACACCCGGGTTCCATTCCGCGGACCAGTCGTCCATCATATGGACAATCGAGGTTCAGCGAGCGCGGAGGCGGCGCAGCATCCGGGCATCGTCGAAGCCCACCGCACGGGCGGCCGACTCCATGGTGGTGCCCGCGGTCAGCAGATGGTCGGCCCGTTCACGACGGAGAGCCTGCTGATACCGGAGCGGGGTGAGGCCGGTCGCAGCTACGAAGGCGCGGGTCAGGGTGCGTTCGCTCACCCCCGCGCCGTCCGCCAGCGCGGAGAGCGGAAGCGGCTCGGCGAACCGGGCGTCGATGACGTCCTGCACATGGTGGACGGTGTCGTCGAGATGGTTCCGGTGGCGCAGCAGGACGCTCTCCTGCGGCTGGTCTCCGTTGCGCCGCGCGTAGACGACCATGTCGCGGGCCACGCGAGCCGCCAGCGCCGGTCCGTGGCGCACCGCGAGCAGGTGCAGGCTCAGGTCGATGCCGCTGGCGATGCCTGCCGACGTCACGATCCGGTCATCGCTGGTGAAGAGCACGTCGCGCACCACCCGGGCTTTCGGGTAGCGCCGGGACAGCGCGTCCTGGAGATCGTGATGGGTGGTGCAGCGACGTCCGTCGAGGAGGCCCGCCTGCCCGAGGGCGTCGGCGCCGGCACAGACGCTGGCCACCTCACCCCCGGCAGCATGATGGGCACGCAGCCGCTCGGCGGTCTCGCGGGTGAGCCGGGGGCCGGCGACGAGGTCGTACGCCGCCCGCCAGCCCGGCACGACGAGCAGGTCACCGGGGTCGAGATCGGGCCATTCCGCGGCGGTCGTCAGAGGCAGCCCCTGTGCGGAGAGCACCTCCCCCGGCTCGGCGCCCGCGACGTACGCGAGGTCGTAGGGGTGTCCAAGGCTGCGCGCCGTGTGGAACGCCTGTGCCGGCCCGGCGAGGTCGAGCAGATGTACGCCGGGCAGCAGCACGAACACAACGGCGCTCATGCCGCAGATGCTGCCACAGCCTCCAGATCGGCGATCGTCGCGATCTCGGCAAATCGGCCGCTGAGCACGAGCTTCGTACGCTCCACGACCTCCTCGGCCGACAGCCCGCCCAGCGGCTCGGTGGTGACCGCGTCGGCGACATAAGTGATCCGGTAGCCGAGGTCGGAGCCGACCCGCGCGGTGGTCTCGACGCACTGCTCGGCGCGGATCCCGCACACCACGAGCTCGGTGACCCCGCGCTCGGTCAGCACCTGCTGCAGGTTGGTCGTGGTGAAGGCGTTGTGGGCGGTCTTGCGCAGCTCGACATCGCCCGACTCGGGGCCGCTGAGCCCGTAGAGGTAACGCACATGACCCGACTCCGGGTCGAAGACGCCGCCGCTGCCGGGTTCGGTGTGGAGCACCCAGACCACCAGGTCGCCCGCGGCGCGAGCGAGGCTCACCAGCCGGTCGGCTCGGTCGGCGATGTCGGGGTGAAGAGTCTGCTGCCAGACCTCCCGCTGCCGAAAGGACTCCTGGATGTCGATGACGAGAAGGGCTCGGTTGCTCATGTGCCCAGTGTGCGAGCTGCCCGCTCGACGCACGAGGCATCAAGCGGGCAGCATCCGGAACGATCCGGTCAGGCAGCGGCAACCGTACTCTGGGCGGCGGCCGCTCCCTCGGCAGGCGCGAGGGCGCCGCGTACGACATCCCTGACGTCGCTCACCAGGTTGATCTTCAGGGCCTGCTTCACCTCGTCGGGGACCTCGTCCAGGTCGGGCTCGTTGCGCTGGGGCACGAAGACCTCGGTCAGACCGGCTCGCTGGGCGGCGAGCAGCTTCTGCTTGAGGCCGCCGATGGGCAGCACCCGCCCCGAGAGCGAGACCTCACCGGTCATGCCGACCTCGCTGCGCACCGGGCGACCGGTCGCGAGAGACGTGAGCGCGGTGACCATCGTGATGCCGGCGCTCGGGCCGTCCTTGGGGACCGCGCCCGCGGGCACGTGGACGTGGAGCGAGCGGTCGAGCACGGCCGGGTCGACGCCCAGCTCGGCGGCGTGCGAGCGGACGAAGGAGAGCGCGATCTGCGCGGACTCCTTCATCACCTCGCCGAGCTGGCCGGTGATGTTCAGTCCAGCCTGCCCGTCGGCCGAGGACGCCTCGATGAAGAGCACGTCCCCACCGAGCCCGGTGACGGCCAGTCCGGTGGCGACCCCCGGGACAGAGGTACGCTCCGCCGACTCCGGCGTGAACCGCGGCCGTCCGACCAGGTCCTTGAGGTTGTCCAGGCCGATCTCCACGTGCTCCGCACCGGTCGCCAGCCGCGTCGCCACCTTGCGCAGCGCCTTGGCGATGAGCCGCTCGAGCTGGCGTACGCCCGCCTCACGGGTGTAGTTCGCGGCCAGCTCGCGCAGGGCGTCGTCAGTCACCGTGGCCTCCTCCGAGGTCACCGCGGCGCGCTCCAGCTGACGGGGCAGCAGGAAGTCGCGGGCGATGGCGACCTTGTCGTCCTCGGTGTAGCCGTCGATCGTGACCAGCTCCATCCGGTCCAGGAGCGCGCTCGGGATCTGCTCGACCACGTTGGCCGTGGCGATGAACAGAACGTCGGAGAGGTCCAGGTCGAGCTCGAGGTAGTGGTCGCGGAAGGTGTGGTTCTGCGCCGGGTCGAGCACCTCGAGCAGCGCGGCGGCAGGGTCACCCCGATAGTCCGAGCCGACCTTGTCGACCTCGTCCAGGAGCACGACCGGGTTCATCGAGCCGGCCTCCTTGATGGCCCGCACGATCCGGCCCGGGAGCGCGCCGACGTAGGTGCGCCGGTGGCCACGGATCTCGGCCTCGTCGCGGACACCGCCCAGCGCGACCCGGACGAACTCACGTCCGAGCGAACGCGCGACCGACTCCCCCAGCGAGGTCTTGCCGACTCCTGGCGGGCCGGCGAGCAGCACCACAGCACCGGAGCCACGGCCGCCGATGACCTGCAGGCCACGCTCGGCACGTCGGGTCCGCACCGCCAGGTACTCCACGATCCGGTCCTTGACCTCCTCGAGGCCGTGGTGGTCGGCGTCGAGCACCTCACGAGCCGCGACCAGGTCCGTCGAGTCCTCGGTCCGGACCGACCACGGCAGCTCCAGCACCGTGTCCAGCCAGGTGCGGATCCAGGCGGTCTCGGGGTTCTGCTCGGAACCACGCTCGAGCTTGTCGACCTCGCGCAGCGCGGCCTCGCGTACGGCCTCGGGGAGGTCGGCGGCCTCGACGCGGGCCCGGTAGTCGTCGGACCCCTCGGGCTCGCCCTCGCCGAGCTCCTTGCGGATCGCGGCGAGCTGCTGGCGCAGCAGGAACTCCCGCTGCGTCTTCTCCATGCCCTCGCGTACGTCCTCGGCGATCTTGTCGCTGACCTCGGACTCCGCGATGTGGTCCTTCGCCCAGGCGATCACCTTCTCGAGACGCTCGGTGACGTCCGGCGTCTCCAGCAGCTCGCGCTTGGCATCGTCGTCGAGATAGGGCGCGTAGCCGGCGGTGTCGGCGATCTCCGACGGCTCGGTGAGCCGGTTGACCTGGTCGATGACCGGCCACGCCTCGCGACGCTGGAGCACCGCGACGACCAGCCGCTTGTACTCCTCGGCCAGCTCCTTCGCGTGCTCCGTGGTCGTCTCGGTGGCGGTCTCGACCTCGACCCACAGCGCAGCACCGGGTCCGGTCACGCCGGAGCCGATCTTCGCGCGGCCGACGGCCCTCAGCACCGCCGCGGGCTCACCGCCCCGGAACCGGCCGACGCGCTCGATCGTGGCGACAGCGCCGTACGTCGCATACCGGTCCCCCAGCCGCGGCGCGACCAGCAGCCGGCTCTCCGAGCCTGCCCGGGCGGCGTCGATCGCAGCCTGCGCGGCCTCGTCGAGCTCGATGGGCACGACCATCCCCGGCAGGACCACGGCATCCGAGACGAACAGCACAGGAAGCTTGTCCATTTGCGGACCCTCCTAGAAGAGTTGAGTGATACTGGCTCAACTTCTGGGAGCAACCGGATGTTCCCTCCGGTTATCGTGTTCGCTGTCAGCGGACGCTGTCGTCGGTCAGCTCACGCAGCAGCTCCAGCACGCCATCCGGGCCCTGCACCTCGAGATCCGCGAGATCCGCGAGCGGACCCCGGTCGGGGCCGGCGTGGGAGTAGACGAGCAGCGTCGCCGACCCGGTGGTCTTTCCCCAGGCCCTGACCGCCTCGAACGCCTCGATGTCACCCAGGTCGTCGCCGCCGAACAGGATCGCGCCGGGCGAGACCTCCGAGATCAGCGTGTCGATCGCGTGACCCTTGTGCATGCCAGGAGCGCGCACCTCGATGACCTGCTTGCCGGGCTCGATCACGAGCCCGTGCTCGCCGGCCAGCTCGGTCAGCGGCGGAAGCAGACGCGCGGCGAGCCCGTCGGGGTCGGGGAACCGGCGGGTGTGCACCCCGACGGCGAGACCCTTCTCCTCGATGTAGGCGTCCTGCGCACCGTGAGCGGCCAGCACCTCCGGCAGCGCCGCCTCGAAGGCGGCCAGCCCCTCGGGCGGCGGCGGGCCGACGACGACCCGGTCGGCACCGCTCCAGCGCTCGTTGCCGTACTGCCCGAAGACGTACAGCTCCTTGCCCTCCTCCGCGAGCGCGTCGGCGATCTCGGCCAGCCCGCCGAGCTCGACGACCTGTCCGGCCGGTCGGCCGGTGACGATGGCCAGTGCCTTCACCCGGGATGCGAGCGCGATCAGGACGGAGGCCGCGTCCGGATGGATCCGAGCCGACGCCGGGTCCTCGACGATCGGGGAGAGCGTGCCGTCGAAGTCGAGACCGACGAGGGTCTCGGCGGCAGCAGCCGCGATCGCGGCGTACTTCTGCTCTCCTGCGGTGCCATCAGGCTGGAGTTCGGCCATGCCTCAACTGTGACACGGCAACCACCTCGGAGCCGACCGCGAGGGCGCCGCAGTGCGGTAGATCACACACCCTCGACAACGGCCGGAAAGGCTCAGAGAGCCCCGGTCAGAACCACCGTCAACCGGTCGCCCTTCATCGAGCCCTCGACCGACACATGGGTGCGTTTGATGCCGAGGTCATCGGCGAGCTGCTGACCCTCACGCTTCATCTCGCTCGGGTAGTAGACGGTGTTCTCCGGGATGGAGCCCACCCAGTTGTCCTCGCCGACGACGTTCCAGCCGACCGTGTTCGCCTTGGCCGCGACGTCGCCGGCCAAGCCGGCGATATTCGACTGGTTGTAGACCTCGACGCTGACCTTGGCGCGGTCGACCGGCGAAGGCTCGGCCTTGGGCGGCTTCTTCTCCTCGGCCTTGGCCGCCTTCGGTGAGGCCGACGCCGAAGCCGAGGGGCTGCCGCCCGCCTGGGCGATCTCCTTGCCCTCGTCTCCGTCGCCACCGGTGATCCAGAAGATGATCACCGCGGCGACGACGGCCACCACGCTCAGCGCGATGACGGGTGTGGGGAGCGCGACGCCACGCTCACCCTTCGAAGGACGTACGCAGCCGGTCATTCAGACCTCGAAACCGAGCCGTCTCGCCGAGCGCTGACGCTGCCGGGCCGCGCGGAGCCGCCGCAGGCGGCGTACCAGCAGAGGGTCGGCCTCGAGGGCCTCCGGCTTGTCGATGAGAGCGTTGAGCACCTGGTAGTAGCGGGTGGCGGACATGTTGAACGCCTCGCGCACAGCGGCTTCCTTGGCTCCGGCGTACTTCCACCACTGACGCTCGAAGTCGAGGATCTGCTTGTCTCGCTCGCTGAGGCTCGCGGGGTCCTCGCCTGGGCCTGTGACCTGCACGTTGACAGCGCTCATTCCTCGTCCCCCGGTGTCGTCTGCATCTGACGACACCCTAACGCGCCGAACTACACCGCTGTGGTTCACCCTCCCGGCGTGTTACTCGACAGGTATTCGGATCAGGGGGCCGGAAGTCACGGGTGGAACGACTCGGCGCCGAACCTGGCTCCGGTCCACTACAGTCGGAGATGTGCAGGCTGACCTGGTAATTGTGGCCAATCGGCTCCCCGTGGATCGTGTGGAGATGCCGGACGGAACGAAGGCGTGGCGACGCTCCCCAGGAGGCCTGGTCAGCGCCCTCGAGCCGGTCCTGCGGGCCAACGACGGCGTCTGGATCGGCTGGCCCGGGGGCATCGACGAGGACCTCGAGCCGTTCGAGGACGACGGGCTCCACCTACTGCCGATGACGATGACCGCGCAGGACATCGAGGAGCACTACGAGGGCTTCTCCAACGGCACCCTGTGGCCGCTCTACCACGATGTCGTGGCCAAGCCGGAGTTCCACCGCGAGTGGTGGGACGGCTACCAGCGCGTCAACCGGAGGTTCGCCGAAAAGTGCGCCGAGGTCGCCGCGAAGGGCGCGACCGTCTGGGTGCAGGACTACCAGCTCCAGCTGGTCCCGCAGATGCTGCGCGAGCTCCGCCCCGACCTGCGCATCGGCTTCTACCTGCACATCCCGTTCCCGCCGGCCGAGCTCTTCCAGCAGGTCCCCTGGCGCCGCCAGCTCCTCGAGGGCCTCCTCGGCGCCGACCTGGTCGGCTTCCAGCTGCCCCAGGCGGCCCAGAACTTCGTCCGCCTGGTGCGCCAGCGCGTCGGCCACAAGACCCACCGTGACCTGGTCTATCTCCCCGACGGGCGCACCGTGCACGCGGCCGCCTTCCCGATCTCGATCGACTTCGTCGGCTTCGACGAGATGGCCCACGACGAGGGCGTCAATCAGCGCGCGAAGGAGATCCGCCAGCAGCTCGGCGACCCGAAGAAGATCCTGCTCGGCGTCGACCGGCTCGACTACACCAAGGGCATCTACGCCAGGCTGCGCGCCTACGGCGAGATGCTCCGCGACACCGAGCTCGACGTCGAGGACGCGATCTTCGTCCAGGTGGCGGTGCCCTCGCGCGAGCGCGTCGAGCAGTACCGCAAGCTGCGCGACGACATCGACCGCCTCGTCGGCCGGCTCAACGGTGACCTCGGCCGCATCGGCCGTCCCGCGATCTCCTACCTCCACACCTCGCTCCCCCGCGCGGAGATGGCCGCGCTCTACCGCGCCGCCGACATCATGGTCGTCACCCCCTACCGCGACGGCATGAACCTGGTCGCGAAGGAGTACGTCGCCTGCCGCTACGACAACGACGGCGCCCTCGTGCTCTCCGAGTTCGCCGGCGCGGCCGAGGAGCTGCGCCAGGCCTGGCTCGTGAACCCCTACGACATCAACGGGATGAAAGCCGCGCTGCTCGAGGCGTACAAAGCCGAGCCGAAGGAGCTCACCCGCCGGATGCGGGCCATGCGCAAGCAGGTCGCCTCCAAGGACGTACGTTACTGGGCCGACTCCTTCCTCGAGGAGCTCGCCGCGGTGGAGGGCAGCCACACCAAGAACGTGCTCCCGCCCAACGCCCACTAGGACCGGCCAGGTGGCTAGAGTCGAGGCGTGACCACCAACTCTGACCCGATCAGGTGGGGAATTCTCGGCACCGGCCGGATCGCCCACTCCCTCGCCACCGATCTGATGCTCGTCCCCGACGGCCGGCTCGCGGCCGTCGGCTCGCGGAGCCAGGAGTCCGCGGAGACCTTCGCGAAGGAGTACGCCGCCAACGGCCCGGTCCGCGCGCACGGCTCCTATGAGGAGCTGGCCGCCGACGAGGACGTCGACGTCGTCTATGTCGCCACCCCCCACTCCCACCACCTCGAGCACGCCACCCTCATGCTCGACGCCGGCAAGCACGTGCTGTGCGAGAAGGCGCTGACGCTCAACGCCGCCGACTCCCAGAAGATGGTCGACCTGGCCACCTCCAAGAAGCTCTTCCTCATGGAAGCCATGTGGATGGCGACCAACCCGATCATCCGGCGCCTCGTCACCGACGTGAAGTCGGGCCGCTTCGGGGTCCCCCGTCACGTACACGCCGAGCTCGGCTTCGTCGCCGACCCCGAGCAGCACCAGCGCCTTCTCGACCCCGCGCTCGGCGCCAGCGCGCTGCTCGACATGGGCATCTACCCGCTCACCTTCGCCCACCTGCTCTTCGGCGAGGCCCGCGCGCTGACCGCTCAGGCCAACCTCGGCGAGGGTGCCGACGGCGCCACCTTCGACCTCGACCTGGTGATGACCGGGAAGTACGCCGGCAACGAGCTCTCCACCATGGTCTCCTCCGTCACCTCCTACTCCTCGCGCTCGGCGGCCATCGCCACCGACCAGGGCCGCATCGAGCTGACCGATTTCCACCACCCGTCCTCGGCGGTCTTCAAGCCCGCCAACGGCGACGAGCCCGTCGAGATCGTCGGCGACGAACCCGTCATCGGCGCTGCGTACGGCAACGAGATCGTCGAGGTGCAGCGCTGCCTGCGCGAAGGCCTCCTGGAGTCCCCGCTGGTGCCCCACAGCCAGACGCTCAGCCTGATGCGCCAGATGGACATGATCCGCGAGTCCATCGGCGCCCGCTACGCCACCGAGTCCTGAGAAGTCGCCCCCGTCGGCCGAGACGCCTCGGCTCTCAGGCGGTGTTCGGCTTCTCGTTGAACGTACGGTGCGGCTGCACGACGGCGAGGAGCTCGCGGGTCACATCGGGGCCGAGGGCGCCCCAGTGGTCCTTGTAGCCGTACACACCGGCGAGGGTGCGTGACTCGTAGTCGCCGTTCATGACCTCGATGTCGTGGGGCGTGATCAGGCCGGGGTGGGCGACGCCGACGGCGGCGGAGACCTTCGTCAGCTCCCGGCGCAGGGTCCTGAGGTAGCTGGCGCAGCGATCGCCCTTGTCCTGCGGGTCGAGGCCGCCGGAGAGCCACTTGCTCTGCGTCGCGACGCCGGTCGGACAGGTGTCGTCGTGGCACTTCTGAGCCTGGATGCAGCCGATCGACATCATCGCCTCGCGGCCGACATTGACCATGTCGGCACCGAGCGCGAAGGCGACGGCGGCGTTCTCCGGCAGGCCCACCTTGGCCGAACCGATGAAGGTGACCGCGTCGGTCAGGCCGAGCTCGGCGAAGGTGCCATAGACCCGCGAGAAGCCGATCCGGTACGGCATCGCGACCGCGTCGGAGAAGATCAACGGCGCGGCGCCGGTGCCACCCTCGCCGCCGTCGACGGTGATGAAGTCGACGCCCCGCTCACCCGACCGCATCTTCCCGGCGAGCTCCTGCCAGAACTCCATCTCACCGACCGCCGACTTGATGCCGACCGGCAGCCCGGTCTCGGCGGCGATCATCTCGACGAAGTCGAGCATCGAGTCGACGTCGTGGAAGGCGGAGTGGCGAGACGGCGACACGCAGTCCTTGCCGAGCTCGATGCCGCGGATCTCGGCGATCTCCGGGGTCACCTTGGCAGCCGGCAGCAGTCCACCGAGGCCGGGCTTGGCGCCCTGGGAGAGCTTGATCTCGATCGCCTTGACCGGCGCGGTGGCGACCCGCTCCTTGAGCCGATCGATCGAGAAGGTGCCGTCGGCGTTCCGGCACCCGAAGTAGGCGGTGCCGATCTGCATCACCAGATCCGCACCACCTTCGAGGTGATAGGGCGAGATGCCACCCTCACCGGTGTTGTGCATCGCCCCGGCCCGATGTGCGCCCAGGTTGAGCGCCTTGATCGCCGGCCCGGACAGCGACCCGAACGACATCGCCGAGATGTTGACGACCGACTCCGGCCGGAACGCCTTCGCGCGCCCGCGCGGACCTCCGAGCACCTTCGCCGACGGGAGCTTGGCGGCCCGGTCGTGGTCGTCAGGTAGGGAGTCAGCGAACGTACGGTGCTTGATGTGGATGTGGCCCTGGACGTGCTCGATGTCGTTGTCGGTGCCGAAGCCGAAGTAGTTGTTCTGCTCCTTGGCCGAGGCGTAGACCCAGCGCCGCTGGTCACGGCTGAAGGGCCGCTCCTCGTCGTTGTCGGCGACGATGTACTGCCGCAGCTCCGGCCCGATCTTCTCCATCAGGTACCGCGCGTGCCCGATCACCGGGAAGTTCCGCAGGATCGCGTGCTTGCGCTGGGTCAGGTCGCGCGCGGCGACCACGCCGGCGGCAACTGCCACTCCCCCGAGGAGGGTCGTCATCTTCATGTACGTCTTCCTACCCGGCGGCCACCTCGTTGTAAACGTCGGGGTCGGTGTCGCCGGGCGTCGCTCAGGCGAACTCGGGAATGACCTTCGACTCGAAGAGCTCGATGGAGGCGCGGTCGTAGGCGGCGTCGGCGAAGTAGCCGATGGCGTACGTCATCCCCAGCTCCTCGACGGCCTTCAGCTTCTCCACGGCCTGGTCCGGGGTGCCGACCAGCGAGGTCGGGCCATCGACGGCGCCGTTGACGACCTCGGCCGCCTTGGCCGCGCCCAGGTGCGGCACCAGCCGGGCCTCCCAGGCCTTGACCTTCTCGGCGACCTCGGCCTCGTTCTCCCCGAGCAGCACGTTGTAGTTCGACGAGCGGGTGATCTCCGCGAAGTCGCGCCCGAGGGTCTCGCAGTGGCCGCGCAGGATGTCGGACTTCGCCTTGAAGGTCTCCGGGTCACCGAGGAAGTTGGTGTAGTCGGCGTACTGCGCCGCGATCTTGAGCGTCACCTTCTCGCCGCCACCGGCGATCCACAGCGGGATGCCGGAACGGCCCTGCTGAAGAGGCAGCGGCTGACAGATGGCGCCGTCGACCTGGTAGTACTTCCCGTCCAGCGACGAGATGCCCTTGGTCCAGGCCTGCTGGAAGATCTGGACGCCCTCGCGGAGCATCCCGAGACGGTCGCGCGCCTCCGGGAAGCCGTAGCCGTAGGCCCGCCACTCGTGCTCGTACCAGCCCGCGCCGATGCCCATCTCGACCCGGCCGCCACTGATGTGGTCGGCGGTCGCGGCGACCTTCGCCAGGTAGGCCGGGTTGCGGTAGGACATGCACGAGCACATCTGTCCGAGGCGCACCCGCGACGTCACCGCGCCCAGGCCCGCCATCAGCGACCAGGCCTCGTGGGTCGCCTGGTCGGAGGGCTCCGGGGTGGTGTGGAAGTGGTCGTAGACCCAGATCGACTCCCAGCTCCCGGCATCGGCGTGCAGAGCCAGGTCCTTCATCGTCGTCCACTGGTCCGCCGGGTCGATCCCGACGAGGTCAAAGCGCCATCCCTGCGGGACGAAGAAACCGAACTTCATGTCTACTCCTTGATGAGTCCAACCTGGGGTGCACGGACAACTTATCCGTCGGTGCCAGCCGATACCCTCATGATTTATGAGCGCACTCGCCGGACTCGTGGACAAGGGCCTGATGGCTGCCGACTGGGCCGAGGCGCTGGCGCCGGCCGAGCCGCAGATCGAGCAGATGGGCCGCTTCCTGCGCGACGAGCTGGCGGCGAGGCGTCCCTACCTTCCCGACGGCGACCGGATCTTCAACGCCTTCCGGCGCCCGCTGCGAGAAGTACGCGTCCTGATCGTCGGCCAGGACCCCTACCCGACCATCGGGCACCCCATCGGACTCAGCTTCGCGGTCGAGAAGGACGTACGTCCGCTGCCGGCGTCGCTGCGGAACATCTATGCCGAGCTGGCCACCGACCTCGACCTGAAGATGCCCGAGCACGGTGACCTGTCGACCTGGGCCGACCGCGGGGTGATGCTGCTCAACACCTCGCTGACGGTGCGCCCCGGTGCTCCCGCCTCCCACTCGAAGAAGGGCTGGGAGGAGGTCACCGGGCGGGCGATCGACGTCCTCGGCCGACGCGGCGGACCACTGGTCGCGATCCTGTGGGGCCGGCACGCGCAGAATCTCGAGCCGAAGCTCAACGATGTGCCCGCGATCAAGTCCGTCCACCCCTCGCCGCTCTCCGCGCGCCGGGGGTTCTTCGGGTCCCGGCCGTTCTCCCGCGCCAACGCCCTCCTGGTCGAGCAGGGCGGTTCCCCGGTCGACTGGTCCCTGCCTGATTGAGCTCAGTCCGATTAGGATCGGCCCCATCGGCCCATCGGCGCGGTGAACGGGGGGTCACGTGGGCGAGAACACGACCGGACCGACGCTGTCGGTGTCACGGCGGCTCAAGATCGGCGGGACCATCGTCGTCGTTCTGATCGCGGTCTGGGCCGCCGTGCTCGGCGGACGGGCCCTCCTGGAACGGGCCGGTCCTCCGGAGTTCCCCGCGACCGACGTACGCGACTGGGCGACCTTCGCCGACCACCTCGTCCTCGGCACCGCCGGCCCCGCCGACTCGGACCGGCTCGAGGTCACCACCGTCCTGTGGAGCCGGCAGGGAGCCCACCCGATCGGTCGCGGGGTCACCCTCGACGCCGACATGACCGAGGGCGAGGCGTACGCCGTGCCGGTGGCCTGGCTCGAGGACGGCGGCGGACGCTGGGTTGCGCTGGCGGCCGACGCGGTGCTGCCCCTCGACGGCGGGCGGATCACCGGGGGTGGCCAGACCTGGGCGGCCGACCACACCGGGGAGTCGCCCCGGGGCCTCGCCACCGAGCTCTACGAGACCGGTCCGCACCCGGCCGCCGTCCCCTACCTCTATGAGAGTCTCGAGCAAAGACTCGCCGCTGTGGAGCGGTAGGTAAGATTTCAGGCGTGAGCCAGGACTCCCCCACGCGGCCCCAACGTGCCAACTGGCTTCGGGCCGGCATTTGGTCGCTCGGCTTCGTCGCCCTGCTCTGGGTGCTCGAGGCCACCGACTACATCAGCGGGCACCAGCTCGACACGCTGGGCATCCAGCCGCGCACCGACGCCGGCCTGCTCGGCATCGTGTTCGCTCCGGTGCTCCATTTCGGCTGGGCCCACCTCTACGGCAACACCCTGTTCGCGTTGGTCCTCGGCTTCCTGGTGCTCGCCTCGGGCGTCGGCCGAGGGATCGTGGCGACCCTCATCATCTGGGTGGTCGGAGGCGTCGGCGTCTGGCTGATGTCGCCCCCGGGCAGCATCACCGCCGGCACCTCGATGCTCATCTTCGGCTGGCTCGTCTACCTGATCCTGCGCGGCCTGTTCAGCCACCGCGTCGGCCAGATCGTCATCGGCGTGGTCATCTTCCTGGCCTGGGGCAGCCTGCTCCTCGGCGTACTCCCCGGGCAGACCGGTGTCTCCTGGCAGGGCCACCTCTTCGGCGCGATCGGTGGCGCGCTGGCGGCCTGGCTGCTCAACGACCCGCCCAAGAAGCAGGCCCAGAAGAACACCGTCTGAAGCTGGAGACGCAGAATACTGCCATGCAGATCCTCTCCATCCAGTCGCACGTGGCCTTCGGCTACGTCGGCAACTCGGCGGCAGTCTTCCCGATCCAGCGCCTCGGTCACGAGGTCTGGCCCGTGCTCACGGTCAACTTCTCCAACCACACCGGCTACGGCGCGTGGCGTGGACCGGTCGTGGCCGCCGACCAGGTCGCCGAGGTCATCGAGGGCATCTCCGAACGCGACGGTCTCTCCACCGTCTCCGCGGTCCTCTCCGGCTACCAGGGCGATCCGGCCGTCGGCGCGATCATCCTGGATTCCGTACGCCGCGTGAAGGCGCTCAACCCGCGGGCCCTCTACTGCTGCGACCCGGTGATGGGCGACGTAGGGCGCGGCATGTTCGTCCGTGAGGGCATCCCGGAGTTCATGCGAGACGAGGTCGTCCCCGCGGCCGACGTGATCACGCCCAACCACTTCGAGCTCAACTTCCTCGCCGGCCTCGAGTCGACCGACACGCTGCAGGAGGTGCTCGCCGCCGTCGACATCGTCCGCGAGTCCGGACCGTCCAACGTGCTGGTGACCTCGGTGATCACCAAGGACCCGACCCACCTCGACCTGGTCGCCGTCTCCGACGAGGGCGCCTGGTCGGTCACCACTCCCCTGCTCCCGATCTCGCCCAACGGCGGCGGCGACGTCACCGCGGCGGTCTACCTCTCCCACCTGCTCTCGACCGGCTCGACGCCGGCCGCCCTCGGCCGCACCGCGAACACCCTCTTCGCCATCCTCGACCGCACCCTGAAGTCCGGCCGCCGCGAGCTCGAGCTCGTCGCCTCTCAGGACGACATCGCCAACCCGCCGACGACGTACGAGGTCACTCAGCTCCGCTGATCAGTACGACTTGATCAGTACGACTTGCCGTCGGCGTAACGCTGCCGCCGCCAGGCCCTGCCGCTTCCCCGGTTCTTGGCCTTGTACGTCGGCAGCTGGCTGTCGCAGTTCGGACAGACCAGTCGCAGGTTCTCGCGTCTGTTGTTGGTGGCATCTCCGTCGATGTGGTCCAGCACAAAGGTCAGCTCGATGTCGTTCCACGTGGCTGGGCACGCGCATATCGCACATAGACCCACCTGGTCCTCCATCAAGTGGAGCTTCACGTAATGGCGCCTACTCCCGCTGAGCGTCGCCTCACCGGTCTTCAACCATCGCTCGATCTTCTCGCGACGTTCCATCGCCCGCTGGCACGCGTTGCTGCAGAACCTGAGCTGGTGGCGCTTCACAAGGGGCGCGCCACACCCCACGCAAACTCTCATGGCGGTGACACTAAATGTGACCACCGACAACTTCGTGGAGCCGGTGACAGGACTCGAACCTGCGATCTTGGTCTTACAAGGACCCTGCTGTACCAACTCAGCTACACCGGCACGCCGGCGAGGAATGCCGGCCGGACAATCGTAGCCAGTCGCGGGCCGATGTACGCAGCCGACGCGGCTAGAGCGCGGGATCGAGCGGCACGTACTCGTGGGCGGTGAGGGCGCCGTTGGTCTCCAGCTCGACGGACTGGACACCGACGGGGAGCCCGTCGGCGTAGGTGATCAGGGTGACCTCGGCGGTGCGGCGGATCTTCCCCATCGCGAAGGCGTACGCGGCGCCGCCGGTGGTGCCGTTGGTGTAGGTCCAGCCGATCTCACCGTTCTCGCCGATCACCTCGCTCGGGCCCTGGTGGACATGGCGGTGGCCGCCGACGACGAGGGTCGCGCAGCCTCGTCGCAGGGTCTCGCGGCCCAGCGACGGGTCGTGGACGAGGAGGGTCGCGACGGGCTTGCCCTCCTCCTTCGAGGCACAGGCGATGTCGGCCAGCTTCTCGCCGGCCTCCTCGAGGGTGACGCCCTTCTCGTCGATCCAGTTGCCGAGGCCGCTGGTGCGCGGGTCGGGTACGCCCAGGAGCGTCGAGCCGCCGGGTCCGTCGACGACCTCGCCGTCGAGCATGGTCCAGCCCTGCTTGTCCAGATAGTCGCCGACCGTCGGGCCGTGGTCGTGGTTGCCGGTGACCGCCCACTTGTCCAGGCCGTCGCTGGCGTCGGTGAGCGAGTCGAGGGAGAAGGTCTCCCAATCGGATCCGGTCGAGGTGTCGTCGCCGGCATCGAGGATGCCCGTGGCACCGCCCTCGTCGGCGATCGCGCGCACCACGGAGTCCATGCCGACGTTGTCATGGCGGTCGGAGACGAGGACCGACACGGTCTCGTCCTCACCGGGCTCGCGCAGCGCCAAGTCCGGGACCTTTTCCACGACCTTCTCGTAGAACGTCCGGCTGGAGTTGTACGTGTCGACGGCGCTGGCCACGAGGCGGCGGGTCTGGTTGGCGTAGGCGTCGCCGCGGACCTCCACGCCGGCCAGCTCCTCGGGCACAGGGATCGCCGCGCCGAGGAAGGCGGCCAGCGGAGTCCAGTCGCCGGCGACCGGACCGGCCTCCTTGTCCGCCGCGGGCGCTCCGGACTCGCCCCAGGGCTGCCAGACCGCGACCGCGAGCACCGACACCGTGACCACGCCGATGCCCACGGTGGTGAGACCGTGCCGCGTACGGGCCGATTCCTTGATACGTCTGCGCAGGTCGGCGCGGCGTTGGGAGCCGGGCAGCCACCACAGCAGGACTCCCCCGGCGACGATCGCCAAGGAGATCGCGGCGCCGCGGAGCACGGCCGCGACGAGCATCGACTCGACCTGCTCCACCACGACCGCCCGCTGGCCGTCTGGGGCCGAGCCGAGGACCGCGTAGCGCTCGAAGAGCTCGTCCATCGACCGCAGCTCGGTCTTGCCGAGGGTCACGTCGACACCGACCGGGCCACCGACGTCCAGACGTACGTCAGGCAGCACGGGTCCGGTGTGGATGATCGCCTTCCCCGACAGCGTCGGGCGCAGGACCGAGTCGTGACCGGCCAGGACCACCTGGCGTTCGCTGGACAGGAAGAGCCACGTGCTCAGCGCCACGGCCAGCACGAGCCACAGCACTCCGAGCCCCGCCCAGACGGCGAGGCCCCGAAACAGAGTGCGGCGAGAGATCAGCGACGCGCCTCCGCGACCGCGTAGAGCACCACCGACGCGGCGACGCCGGCATTGAGGGACTCTACGGAGTTGACCATCGGGATCGACACTATCTGGTCGCAGGTCTCCTGGACCAAGCGGGAGAGCCCGCCGCCCTCGGCACCGACGACGATCACCAGCGGACCGTCGGCAAGGCCCTCGGGAGCACCCAGCTCGGGCAGCGAGATGTCACCCTCCATGTCCAGCCCGACGACCATGCAGCCGGCCTCCTGGTAGGCCTTCAGCTGCCGGGTCAGGTTGACGGTCTGCGCGACCGGGATCCGCGCCGCGGCGCCGGCGCTCGTCTTCCACGCGGCGGCGGTCATGCCGGCCGCACGCCGCTCCGGAATCACCACGCCGTGGGCGCCGAAGGCCGCGGCCGAGCGCACGATGGCACCCAGGTTGCGCGGGTCGGTGACCTGGTCGAGCGCGACGATCAGCGCCTGCTCCCTGACCTCGGCCGCGCGGTCGAGCAGGTCGTCGGCGTGGGCGTACTCGTAGGCGGGGATCCGCGCCGCGAGCCCCTGGTGGCCGTTGAAGCCGGTGAGCCGGTCGAGCTCGACCTTGGTCACCTCGAGCAGCGAGATGCCCTTCTCGGAGGCGAGCATGAACGCCTCGCGCAGCCGCCCGTCGCGCTCGGCACCCTCGGCGACGTAGAGCCCGTTGACCGGTACGTCCTCGCGCAGTGCCTCGACCACGGAGTTGCGCCCGATGATCCACTCGGCGTCACCGGCGGCCCGCTTGCGCGGACCCTTGTTGCGCTGCTCGGCGGCCTGAGCCGCCTTGTGGGCCTTGTGGTACGGCCGGTCCTTCGCCTTCGGCGTCGGTCCCTTGCCCTCCAGACCCTTGCGCCGGTTGCCGCCGGTGCCGACCTGGGCACCCTTCTTACGTCCCTTCGCGATCGCTCCGCGACGCTGGGAGTTGCCTGCCATCAGTTAACGCTCCATTTCGGACCCTCGGGGGTGTCCTCGATCTCGATCCCGGCATCCTTGAGCCGGTCTCGCATGGCATCGGCGCGGGCCCAGTCCTTGGCGGCGCGCGCCTCGGCGCGCTCGTCCAGGACCCCGCGAACAAGTACGTCGAGCGCGCCGGTCAGCTTCTCGTCATCACCGCTCGCCGGACCCCACGCCGGGTCGGCGGGGTCCAGACCGAGCACGTCCAGCATCGCGCGGACGCTCGCGGCGACCCCGCGCAGCGCCGGGCTGTCGCCGTCGGCGAGCAACTTGTTGCCCTCGCGTACGACCTCGTGCAGGGCAGCCACCGCGGCCGGGGTGCCGAGGTCGTCGTCCATCGCGTTGACGAAGTCGGCGCAGGGCACGCCGTCGGCCGCGATCTCGCCGATCACTGACGCCGCGCGCTCCAGGAAGCCTTCGATCCGCTGGAAGCCGGCGGCCGCCTCCGCGAGCGCCTCGAAGGAGAACTCGACGTGGGACCGGTAGTGGGCCGCGACCAGGTAGTAGCGCAGCTCGATGCCGCGTACCTTCTTCAGGACCTCGGGGATGACCAGCGAGTTGCCCAGCGACTTCGACATCTTCTCGCCGGAGGTCGTGATCCAGGCGTTGTGCAGCCAGTAGCTCGCGAAGGGCCGGCCGGCAGCGCGCGACTGGGCCTGCTCGTTCTCGTGGTGCGGGAAGCGCAGGTCGAGGCCGCCGCCGTGGAAGTCGAAGGCGGGACCGAGGTATTTCCCGGCCATCGCCGAGCACTCGATGTGCCACCCGGGCCGTCCCAGACCCCAGGGCGAGGGCCAGGAGGCGGTCTCCGGCTCGGAGACCTTCCGGCCCTTCCACAGCGCGAAGTCACGTGGGTCGCGCTTGCCGCGCGGGTCGGCGTCGGCGGCGGCCTCCATGTCGTCGACCTTCTGCCCCGACAGCTCGCCGTAGGAGGGCCAGGAGCGCACGTCGAAGTAGACGTCCGCAGAGCCGTCCTCGGCGGCGTAGGCGTGCCCCTTCGCGATCAGCTCCTCGATCAGCGCGATGATCTCCGGGATGTGACCGGTGGCCAGCGGCTCGTAGGTCGGCCGGGCGACGTTGAGCGAGGCGTAGGCGGCGTCGAGCTCGCGGTGCATGGTGTAACCGAGGTTGTACCAGGGACGTCCCTGCTCGGCCGACTTCGCCAGGATCTTGTCGTCGATGTCGGTCACGTTGCGGATGAACGTGGTCTCATAGCCCGACGCCCGCAGCCACCGCTGCAGCACGTCGAAGTTCACCCCGCTCCGCACGTGCCCGACATGCGGCTCGCTCTGCACGGTCAGGCCACAGACATAGAGCGACGCCTTGCCGGGCTGCAAGGGGGTGAAGTCACGTACTTCACGGGTCGCCGAGTCGTAGAGCCTGAGTGCCATACCCCAAGTCTAGGGACGTACGCGTGTTCCCTACCTATCGCGACGCACGATGAGTGCAGTTGCGATCGCGGCGACGCCTTCGCCTCGCCCGGTGAGCCCGAGACCGTCGGAGGTCGTGGCGGTCACCGTGACGCTCGCCCCGGCTGCCGCGGTGAGCGCCTTGTTGGCCTCGTCGCGCCGCGGACCGATCTTGGGCCGGTTGCCGATCACCTGCACCGCGACGTTCCCGATCTCGAAACCGGCCTCACGGACCCGGCGCGCGGCCTCGGCCAGCAGGACGACTCCGGCTGCCCCGGCCCACTCGGGCTCGGAGGTGCCGAAGTTGGACCCCAGGTCGCCGAGCCCCGCCGCGGAGAAGAGCGCGTCGCAGCAGGCGTGGGCGGCCACGTCCCCGTCGGAGTGCCCGGCGAGACCCTGCGGCTCGTCGGGGAAGGCGAGGCCGGCCACGTGCATCGGGACGCCGTCGGCAAGGCTGTGTACGTCGGTCCCGATGCCGATCAGAGGAAGCTGCACGCTCCGCAGTCTCCCAGACAGGACTCAGGCGACCTTCCGGTGGCCGACGTGGATGAGCCCGTCGACGACCCGGACCTCGTAGGCGGGGATGGTCACGTGCGGGTCGTCCAGGCACTGTCCGGTACGCAGGTCGAACCCGTGCCGGTGAGCGGGCGAGGCCACGAACGGCACCCCCTCGCGCACCCCGACGATGCCCTTGGCAATGACCGACGCCTTGGCGAACGGGTCGTGGTTTCCCAGGGCGTAGACGACGTCGTCGGGCATCCGGAAGATGGCGATGGCCTGCCCGTGGACCAGTGCCGTGGCGCCGCGCTTCACCTCGAGCGCGTCGACCGGGCAGACGGACTGCCAGTCACCCTGGTCGTCCCGCTGGGCATGAGCACTCATGACGTCGCCGGCCCGAGCCGCTTCGTCCACATTCGTCGGGTCCTCCCTTCGGTGGATTTGAACCGTAGGACGCGTGAGGGACACCTCCTGTTTCGCTCTGTTACGCGTACGTAAACACCAGCGCCCAGCCACTCAGCCGTCTTCGCCGCCGAACGGATAGCCTCCAGGGGTGCCTGCCGTTCTCGTCCTCCTGGCCGCCGGATCCGGCACCCGCGTCGGAGCCGCCACCAACAAGGTGCTGCTCCCGCTCGACGGGTCCGACGATCCGGCCTCCTCAGCCCTCGGCCTCTCGCTCCGGACCGCCCTCGAGGTGCCCGACGTGCACCGCCTCGTCCTGGTCGTACGCAGCGGCGACGAGGAGGCGGTCGCGGCCGTCGTCCAGCCCCTGCTCGGGGAGCGTGAGGTCGTGATGGTCGCCGGCGGCGACACCCGGCACGCCTCCGAGCAAGCGGCGCTCGCCGTGCTCCGGGCCGACATCGAGGCCACCGGGGAGGACGGGATCGACGTGGTCGCGATCCACGACACCGCCCGGCCGCTGGTGTCGCCCGAGCTCTTCTCCGCGGTCATCGGCGTCGCCCGCAAGCACGGTGGCGCCATCCCCGCCGCCCCGCTCAGCCACCTCTCGACGCGTGACCTGCAGCCCGTGGCAGGTGCGCTCGTCGGCGTACAGACACCGCAGGCGTTCCGGGCGGCCGACCTCCTGGCCGCCTATGCCCAGGCCGCGGCCGACGGCTTCGACGGCACCGACACCGGCGCGACCCTGGAGCGCTACGCCTCCGGCGTACGCATCGTCGCGGTGCCCAGCTCGTCGCTGAACCTCAAGGTGACCTTCGCCGACGACCTGGGCGCGGTCACGACGCTGCTTAGCTGAAGCGAAGCCCGAAGCAGTTCAACTCAGCTGACGGCGCTGGCCGACAGAGCTTCGAGCAGGCGTACGTCATCCTCCGACGCGACGCGGCGACCGACCGGCGGCGCCTCGATCGAGACGACCGGGAACCGGCGGGCCAGCGAGCCCGCGATCTCGGCGAAGTCGCCGGCGGGCCAGTCGTCCAGGGCGGCGACGACGGCCGGGGGCAGCACGATCGGCGATGCGACCGAGACCAGCGAGGTGCGATCGATGGTCGCGCCGAGGACCGGCACCCCGTCCTCGATGTCCAGGTTCTTGACCGTGTCCGTGACCGGGCGTACGCCGACCACGACCGCCTCGCGCGCGAGCGCGGTCGAGACACAGTGAGCGATGAAGGCCGGCGGGGTCATCGGGCACAGCGAGTCGTGCAGGACCAGCGGCTCCTCGGCCGCGACCATCCCCTCCCAGGAGGTGGTGAAGTCGACGGGGGTCACCCCGGACTCCCCGAGGGACCAGGTCGCCGCGGCGACCAGCGCCTCGCCGTGGATCAACGTGAACGGCAGCGAGCCTCGGTCGTCCTCGGCGACGAACCCGAGGGCCGGGGGAACCTCGGCGGTCTCGTCGATCTCGTCGTAGTCGGCGTACGGGTCCTCCATGGGGCCACCGTATCGGCCGCGCTGAGTGCACCGCTGAGCCCCCCAAAACGCGAAACAGGCCCCGGGTTCCCCCGGAGCCTGTAACGCAGACCGAAACCAGCGTCAGCTGGCCAGCACCTCGTCGAGGAGGACTTCAGCCTTGTCTTCGTTGGTGTGCTCGCACAGCGCGAGCTCCGAGACGAGGATCTGGCGTGCCTTGGCGAGCATGCGCTTCTCCCCGGCAGAGAGGCCACGGTCACGCTCACGACGCCACAGGTCACGCACGACCTCTGCGACCTTCATGACATCGCCGCTGTGCAGCTTCTCCAGGTTTGCCTTGTAACGACGCGACCAGTTGGTCGGCTCTTCGACGTGCTCCGCACGAAGCACCTCGAAGACTCGATCAAGCCCGTCCTTGTCTACGACGTCTCGAACTCCGACGAGCTCGAGGTTGTTGGCCGGAACACGCACCACGAGGTCCTGCTGAGCGATGATGCGGAGGACCAGATACTGCCGCTCCTCGCCCTTGATGGTGCGCATCTCGATGTCTTCGATGACGGCCGCGCCATGGTTCGGGTATACGACGGTCTCGCCGACGGTGAAAGTCATATTTTTAGGTACCCCTTCCTAGGGCTATAAGTCTACCACGGATCTTAGAATTCGGATTCCGTGTTTGCGCAGGTCAGGGGCTCAATCTGGGGTTGACAGATTGACAAGTTGTGTGGTTCCGCGCGCGCAGGCCCCTCGAACGTGGCAGCATGGCCGATTTCGAAACGACGCCGAAATCTCGCCGTTAGCCAGCCTGTTGTCCTGCGCGGCTGGGCCGAGTGCCCGATACTGCCGCCATGGCGAATGCATCGCAGAGCGCCCCCAAGACCATCTTCACCGTGTCGTCGCACGCCCAGGATCAGGACCCGGAAGAGACGCAGGCCAGTGCGTCGGCCGTTCCTGATGCCCCGGCGGGCCGAGCAAGCGTCATGGACAAGGTGGGCAACTGGGCCCCGTTCCTCCTCATCCGCTCCGCCCACCCCCGTCAGGCGGTGCTGACCGCCATCGGCCTGTCGGTGGCGGCCGTCCTCGCCGGACTGACGACGCGCGAGGTGACGCTGATCGCCATCACCGTGCTCGTCGGCCAGGCGGTTCTCGGCTGGCACAACGACCTCGTCGACCAGGCCGTCGACCGTCGTCACGAGCGCGAGGGCAAGCCGATCTCGGACGGGCGTCTCGAGCCGGGCAGCGTCTGGTTCGCGCTGTGCTGCGGCGTACTGCTCGTCATTCCGCTATCGGTCACCTCGGGCACCGTCGCGGGGCTGTTCTACCTCGGCTCGCTGGTGCTCGGGATGCTCGCCAACGTACTGCTGCGCAAGGGCCTCTTCTCCTGGGTCCTGTGGGCGGCGGCCTTCGCCTGCTACCCCGGATACCTCTCGTACGCCGGCTGGGCCGGTGAGTCCGCGGGCGGACCGCCCCACTGGGTGATGGTCGCGCTCGCGGCGGCGCTCGGTGTCGGTGTGCACTTCCTGACCGCGCTGTGGGGCTTGGTCGCCGACAACGAGGACAAGTGGACGTATCTGCCACTCAAGGCCGGACTGAAGCTCGGGGCCGGCAAGCTCCTCCTCGTCACGCTCGTCTACATCGCCCTGGTGATCGCCGGAATGCTGTACGCCGCGGGCGCCGTCGGACTGCGTGCCTGACCCTTTTCCGATATCGCAGTATCGGGCGGATAGAGTGTCGCGCGTGACGACCAAGGTTATGCAGAAGCGGCTCGCAGTGACGGGCGCACTCGTGGCTCTCGCCCTTCCGGCGCTCACCGCCTGCAGCAGCTTCGACTACGCGACGGACCGGCCCAACGAGATCACCCACGGCGGGTCGACGCTCGACGGTGCCATCCGGATCAACGCCGCTCGCATCGTGACCGCGCAGGAAGGCTCCGGCGTCCTGGTCGGCACCTTCTCGCTCGACCCGGCGATCAACCCGGCGGTCGCCGGCGAGGCGCTGCCGTCGGTCACCTCGATCGCCACGGCGACCGAGGCCGAGGAGACCGTCACGCCCGAGTCGTTCACCCCGATCGAGCTGCCGAAGTCCGGCATCATCAACCTGGCCGACCCGGCCACCGGTGGCATCGCCGTCACCGGCGACTTCAAGCCGGGCGACAGCATCCCGATGACCTTCACCTTCTCCGAGGGTGAGGAGAAGACCATCTCCGTCCCGGTGGTCACCCAGTGTGGTCCGTACGCCGAGGTCGTCGCCGCCGTCGACGAGACCACGAAGCCCGCGAAGAAGGGCAAGAACGCCGAGGCCCAGGCGTCCGAGGACGCTGCCGCCGAGGGAGCTGCCGAGGGCGAGGAGGCTTCGACCCTGCCGGCCGACGAGCCCGCCGAGGGCGAGAACGCGACCGAGACCGAGGCTGAGGGCGAGCACGCCACCGAGGGCGAGGCGCACGACGAGTCCGCGGGCACCATCTCCGAGGACCCCTACTCCTGCGAGTTCCCGCCGGCGGCTCTGCCCGGTGCCGAGGAAGCTCACTGATGACCTACAAGCTCGTCCTTCTGCGTCACGGCGAGAGCGAGTGGAACGCGCTCAACCTGTCCACCGGCTGGGTCGACGTCGATCTCACCGACAAGGGCCGGGCCGAGGCCGTCAACGGCGGCAAGCTGCTGGCCGAGGCCGGGATCCTTCCCGACCTGGTCCACACGAGCCTGCTGCGGCGTGCGATCAACACCGCCAACATCGCGCTCGACACCGCCGATCGCCACTGGATCCCGGTGCGCCGCGACTGGCGCCTCAACGAGCGCCACTACGGCGCGCTCCAGGGCAAGAACAAGTCCGAGACGCTGAAGAAGTTCGGCGAGGAGCAGTTCCAGCTGTGGCGTCGTTCCTACGACGTACCGCCGCCGCCGATCGAGGCCGACTCGGAGTACTCCCAGGCCGGTGACCCGCGCTACGCCGACATCGACGTGCCCGCCACCGAGTGCCTCAAGGACGTCGTCGCCCGGATGCTCCCCTACTGGGACTCGGCCATCGTGCCCGACCTGAAGACCGGCAAGACTGTCCTGGTCACGGCCCACGGCAACAGCCTGCGCGCGCTGGTCAAGCACCTCGACAACATCTCCGAGGCTGAGATCGCCAAGCTCAACATCCCCACGGGCCAGCCGCTGGTCTACGAGCTCGACGAGTCGCTGAAGCCGGTCGTCGCCGGCGGCACCTACCTCGACCCCGAGGCCGCGGCCGCCGCCGCTGAGGCAGTCGCCAACCAAGGCAAGCAGTAGCACCAACAATCCCGCCGGGTCGGCTCGTCTTGACGAGCCGACCCGGCGGGGTTTTCGGTCAGTACGAGCCGACTCGGCGGGTCAGGAGTCGGCGGGGGTCTCGCCGGTCACGACGAAGACGACCCGGTTGGCCACCGTGACGGCGTGGTCGGCGATGCGCTCGTAGTAGCGGCCCAGGAGCGCCACGTCGACGGCGGGCTCGACGCCGTGGGTCCAGTCCTGACCCAGCAGCTCGGCGAAGGACTTGCGTCGCAGCTGGTCCATCTCGTCGTCGTCGGCGACCAGGTCCTGAGCGGCGGAGACATCGCGGGTGCGGAGGATCTCGCAGGTGCGCTCGACCATCTGCTGGGCGATCTCGGCCATCTTGGCGATGGTCGGCTGGGCCAGCTCGGGGACGGCCTTGTTCGGCGTACGCAGCCTGGCGATCTTGGCGACGTGGACGGAGAGGTCGCCCATCCGCTCGAGGTCGGAGATCATCCGCAGCGCGGCGACGACCACGCGCAGGTCGCCGGCGACCGGCGACTGGAGGCCGAGCAGCTCGAGGGCGTTCTCCTCGATGCGCTCGCGGGCGTCATCGATCTCGACGTCCTTGTCGATCACCTGCTCGGCGAGGTCGTTGCGGGCCTCGAGGAGAGCGGTGGTGGCGTCGCGTACGGCCACCGACACCAGCTCACAAACACTGGTGAGATCGGTGAAGATGGCATCGAGGTCCTCATGGAAAGCAGCGCGCATGGGCCGATCCTAGACACACGACATGTACTGATCTTCATCCCGAGTGAACCGACGGTGAACGTTCGGCGCGGAGACGTCCAGAGGTGAAGAATGGGTGTTTGATGGGCTTACCCTGATCGTGTGGACTCGACGACGCAGGCCTTTCTTGCTGCGCTCCTCGGCGCTGTCGTCGCCGGAGCGGCGGTGCTTGCGTGGGCGATGAGCGAACGTTCCCGCCGCCGGATCCCCGAGGTCGAGCCCCCGAAGGTTCCCTCGGAGGTGGCCGCGGTCCTCTCGGTCCTGCGCAGCAGCGCGGTCGTCGTCGACGAGCACGACACGGTGCTCAAGGCCAGCGCTCCGGCGTACGCCCTGGGTCTGGTGCGCGGCACCTCGCTGGTCTCGCCCGAGCTCTCCGAGCTCGTCCACGGTGTGCGCCGTGACGGCCAGATCCGGGAGACCGAGCTGGTGATCTCGCGGGCCAACGGGGCGTCGCGGCACGTCACCGCCCGGGTCGCTCCGCTCGGCACCCGCCTGGCGCTCGCCCTGGTCGAAGACCGCACCCGCGAGCGCCGCGTCGAGGCCGTACGCCGCGACTTCGTCGCCAATGTCAGCCACGAGCTCAAGACGCCGGTCGGCGCGATACGAGTGCTCGCCGACGCGGTCACCGAGGCCTCCGACGACCCCGAGGCCGTACGCCGCTTCTCCAACCGGATGATCACCGAGTCCGAGCGCCTGACCGAGCTCGTCCAGCAGATCATCGAGCTCTCCCGGCTCCAGGGTGACGAGCCCCTGGAGGCACCCATCGCGGTCGACGTCGACAAGGTCATCGCGGCCGCCGTAGACGCCTCGACGGTCGATGCCGACGCCAAGGGCATCAACGTGGTCAGCGCCGGCACCGCCGGGCTGCACGTCTTCGGCAACGACGAGCAGGTCTCGACCGCGGTCACCAACCTGGTCTCCAACGCGGTCGCCTACTCCGAACCCGGCTCGACCGTGACCGTCTCGACCCGCGCGACCGACGGCTCCGTCGAGATCTCCGTGGTCGACCAGGGCATCGGGATCCCGTCCACGGAGATCGACCGGATCTTCGAGCGCTTCTACCGCGTCGACCCGGCCCGCCACCGCTCCACCGGCGGCACCGGACTCGGCCTGTCGATCGTCAAGCACGTCGCCGCTACGCATGGTGGCGAGGTCAAGGTCTGGTCGCAGGAGGGTCAGGGTTCCACCTTCACCCTCACCCTGCCCCAGCACCTACCAACTGCCGGGAAGTCCGGCACAAGCAAGGAGGAACGCCCGTGACCCGGGTACTCGTCGTCGAAGATGAAGCCAGCTACAGCGAGGCACTGTCCTACATGCTCCGCAAGGAGGGCTTCGAGGTCGCCGTCGCCGAGGACGGCACCGACGCTCTGAAGGAGTTCGACCGCAACGGGGCAGACATCGTGCTGCTCGATCTGATGCTTCCCGGCCTCTCCGGCACCGAGGTGTGCCGGCAGATCCGGGCCACCTCGTCGGTGCCGGTCATCATGGTGACGGCCAAGGACGACGAGGTCGACAAGGTCGTCGGCCTCGAGCTCGGCGCCGACGACTACGTCACCAAGCCCTACTCCCCGCGCGAGCTCGTCGCCCGGATCCGCGCCGTCCTCCGCCGAGGCACCGAGCCCGACGCGGCTCCGGCCACCCTCGAGGCCGGGCCCGTCCGGATGGACGTGGAGCGCCACGTCGTGACCGTCGACGGCAACGAGCAGCGCCTCCCGCTCAAGGAGTTCGAGCTCCTGGAGATGTTCCTGCGCAACCCCGGCCGCGTCCTCACCCGCGGCCAGCTCATCGACCGCGTCTGGGGCTCCGACTACGTCGGCGACACCAAGACCCTCGACGTACACGTCAAGCGCCTGCGCGCCAAGCTCGAGCCGGACCCGTCCGAGCCGAAGTTCCTGGTGACGGTCCGCGGGCTGGGCTACAAGCTCGACCTGTAAGCAGCACAGATGTGGGAGTCCTGAGGTCACTGAGTGACCTCAGGACTCCCGCGTCGGGTTTTCGCATGGCCCGGACGGGCCATGTTCGACGACGATTCGCGCCGTTATCATTCCCTCGGCGGCCCGCGGCTCCGCGCGGTGCCCTACGAAAGGGTGCGCGGTGTTGCGACGACTCTCCCTCCTGGTTGCGCTTGCCGTCGCCGGAGTGCTTCTGCCGATCGGCCCGCTGACGTCCTCCGCTGACGCTGCGTGCGTACCCAGGATCAAGAGCCTCACTGCAGCCAAGACGGCGTTCGTCAGCGGCGACTCCACAAGGATGACGGTCCTCCTCACCTGCGCCCCTAGAAGGAAGAAGATCGTTTACGTCAAGGTCGATCATCGCCCCAACGTCTATACGAGCGCCTGGTTCGTGACCGTCAGGGCGCGACAACGTACGGCGACGTTCACGGTTCACACCAACTTCAGGCCGACCACGGTGCGAGTGAGGGTTCAAGCGCGCCTGGCCGGAACGTCACGCTGGGTCGCGTCGACACCGCTCGTCAAGGCCAGCCCCAGTGCCTGCAACCCCAAGGCGATCACCACGCCTCATCTCGTACTCAGTGGAGCGAAGACGACCGGGAAGCTGACTCTGACCTGTGCTCTTGACGTACCAAAGACCGTCTCGCTGGAGGCCATTTCGGCGACCGGTAGCAATCAGGTCGAATCGTTCTTCCACGTGCCCTCCAGCGTGACCGTTCCTGCCAAGCAACCGTCGGTCACCTTCCCCATCACGTTCGGCACCTCGGCGCACCCCCAGCACGCCACGGTCAGTGTCGCCGGCTCTGCACGGATCATCAGCTTCATCCAGTACTACCCTGGCCTGTCCGGGATCACCGTGACCAGCGAGACCACCGACACCGGTATGCGACGCATGCGGGTCGAGACGTATACGACCTACCCGGCCCCGGAGAACTTCGTTGTACGGCTCACGAGCAGCGACCCGCGCTTTTCACTGCCCCCAGCGACGATCCCCGAGGGAACCACCAGCGCGCAGGTCGTCTCCCTCGCCGCACCACCGCCGGAGACGAACGAACTGGTGACAGTCACCGCCTCGCCCCACGGATCCACCCAGCAGCTCACCGAAGAGGTGCTGGTGGAGCGCTGAGCTACGTTCGTTCACACCGCTGCGGACTTCGGCGCACCTCGCGGCATCACCAGGGACATCAGCGCGGCAGCGGCGCACAGGGCGCCGGCTGCGTACCAGACCAGGTCGTAGGACCCGGTGACATCGCGTACGACACCGCCGACCCAGGCGACCAGGCCGGCTCCGACCTGGTGGGAGGCGAGGACCCAGCCGAAGACGATCGGGGCGTCCTCGGGCCAGATCTCGCGGCACAGCGCGAGCGTGGGGGGCACGGTGGCGACCCAGTCGAGGCCGTAGAAGACGATGAAGAACACCATCGGCAGGTGCACCTCGGACGAGAGCAGCATCGGCAGGAAGATCAGCGAGATCCCACGCAGCGAGTAGTAGACGCCGAGCAGCACCACCGGGTTGAAGCGGTCGGTGAGCCAGCCGGAGAAGATCGTCCCGGCGACGTCGAAGATCCCGATCACGGCGAGCAGCGAGGCGGCCGCGACCGTGGCCATCCCGTGGTCGTGGGCGGCAGGTACGAAATGGGTCCTGATCAGCCCGTTCGTGGTGATCCCGCAGATCGCGAAGGCACCGGCGAGAAGCCAGAAGGCCTTGGTACGCATCGCCATCCCGAGCACGCGCACGGTCCGGAGCGCGGCACCGGTCGCGGGCGCGGGGCGCGGCACGATCTTCGAAGCGCCGTAGGGCGCCAGGCCGATATCCGCCGGGTAGTCGCGGAGCAGCAGCAGCACGAACGGGATCACCGCGGCGGCGACCAGGGCGATGGTGATGGAGGCTGCCTGCCAGCCGAACTCCCCTATCAGGATCGCCAGCACAGGCAGGAAGACCAGCTGTCCCGAGGCGCCGCCGGCGGTCAGCAGACCGCTGACCAGGCCCTGCCGCTTGTCGAACCAGCGGGTGGTGATCGTGGCGCCGAAAGCGAGCGCCATGCAGCCGCTGCCCCCGCCGACGAGGACGCCCCAGCCGAGCACGAACTGCCACGACTGGCTCATCCAGACGGTGCTGAGCGAACCGAGGGCGATCATGGTGAGCGCGACGGCAACCACCGGACGGATCCCGAAGCGGTCCATCAGGGCCGCGGCGAACGGCGCGGTCAGGCCGTAGAGCGCGAGCTGTAGCGTGATCCCGACCCCGATCGTGCCGCGCGACCAGCCGAAGGCCTCGTGCAGCGGACCGACCAGGAGACCCGGTGCCGCGGTGAAGGCGGCGGCTCCGACGATGGTCACGAAGGCGATGGCGGCCACCCACCAGGCCGGGTGGATGCGGGGGCGGCGCGCGGCTGCGCTGCCGGCAGGCGGCGTCGTCTGGGCGCTGTCCTGAGCCTGTCGAAGGGTCACGGGGATGATCCTTCCGGGTTCGCGCCGCTCCAGACAGTGGCCTGATTGACATCTATCGGTAAGATCCAGCCATGAGCGACGTCTGGGTGGCTTCTCCGCATCGGGTCGCGGTGCTGATCCAGGACGGGTTCATACCGTTCGAGATCGGCATCCCGCACCGGATCTTCGGCAGGGCCCGCGACAGCGAGGACCGGCTGCTCTATGAGGTCGTCACCTGCACGACCGGCGGTCCCGGACCGGTGCAGTCGGACTCGGACGTGGTCGTGCTCGCGCCGCACGGCCCCGAGGCGCTCGCGGACGCGGACACCGTGGTGATCCCGAAGTTCGGCCTCGACTACCCGACGGTCTCGGACGGAGTGCTGTCGGCGCCGTTGAAGGAGGCGCTCGACCTCATCCGCCCCGGCACCCGGATCATGTCGATCTGCACCGGAGCGTTCGCGCTCGCCGCCGCGGGTCTCCTCGACGGCCGTCCGGCGACCACCCACTGGTCGCACACCGACGACTTCCGGGCCCTGTTTCCGCAGGTCAAGCTGGACCCGGACGTACTCTTCGTCGACGACGGCGACATCCTCACCTCCGCCGGCGTGGCCTCCGGCCTGGACCTCTGCCTGCATGTCGTACGCAGCGACCACGGCGCCGCGGTCGCCAACCGCGTCGCCCGCGTGACGGTCGTACCTCCCCACCGCGACGGCGGGCAGGCGCAGTTCATCCGGCATCACGCACCCACCCCCGGCGATACCGGCATCTCGGCGGCGACCGCCTGGGCCCTCGCCCATCTCGACCAGCCGCTCAGCCTGGAGGCGATGGCGTCCCGGGTCTCGATGTCCGTACGCACCTTCACCAGGCGGTTCCGCGACGAGACCGGCGACTCCCCCGGCCGCTGGCTGCAGCGCCAGCGCATCGAGCTCGCCCGCACCCTCCTGGAGACCACCGACCTCTCGATGGAGCAGGTCGCCGCCCGCTGCGGCCTCAACACCGCCCAGTCCCTCCGCCTCCACTTCCACGCCGCCCTCGGCATCACCCCCACCGCGTACCGCCGCACCTTCCGCGGCTGACGCCCAGCCGAATCCGCACCTTTGGCGGCCGAGTCTGTAGTTGTGGGCGACAAAAGTAGAGATTCGTCGCCCACAACCACAGACTCGCGCGACAGAACTACAGATTCGGCTGGGGCTGGATGGCGGGATGTCGAACATCGATGGCTGTTATCCGCTCGCGCGCCGGGGCGCGGATCTTTACGCTTTTATCGTGACGACGACGATTAGCCCCGCTCCCGCCGAGACCACGCCGATCTGGAAGCCACTCATCGCTTGTGGGATCACGCTGGTTCTGTGGGCATCGGCGTTCGTCGGGATCCGTCACCTGGGCGACACCGTTCCCCCGGGAAGCCTGTCGCTGGGACGGCTCGTCGTGATGGTGGCGGCGCTCGGCGCCTACCTCGCACTGAAGGGCGGGTTCCGGCTGCCGACCCGGAAGGAATGGCCGCTGATCGCACTGGGCGGTGCGTCGTGGCTGGGCGTCTACAACCTGGCGCTCAACGAGTCCGAGCGTCGGATCGACGCGGCGACGGCGGCGCTGATCGTGCAGGTCGGCCCGATCGTGGTGGCGCTGCTGGCGGGCCTGGTGCTCAAGGAGACCATCCACCGGTGGATCCTGATCGGCACCGGCGTCGGGTTCGCAGGGGTCGTCGTCATCGGCCGCGCCTCGGCCAACGGTGACACCGGCGACTGGATCGGCGTCGCCCTCTCCGTCGTCGCGGCACTCACCTTCGCGGTCGGCGTCCTCACCCAGAAGAAGCTGCTGCCGACGATGAGCGCGCTGCTGCTGACGTTCTGGTACGCCATCGCCGGCCTCGTCATCTGTCTGCCCTGGTCGTTCGAGCTGGCCACGACGCTCCCCGACATCAGCGTGGGCAACATCGGCTGGATCGTCTACCTCGGCCTCTTCCCGAGCGCCCTGGCGTTCGTGACCTGGGCTTACGCCCTCTCCCACTCCGATGCCGGCAAGTTCGCACAGTCGACGTTCCTGGTCCCGTTCATCACCGCGCTGATGGCGTGGCTAGTGCTCGACGAGGTGCCGCCCGCGCTCGCCTTCATCGGTGGCGCGATGTGCATCGCGGGTGTGCTGATCACCCGGCGCCAGCCGCGTTAGTCCTTCGGGTCTTCGTCCCGCTCGAGCCAGCCCCGGAAGGCTTCGAGGTTGGCGGTCGACTCACCCCGAAGCTTGCGCCACTCCCACTCCTTGCGGATCGAGGAGGCGAAGCCGAGCTCGAGGATGGTGTTGAAGGACTCGTCCGCGTACGTCAAGACCGAGCCGAGCAACCGGTCGAGCTCGCCCGGTTCGACCATCGCGAGCGGCAGCCGGCCGTCGAGGTAGATGTCGCCGAGCCGGTCCAGACCGAAGGAGACCCCGTAGAGCCGCAGGTTGCGCTCGAGCAGCCAGCGGTAGACGGTCTCGTGGTTCTCGTCGGGACGGCGGCAGACGAAGGCATGGACACCGAGGGCGTGCTGCCCCAGGTCGAGCCGGACCGGCGTCTGCAGCTTGCGCTCGCCCGGGAGCGAGAACGAGAAGACCACCTCGCCACCCGGCTGGGACGTCTCGTCCCAGGTCAGGTCGTTGGACTTCAGCCAGCCGCGTACGACCTCTTCATGGTCGGTCCGCGCATCAGTCATGCCGTCAGCTCCTCACGCATCAGCATCTTGGCCTCTTCATAGACCTCGAGCGTATTGCGTGCGGTGAGATCCCAGGAGAAGTCCTGGGCGTGTTCGCGGGCGCCGTCAGCCAGAGCCGACCAGCGCGAGTGGGAGGCGATGGCGTTGGTGAGCGCGTCGGCCCACTGCGCCGGGTCGTGCCCGTCGACCAGGAGACCGCTGCGGCCGTGGTGCACGGCGGTGGTCAGGCCGCCGACCGCGGCTGCGACGACGGGGGTGCCGCAGGCCTGGGCCTCGACGGCGACCAGGCCGAACGACTCGTTGTAGGAGGGGACGGCGACGACGGAGGCGGCGGAGTACCAGAGCGCAAGCTGGTCCTGGCGTACCGGCGGGACGAACCGGACCACGTCGGATATCCCCAGCTCAGCGGCGAGATCGACCAGCACGGTCGGGTGCTCCAGACCGGAGCCGGAGGGACCGCCGACGATCGGGACGACGAGGTTGCGGCGCAGCGACGGGTCACGCGCGAGCATGACCGCGGCCGCCCGCAGGAGTACGTCGGGAGCCTTGAGCGGCTGGATGCGACCGGCGAAGAGGAGCACGTGAGCGCGGGCCGGGAGCCCGAGCGCCTCACGCGCCGCGGCCCGCCCGCGCGGACGGAAGACCCGCAGGTCGACCCCGGGATGGACGACGGCGACACGGCCCGGCTCCGCGTCGTACATGTTGATCAGCTGCTTGGCCTCGAGGTCGGTGTTGGCGATCAGCATGTCGGCGGCGTCGACGACCTGCTCCTCCCCGATCACGCGGGCCTCGGGCTCGGGACAGTCGCCCTCGGCGAGCGCCTCGTTCTTGACCTTGGCCATCGTGTGCATCGAGTGCACCAGCGGCACGCCCCAGCGATCGCGGGAGAGCGCCCCTACCTGGCCCGAGAGCCAGTAGTGGGAGTGCACGGCGTCGAAGTAGCCCGGCGGGTTGGACGCCTCCGCGCGGAGCACCTCACGCGCGAACGTGCACAGCTGCCCCGGAAGATCACCCTTGGCCAGCCCCTCGAACGGACCGGCGTGGACGTGGTGGACGGCGACCCCGTCGTACGCCTCCACGACCTGCGGCAGGCGCGAGGAGGTCGCGCGCGTGAAGATGTCGACCGCGATGCCCTGGGTGGCCAGCCGCCGGGAGAGCTCGAGCACGTAGACGTTCATGCCGCCGGCGTCGCCGGTGCCGGGCTGGTCGAGCGGAGAGGTGTGCAGACTGACCATCGCTACGCGGTGGATCATTCCTGCCCCTTTGTGTATACGCCTGTGGTCCCGTCTCTCAACACGCGGATCCCGCTCATCATTCCCGGCCGCTTGAACCAGCGTGAATCGTCTTCGATCGTGGGACCCGGTGGGCAAAGTCGAGCGAGCGACGAGAGAATGGCGCCATGTCGTCCAAGAATGCTGTCGTCACCGGCGCCTCGAGCGGGATCGGTGCCGCCACCGCCCGCCAGCTCGCCAAGGAGGGCTACCACGTCTTCCTCGCCGCTCGCCGGGCCGACCGGATCGAAGCGCTGGCCGAGGAGATCGGTGGCACCGCGATCGCGACCGACGTCACCTCCGATGACTCCGTCGCCGCGCTCGTCGAGGCGGTCGGCGACCGCCTCGACCTGCTGGTCAACAACGCCGGCGGCGCCTTCGGCGTGGACAAGGTGGCCGAGGCCGACCTGACCAAATGGCAGGCGATGTTCGAGGTCAACGTGATCGGCCTGACCCGCGTGACCAAGGCGCTGCTGCCCGCGCTGGTCGCCTCCGGAGCGGGCGCGGTCATCAACGTCGGCTCGATCGCCGGCCGGCGCGCCTACGAGGGCGGCGCGGGCTACAACGCGGCCAAGTTCGGCACCCGTGCGGTCACCGAGGCGCTGCGCCTGGAGATCGTCGACAAGCCGGTGCGGATCATGGAGATCGCCCCGGGCATGGTCCAGACCGAGGAGTTCTCGCTCGTACGGCTCGGGGGCGACCAGGCGGCGGCCGACGCGGTCTACCAGGGCGTCGCCGACCCGCTGGTGGCCGAGGACATCGCCGACGCCATCGTGTGGATGGCGACTCGTCCGGCTCACGTCAACATCGACGAGCTCGTCATCAAGCCGCGCGCCCAGGCCGCCCCGCACAAGGTGCACCGAGAGGGCTGACCGCCACGATCCGGCCTCTGACCTGGTCTAGTCCAGGTCAGAGCGACGCCGAGGATTCAGTACGCGACAGCCGACGGTGTCACACTCGATGGTGTGCAGACGATCGGACTCATCGGCGGCATGAGCTGGGAAAGCACCGCCGCCTACTACGAGGGCCTCAACAAGGGTGTCCAGGAGCGGCTCGGCGGTCTCCACTCCGCCAAGATCGTGCTGGCCTCCGTCGACCTGGCCGAGCTGACGGCACTGCAGGAGAAGGAGTCCTGGGACCAGGTCGCCGAGATCCTGGTGGCCGCGGCCCGCAGCGTGGTTGCCGGCGGCGCCGACTTCATCCTGCTGTGCACCACCACCTTCCACAAGGTCTACGACGAGGTGGCGGCCGCCGTCGACGTACCCGTGCTGCACCTGGCCGACGAGCTCGCCGCGAAGGCCAAGGAGCTCGGCATCACCAAGGCCGGCTTCCTCGCCTCCCGCTACACCGTGGAGAACGACTTCTTCGCCCAGCGGATCTCCGACCACGGCGTCGACGTGAACCTGCCCGACACCCTCCACGTGGAGATGCTCGACTCGATCATCTACGAGGAGCTCGTCCACCGGAACGTCGTCGCGGGCTCGCGCAAGCGGGTCCTCGAGGTCGTCCACGAGCTGTGGGACGCGGGCTCCGACGGTGTGATCCTCGGCGCCTCCGAGCTCAGCCTCCTGGTGCGTCCGAGCGACGTCGACGTACCCATCCTCGACGCCATCACCGTGCACGTCGAGGCCGCGCTCGACCGAGCCCTCCCCTAGCTCTCGAGCAGCTCGTTGGCGACGGCGCGCAGCTCGGGGCTCATGTCGCCCTCGTGCACGACGACGGTCCGCCCGTCGACCTCGAACTCGTAGATGTAGCGGTCGGCGCCCTTCGGCTTCGAAGGAGCGGCCCCGCCGGCGACCAGGTTGCGCAGGGCGGCCACGTGGGCGGCCGACGGCGCGAGCTCCGCGACCCCCTCCTTGGTACGTCCCAAGAACCCGCCGCTGCGGCGTACCTTCACCACGGTCGGCCCCTCACCGTCGGACGAGGGGGTCCCTGACGCCGGGGTGACTCCGACCTCGGACCAGGCGGTGGTGACCGCCTCGGCCTGGTCGCCGGCCTCGGCGATGGTGGCCGCGGCGAACCCGGCGAAGTCGGTGTCGGTGGTGACGGCACCGTTGGTCAGCGCGGCGTACCAGATCTTGCCGGCACCGTCCCAGGAGTTGCCGCCGATCGCCTTCGCGGCGAGCGCGAAGGCGCGGTTGGGGATGCCGGAGTTGATATGGACGCCACCGTTGTCGTCGGTGCCGTCGTAGATGTCGTCCATGTGGGACGGCTGCGGGTCCTTGCCCAGGGTGGGGTCGTCGTAGGCGGTGCCGGGCTCGAGCATGTGCCGCAGCCCGACGCCCTGGACCGACGCGGTGAAGAGGCCCTCCCCGATGATCCAGTCGGCCTCGTCGGCGCTCTGGCCGAGGAGGCGCTGCTTGAGACAGGAGCCGAACACGTCAGACATCGACTCGTTGAGCGCGCCGGGCTGGCCCTGGTAGACGAGCCCGGCGGTGTGCTCGGTGACCGCGTGGGAGAGCTCGTGACCGATCACGTCGACGGCCTTGGTGAACCGCTGGAAGATCTCACCGTCGCCGTCGCCGAAGACCAGCTGGGTGCCGTCCCAGAAGGCGTTGGCGTAGTCGCGGTCGTAGTGGACGGTCATCACGACCTCGATGCCCTGGCCGTCGTAGGAGTCGCGGCCGTAGACCTCCTCGAAGAGCGCCAGCGAGCCGGTGATGCCGGTCGCCGCCTCGTCGACGCTCTCGTCGCCCGACTCCGGCTCACCCGCGGCTCGGACCTTCTCGCCGGGCAGGTCGGTGCCGTTGTTCGCGGTGTAGACCGTCCAGTCCCCGGCCTCGGCGGTCGTCTCGCCGGCTTCGGGGGCGGGGCGCTGGGCGAGAACCCTGGTCAGGTGCTCGGCCCGAGCGGCTCGAAACGCGTTGTCCTGGTCGAGGCGGCCGGCGTCGAGCCGCTGCATGAGATACGGGGGCACGATCTGGCAGACGTGTTTCCGAGAAGTCATGGGCCTCAGCCAACCGTCATCTCCGGATGCAGGTCAAGGAGGTCACGGCGGATAAGATCAGATGTCCCGTCCCGCGCCAGAAATCGAGCCGCTTCGCACATGTCCGAGACCCTCAAGGCCAATCTCCGCAACGTCGCCATCGTTGCGCACGTCGACCACGGCAAGACCACGCTGGTCGACGCCATGCTGCGTCAGGCAGGCACCTTCACCGAGCACGAGGCCGAATCGGTCGCCGACCGGGTCATGGACTCCGGTGAGCTCGAGCGCGAGAAGGGCATCACCATCCTCGCGAAGAACACCGCCATCCACTACTCCGGGCCGAGCGCGCCCGAGGGGATGACGATCAACATCATCGACACCCCCGGCCACGCCGACTTCGGTGGTGAGGTCGAGCGCGGCCTGTCGATGGTCGACGGGATCGTGCTGCTGGTGGACGCCTCCGAGGGCCCGCTCCCCCAGACCCGGTTCGTGCTGCGCAAGGCGCTCAACGCCGACATGCCGGTCGTGCTGGTGGTCAACAAGGTCGACCGCCCCGACGCCCGCATCGAGGAGGTCGTCGACGAGACGTACGAGCTCTTCATGGACCTGCTCGACGACTCCCACAGCCAGGACGCGCTCGACTTCCCGGTGGTCTACGCCTCCGGCAAGGCCGGCGTCGCTGCGCTCGAGCAGCCCGGCAACGGCGAGCTGCCCGACTCCAAGGACCTCGAGCCGCTGTTCCAGACGATCATGGACACCATCCCGGCTCCGACCTACGTCGAGGGCGCGCCGCTCCAGGCCCACGTCACCAACCTCGACGCGAGCCCGTTCCTCGGCCGTCTCGCGCTGGTCCGCATCCACCAGGGCACCCTGAAGAAGGGCCAGAACGTCGCCTGGATGCGGCGTGACGGTGAGGTCAAGAACGTACGCATCACCGAGCTGCTCATCACCGAGGGCCTCGAGCGCAAGCCGGGCGAGATCGCCGGCCCCGGTGACATCGTCGCCATCGCCGGCATCCCGGAGATCACCATCGGTGAGACGCTCGCCGACCCGGAGAACCCGGTCGCGCTGCCGCTGATCCACGTCGACGAGCCCGCCATCTCGATGACCATCGGCACCAACACCTCGCCGCTGGTCGGCAAGGTGAAGGGTTCGAAGGTCACCGCGCGTCTGGTCAAGGACCGCCTTGACCAGGAGCTCATCGGCAACGTGTCGCTGAAGATCCTCAACACCGAGCGTCCCGACGCCTGGGAGGTCCAGGGCCGCGGTGAGCTGGCGCTGGCGATCCTGGTCGAGCAGATGCGCCGCGAGGGCTATGAGCTGACCGTCGGCAAGCCGCAGGTGGTCACCAAGGAGGTCGACGGCAAGGTCCACGAGCCGTACGAGCGCCTGACCATCGACGCTCCGGAGGAGCACCTCGGCTCCATCACCGAGCTGCTCGCGAACCGCAAGGGCCGCATGGAGGGCATGACCAACCACGGCACCGGCTGGGTGCGCATGGAGTTCATCGTGCCCGCCCGTGGCCTGATCGGCTTCCGCACCGAGTTCCTCACCGAGACCCGCGGCACCGGCATCGCCCACCACATCTCCGAGGGCTACGACCGCTGGGCCGGCGAGATCCGCTCGCGCAACAACGGCTCGCTCGTCGCCGACCGGTCCGGTGCGGCAACGGCGTACGCGATGACCTCGCTGCAGGAGCGCGGCGTCATGTTCGTCGAGCCGGCCACCGAGGTCTACGAGGGCATGATCGTCGGCGAGAACTCCCGCGCCGACGACATGGACGTCAACATCACCAAGGAGAAGCAGCAGACCAACGTCCGCTCCGCCACCTCCGACAACTTCGAGAAGCTCATCCCGCCGAAGAAGCTCTCGCTCGAGCAGTGCCTGGAGTTCTGCCGCGAGGACGAGTGCGTCGAGGTCACCCCCGACATGGTCCGCATCCGCAAGGTCGTCCTCGACCAGAACGACCGCGCCAAGATCGCGAGCCGAGCGCGCAAGGCCAACAAGTCCTGACCGGCTTTCGTGACGGCCGCCGACCCTCGTGGGTCGGCGGCCGTTCTCGTCGTCGGCTGCCTGCGACACTTCGACCATGACCCTCACGACCACCGCTTCGCTGATCGGCTCGGCCTATGCGGAAGGCCGCGGCGTCGCCGCCTTCAACGCGATCAACCTGGAGACAGTCGAGGCGATCGCCACCGGAGCCGAGAGCGCGAACCGGCCGGTGATCGTGCAGATCAGCGAGAACGCGGTGCGCTACCACGGCGGTCTGGCACCGCTGGCCCATGCCGCGATCGCGGTCGCGTCCGGCTCGACGATGCCGATCTCGCTCCACCTTGACCACGCGACCGACGAGCGCCTGGTCGGGATCGCGGTCGACCTCGGCTTCTCGTCGGTGATGTACGACGCCTCCCAGCTCCCCTACGAGGACAACCTCACCCGCACCGCCGCCGTCGTGCGCCGCTGCCACGACCGCGGCGCCCACGTCGAGGCCGAGCTCGGCGAGGTCGGCGGGAAGAACGGCGCCCACGCTCCCGGCGTACGCACCGACCCGGCCGAGGCGGCCGCATTCGTCGCCAGCACCGGCGTCGACGCGCTAGCCGTCGCTGTCGGCTCGAGCCACAAGATGACCACCCGCGACGCGGCGCTGGACGAGGCGCTGATCGCAGCGATCCGCCGCGCCGTCGACGTCCCGCTGGTACTGCACGGCTCCTCCGGCGTGAGCGACGACGGGCTCCGGGCCGCCATCGCCGCCGGGATGACGAAGATCAACGTCGCCACCCAGCTCAACAAGGCCTTCACGGGCGCTGTCCGCGAGACCCTCGAAGCCGACTCGGCCCTGGTCGACCAGCGCCGCTACCTCGGTGCCGGCCGGGACGCGATGGCCGCCGAGACCGCACGGCTGCTCACCGTCATCTCGGGCTGATCGACGCCCCCGTTTCCCCAGTTTGGTGGAAGCGCTCCCACGCCACACGAAATCGTTACCTCCGCGCCTCTTGACACAGCCGTGTGAGCACACTCACACTCTCCGTAGTCCCGAGAGTGGAAGCGCTCTCACTCCCCACACAGACGTGCAGGAGCACCCCGTGTCCAAGATCTCCAAGTCCTGGCGCCGCGGCCTAGCCGCCGGCGCGGTCGCCACTCTCGTCGCTGGCCTCGTCGGGGCCTGCGGCGGCAGCGACGACACCGGCGAGCAGGCCAAGCTCGGCAAGGACGACACCCTGACCATCACGACCTTCAGCGAGTTCGGCTACGGCGACCTCATCGAGCAGTGGAACGCCGACCCTGATCGCCCCTTCAAGGTCAAGCAGACCGTCGTTGCCGAGTGGGACACCTGGAAGCAGAGCCTCACCACCGGCCTGCAGTCCGGCGAGGGCCTCACCGACATCGTCGGCATCGAGGGCGACATGATGCCCGCGCTCGTCGCCGAGGGCGCCTCCGAGCAGTTCGTCGACCTCACCGACAAGGAGCTCGACAGCCGCTGGATGGAGTCGAAGTACCTCGAGGGCCAGACCGCCGACGGCAAGCAGATCGGCTATCCGACCGACGCCGGCCCCGAGGCGTTCTGCTACCGCGCCGACCTCTTCGAGAAGGCCGGCCTCCCGAGCGACCGCGAGGCCGTGAAGGAGCTCTTCAAGGACTGGGACACCTACTTCGCCACCGGCGAGCAGTTCAAGAAGAAGATGCCGAAGACGGCCTGGTACGACTCCAGCGGCGCGATCGCCCAGGCGATGCTCAACCAGGTCGAGTACCCCTTCCAGACCAAGGACCAGAAGATCGACGTCGACAACCCGGAGCTCCGGGAGGTCTACGACACGGTCGCGCAGTACGCCCCCACCCAGTCGACGAAGGTCGAGCAGTGGGGCGAGGATTGGACGGCCAACTTCACCAACGACGGCTTCGCCACCATCCCCTGCCCCGGCTGGATGTTCGCCAACATCAAGGACTCCGCGCCCGAGGTGAAGGGCTGGGACATCGTCGACGCCTTCCCGGGCGGCGGCGGCAACTGGGGTGGCTCCTACCTCGCCGTCCCGGCGCAGTCGGAGCACCAGGACGAGGCCAAGGAGTTCGCCAACTACCTGACCACCGCCGAGTCCCAGGTGGCCGCGTCCAAGGTGGCCGGCAACTTCCCGGCCAACCTGGAGGCGCAGACGGTCCTGGCCGACGAGAACGCCACCGACCCGTACTTCAACAACGCCCCCACCTCGCAGATCCTCGCCAGCCGCGCGGAGGCCGTGCCGGCGGGTGTCCCGTTCAAGGGTGACAAGTACTCCGACATCCTGGGCCTCTTCCAGCAGGCGATCCGACGTGTGGACGAGGGCACCGACCCCGAGAAGTCGTGGGCGACCTTCGTCGAGGGCGTCGAAGGAATGTCCTGATCCATGCCGACCACCACCTCTGCCCCGGTCGAGAACGCCACTCCGGCGCCCTCGACCGGGGCAGCACCCCGCCGCCAGGCGTGGCGTAACCGGCTCTCCCGGTGGGACTTCAAGTTCTCGCCCTACCTGTACGTCGCGCCGTTCTTCCTGGTGTTCCTGCTCATCGGGCTCTACCCGATGCTCTACACCGGCTACCTGTCCTTCTTCTCCTGGCCCGCCTACGGCTCCGAGGTCGGCCCGTGGGTCGGCTGGGACAACTACGCCCACGTCCTCGGTGACTCCGTCTTCCGCAAGGCCTTCTGGAACACCATCGGGATCTTCCTGCTCTCCTCGGTGCCGCAGATCATGGTGGCGACGATCCTCGCCGCTCTGCTCGACACCCGGCTCCGGGGCCGCACCCTGTGGCGGATGAGCATCCTGCTGCCCTTCGTGGTCGCTCCTGCGGCGTCCGCGATGATCTTCGGCGCGATCTTCGCCGACGGCACGGGCCTGATCAACCAGACGCTCGACGGCTTCGGCTTCGACAAGGTGCCGTGGCACGCCGACCGGTTCGCGAGCTGGACCGCGATCGCGACCATGGTCAACTGGCGCTGGACGGGCTACAACGCGCTCATCATCCTCGCCGCCATGCAGGCGATCCCGCGGGATCTCTACGAGGCGGCCGAGATCGACGGCGCCTCCAAGGTGAAGCAGTTCTTCCACGTCACGCTGCCCTCGATCCGGCCGACGATGATCTTCGTCATCGTCACCTCGACCATCGGTGGCCTGCAGATCTTCACCGAGCCCCGGATCTTCGACACCAACCTGCGCTTCCAGGGTGGATCCGACTTCCAGTACACGACCTTGACGATGTACGTCTTCAACACCGCCCAGACCACGACCAACCCCTATCCACGTGCGGCCGCCGCCGCCTGGGTGCTGTTCCTGATCATCGTGGGGATCGCCCTGGTCAACTTCCTGGTCACCCGGGCCGTACAACGGAGGAACCTCAGATGAGCAGACGTCCCGGATTCCTCGTTTACGGCCTGCTCACGGCATTCCTGCTGGGCTCGGCGTTCCCGCTGTACTGGTCGTTCGTCATCGGCTCGGTCACCCGGCACCGGGCGATCCAGTCGCCTCCGCCGCTGGTCCCGGGAGGGCACTTCTTCGAGAACGCCGCCCGGGTCTTCGACCGGATCGACTTCTGGTCGGCGCTGCTCAACTCGATCATCATCTCCGGGATCTCGGCAGCCTCGGTCGTGCTCTTCTCGACCCTGGCCGGCTACTCCTTCGCCAAGCTCCGCTTCCGCGGTTCCAACGCGGGGATGATCTTCGTCGTCGCCACCCTGGCGGTGCCGACCCAGCTGGCGCTGGTGCCGATGCTGAAGCAGTTCTCCAACCTCGGCCTGACCGGCACCCACGCCGCCGTGATCCTGCCGTGGGTGGTGACCGCGTTCGGTGTCTTCTTCATGAGGCAGTACCTCGTCGACGCGATCCCCGACGAGCTCATCGACGCCGCCCGCGTCGACGGCGCGTCCATGATCCGTACGTTCTGGACCGTCGCCATCCCGGCAGCCAGACCCGCGATGGCGATCCTCGGCCTGTTCACCTTCATGCAGGTGTGGACCGACTTCATGTGGCCGCTGATCGTGCTGCAGGGCTCCGACGTACAGACCCTGCAGACCGCGCTGGACGCGCTCAAGGTCGCGCCCGGACAGGGGCACGCCGACATGGCGCTGGTCCAGGCCGGAACGATCCTCGCGACCGTGCCCCTACTTCTGTTGTTCATCGCCACCGGCCGCCACCTGGTGTCCGGCATCATGCAAGGAGCCGTCAAGGGATGAATCTCTCGACAAACCCAGTCCGCGCCGAGCGTACGTTTCCCCAGGACTTCCTCTGGGGTGCGGCGACAGCTTCCTACCAGATCGAGGGAGCCATCGACGAGGACGGACGTACGCCCAGCAACTGGGACACCTTCACCAAGGTGCCAGGGGCGATCCTCAACGGCGACACCGGCGAGGTGGCCTGCGACCACTACCACCGGGTGCCCGAGGACGTCGCGCTGATGAAGCGCCTCAACCTGGCTTCGTACCGGTTCTCGACGGCGTGGCCGCGGATCCGTCCCGACGGCGGGAAGGTCAACCAGGCGGGGCTCGACTTCTACAGCCGCCTCGTCGACGAGCTGCTCGAGGCCGAGATCGCGCCGTGGATCACGCTCTACCACTGGGACCTGCCGCAGGCGCTGGAGGACCAGGGTGGCTGGACCAGCCGCGACACCGCCTACCGGTTCGTGGAGTACTCCACGACCGTCTACGACGCGCTCTCCGACCGCGTCGACAACTGGACGACGCTGAACGAGCCGTGGTGCTCGGCGTTCCTCGGCTACTCCGGTGGCCAGCACGCGCCGGGTCGTCAGGAGGGCGTGGCCGGCATCGTCGCGGCCCACCACCTCATGCTCGGGCACGGCCTCGTGATCAACGAGCTGCGTAGCCGCGGCGCGACGCCGGAGAACGGCAAGTCCCTCGGCATCACCCTCAACCCGACGGTCGTCGACCCCTACGACGCCGACCGTCCCGAGGACGTCGACATGACCCGGCGGATCGACGGTCTGCACAACCGGGTCTTCCTCGACCCGCTGTTCCGGGGCAAGTACGCCGACGACCTGGCCGCGGACACCGAGGGCCTGACCTTCCAGGGCCGTCCGTGGCAGGACTGGGTGCTCGAGGGCGACCTGGAGGTCATCTCCGCGCCGCTCGACGTGCTCGGGGTCAACTTCTACTTCGGCAACGCCATCGCGGCGGAGCCGTTCGAGATCGACCCCGACCAGGTGCTGGGCAGCCGGCTCGTGCACTCCGACCTGCCGCGGGGAAACCCCTACCCCGGTGCCGAGTTCGTCACCCCGCGCACGGGCCGCGCCACGACCGCCCGTGACTGGGAGATCGACCCGGTCTGGCTGACCCGGCTGCTGACCCGGCTCAGCGGTGAGTACGGCGCCCCGCCCATCTACATCACCGAGAACGGGGCCTACTACGATGATGTGGTGGAGGATGGCGCCGTGCACGACACCGCCCGCCTCGACTACATCGACACGCACCTGCGCGCGACCCTCGATGCGATGGAGCAGGGTGCGGACGTACGCGGCTACTTCGCCTGGTCCATGCTCGACAACTTCGAGTGGAGCTACGGCTACGCGCACCGGTTCGGGATCGTGCACGTGGACTTCGAGACCCAGGTGCGTACGCCGAAGGACAGCGGCCTGTGGTTCGCCGATGTCGCGGCGAACAACCGGGTGCCGGCGCGCGCGTGAACATGCCCACCCTCGACGAGGTCGCCCGGCTGGCTGGTGTCAGCCGGGCGACCGCGTCGCGCGCGATCAACGGCGGCTCGCGCGTCTCCGTGAAGGCCGCCGAGGCCGTCGCCGAGGCCGTCGCCACCCTCGGTTACACCCCCAACCCGGCGGCGCGGTCGCTGGTGACCCGGCGTACCGACTCGGTCGCCATGGTCATCCCCGAGGCCGACGAGCGGGTCTTCGCCGACCCGTTCTTCGCCCGTACGCTGCGCATCGTCACCCGGGCCCTCTCCTCCCGCGACCTGCAGGTGGTCCTCCTGATCGCGCGTCCGGGCGAGGAGGAGGACCGCATGCTGCGCTACCTGCGCGGTGGCCACATCGACGGCGCCATCGTCGTCTCCTCGCACCGCAGCGACCTGCTCGCCGACCACGTCGCCGACCTCGGCCTCCCGGCCGCCTTCGTCGGCCGCCCGTGGACCGGCGCCCACCGGGTCTCCTACGCCGACACCGACAACTTCGCCGGCGCCCGCGAGGTCACCCAGGTGCTCATCGACCGCGGCTGCCGCCGGATCGGCACTATCACCGGCCCCGCCGACATGAGCGCGGGCGCCGACCGGGTCGCCGGCTGGCGGGCCGCCCTGGACGCTGCCGGGCTCGCCGCCGACGCGGTCGTCGAGGGCGACTTCACCGAGGACGGCGGCGAGGCCGCCTGCGAGATCCTGCTGGGCAGCCATCCGGACATCGACGGCCTCATGGTCGCCTCCGACCTGATGGCCGCGGGCGCGCTCCGCACCTTGGGCCGGGCCGGCCGCCGCGTCCCCGACGACGTCGCGGTCGTCGGCTATGACGACCTCGGCATCGCCGAGCGCACCACTCCCCCGCTCACCACGGTCAAGAACCCGATAGGCGACATGGCCGAGGAGGCCGCCCGGCTCCTCCTCGCCCAGCTCGACGGCACCACCACCATCCCGCGGCGCGTCGTCTTCGCACCCGAGCTGGTGCGGCGTACGTCTGCGTGATCTGACGCGTCTCTCGTCCGCCCGCATATCGGAGTGCGGACGCGATCCGGGCGTGCCTGCCGCAAGGCTGTTAGCGTCCTGACGCGATGCCACATCGCAATTCGACTGGCAGCGTGCCCCGCCTGAAGTCGGCTTCCCGAGTCGACTTCCGCTCACCGGACCTCGAGGACGGTCAGCATCTGTGGCGGATGGCACGGGATTCTCGGGTACTCGATGTCAACACCTCGTACGCCTACCTGCTGTGGGCGCGCGACTTCGCGGCGACCTCGGTCATCGCGACCGTCGATGACGATCCAGGAGGATTCGTCACCGGCTACCGGCGTCCGGACCAGCCGGAGACCCTGATGATCTGGCAAGTCGCCGTCGACGAACGGCACCGCGGCCAGGGTCTGGCCCGCCGCATGCTCGACGGTCTCGTCGACCGCTTGGCCGACGACCAGGGCGTACGCCATCTGGAGACGACCATCACCGCAGACAACAGCGCCTCGATCGCGCTGTTCACCTCGTTCGCGAACGCGCGCAACGCCCCGATCGAGCGCACTCCGCTCTTCGAGGCCGCGATGTTCCCCGACGGGCACGACACGGAGCTGCTGTTCCGCATCGGCCCGTTCTGACCGAACGATCCGTCCGCACGATCTGTCCGCACGATCCGACCGAACCGCACCCCGGTACGCCGGGCGTTGTGCGCCCGCGTACCGGGATCGACGACACACGGAGGTTTCATGTCCATGACGACGACCACCGAACCCGCCACCGCGATCTTCGACTCCCTGGAGTCGCAGGTCCGCAGCTACTGCCGCAGCTGGCCCGCCGTGATGACCCACTCCCAGGGCTCCACCGTCACCAGCGAGGACGGGCGTGAGTTCCTGGACTTCTTCGCCGGCGCCGGCGCGCTCAACTACGGGCACAACAACCCCGCGCTGCTGGACCCGCTGCTCGACTACCTGCGCGAGGGCCGCATCCTGCACTCGCTGGACATGCACACCAGCGCGAAGCGGGACTTCCTGCAGGCCTTCTCGGACCTGATCCTCGAGCCGCGCGACCTCGACTACAAGGTGATGTTTCCCGGTCCGACCGGGACCAACTCCGTCGAGGCAGCTCTCAAGCTGGCCCGCAAGGTGACCGGACGCCAGCACGTGCTGTCGTTCACCAACGCGTTCCACGGGATGACACTCGGTTCGCTGGCCGTGACCGGCAACTCGATGAAACGCAAGGGCGCGGGCATCCCGCTGACCAACAGCTCGAAGATCCCGTACGACGACTACTTCAACGGTGCCGTCGACGACTTCATGTGGCTGGAGCGGGTGCTCCAGGACAGCGGCTCCGGCGTCGACAAGCCGGCCGCGATCATCGTGGAGTCCGTCCAGGGCGAGGGCGGCCTCAACGCCGCCCGCCTGGAGTGGCTCAAGGCGCTCTCGGACCTGTGCCGCGAGTACGACATCATCCTGATCGTCGACGACGTGCAGGCAGGCTGCGGGCGTACCGGCACCTTCTTCAGCTTCGAGGAGGCCGGGTTCTCCCCCGACATCGTCTGTCTGTCGAAGTCGATCTCCGGCTTCGGCCTGCCGATGGCGCTGACCCTGATCCGCCCCGAGCTGGACCAGTTCGAGCCCGGTGAGCACAACGGCACCTTCCGCGGTCACAACCTCGCCTTCGTCACCGGCCGGGCGGCGCTGGAGAGGTACTGGGCCGATGACTCCTTCCAGAAGGAGGTCCAGGCGAAGGCCGCCGACCTGCACGCGGGGCTGACGAAGATCGCCGAGCGGTACGAGGGTGCGGCCGTCCGCGGTCGCGGCCTCCTGACCGGCATCGCCTTCCCGGATGCCAGCGCGGCCGGGAAGATCGCGGCGGCGGCGTACGAGCGGGGCCTGCTGGTCGAGACCTCCGGCCCCGAGGACGAGGTGCTCAAGACGATGCCGCCGCTGACCATCGCCTCCGAGGAGCTCGCCCGCGGTCTCGCCGTCCTCGAGGAGGCCACCGCGTCCGTCCTCGGTGACGGTGTCCTGGCCTGACCTCCCCCGACAGCTGAAACGAGAGAGAACATGCGCGTCACCTATCTGGAAGACCTCGACGAGACCGACCGAGACGTACGCGTCGAGTCCGAGCACGGCACCTGGCGAAGCCGCCGGATCGTGCTGGCCCGCGAGGGCGTCGGCTTCTCCTTCCACGAGACCAACATCCCCGCCGGGACGACGAACGAGTTCTGGTACGCCAACCACATCGAGTGCGTCTACTGCGTCGGCGGTGAGGGCGAGCTCCTCGACCGCGAGACCGGCGAGACGTACGAGATCCGCGACGGGATGTGCTACCTGCTCGACAAGCACGACAAGCACACCGTCACCGCCACAACCGACCTGCGTCTGATCTGCACCTTCAACCCGCCGGTCACCGGTCGCGAGGTGCACGACGACAACGGCGTCTACCCGCTCCTGACCGAGGAGGTAACTGCATGACCGCTGCAATCGAACACGTCGACGACGTGTACCCCACCCGTCTCGAGGAGGGCTTCAGCACGCTCCCCCGCCAGGACAAGGTCGTCTGGGGCACCGCTACCGACGGGCCGATGGACCAGCAGACGCTCGACTCCTACGACGAGCGCGGCTACCTGACCGTCCCCGACCTGATCACGCCCGAGGAGGTCACGGAGCTGCGCGCCGAGCTGCACCGGCTCAGCAACGACCCCGAGACCCGGGCCGACGAGCGCACCATCATCGAACCCGCCTCGCAGGAGGTGCGCTCGATCTTCGAGGTGCACAGGACCAGCGACCTCATCGCCCGGCTGGCGGCCGACCCGCGCGTGGTCGGCCGGGCCCGGCAGGTCCTGGGCTCGGACGTCTACATCCACCAGAGCCGGATCAACTTCAAACCCGGCTTCGGCGGCGGTGACTTCTACTGGCACTCCGACTTCGAGACCTGGCACGCCGAGGACGGCCTGCCCCGGATGCGGACCGCCAGCATCTCCATCTCGCTGACCGACAACCACTCCTTCAACGGGCCGCTGATGATCATGCCCGGCACGCACCGGACGTACGTCTCGTGCGGTGGCGCCACCCCTGAGGACAACTACAAGTCCTCGCTGGTGATGCAGGGCGCGGGCACCCCGGACCAGGAGACGATCACGAAGATGGCGGACACCTACGGGATCGACGTGCTCGCCGGGGCTGCCGGCAGCGCGGTCATGTTCGACTGCAACTGCATGCACGGCTCCAACGGCAACATCACGCCCTACCCGCGCTCGAACGTCTTCCTGGTGTTCAACAGCGTGGAGAACACCGCGGTCGAGCCGTTCTCGGCCCCGAGGCCGCGGCCCACGTTCATCGGGGCGCGCGACTTCACTCCGGTGGGCTGACCGCTCCGCCGCCCGGCCGCCGGCCCCTCGGGGTCGGCGGCCTGTGGCGTCGTCGGGCGCGTGCTGGTGCGGCGTACGTCTGCCTGATCTCTGCCTACCCCTAGTCTGTGCGCATGACACGCACTCGCGCCTTCTCGGGCGCCAAGACCGGCGCGGCACTGCTCGTGCTGCCGCTGTGCCTGTTCCTGGGCCTGTCCCTGACGGCCTGCGGCGGCTCGGACAAGGACTACGTGCAGGAGAAGACGGTCGAGCGGATCGCGACCGAGCAGCTCACCAACGCCATCGGCGTCACCCCCGAGGGGCTCGACTGCCCCGGTGATCTCGAGGGCAAGGTCGGCACGGAGATGACCTGCGTCCTCACCTCCGAGGGCGAGAAGTACGACGCGATCATCACCGTCGACGACGTCGACGGCGGCCGGGTCCACTTCCAGATCGACGTGCCGCCCAACGCCACGGAGTGAGCCCACAGAGTCCTCTGAGCAGATAGCCTGTTGAGTCGTGTCCCCTCATGCGAGGCCCTTCTTCGAACATGTCGCGCGCGTGTGCGACGGAACTCCCTACAAGGCGACCGAGACGGCGCGCGGTTTCGACGTGGAGCTCGACCTGGCCGACGAACGCTGGCACTCCACGCTGCTGGCCGCCAAGCTGCACTGGGTCTTCACCTACCACGTCTCGATGCCGACCCGGAGCTCGTACGCGATCATCGAGGACACCCGCAGCCTCGTCTGGTTCGGCGACGTGCCGCACACGCAGAGGACCGGCGTACGCCGCATCGAGGCCGATGACGAGCAGACCGACCAGGGCGTGTGGACCGTGCACGACCCCGAGGCGGTCCCCGACACGGACCAGTACCGTTTCGACGCCGAGGAGGGGCGCACGCTGATCACCAGCGTCGCCCGGCTCTACGCGCTGCAGCAGCGCGGCGCGCGGCACGAAGGGGCGGGCTTCTCCGTCGCCGTCGGCCTGGTCGTGACGCTATCGGTGATCGCGACCGTCATCGGCCTCGCGGTGATTCTCAACCTGCTCGGGACCTTCGGCGCGCCGTCGTAATCAGTTAGTAAAGCCATCTGTGTGATGCTGGCCCGCATGGATCCGATCGGCGAGGCGAAACGGCAGTGGATAGCGCACGGCTGGGCCGATGCCGCCGACGGGATGGCGCTGGTGACCTCGCTCGTGCGCGTGCACCAGCTCGTGATGGAGCGCGTCGACGCCGCGCTGCGGCCCCACGACCTCTCCTTCGCCCGCTACGAGGTGCTCCGCCTCCTCTCCTTCACCCAGGACGGCCAGCTCCCGATGGCCAAGCTCGGCTCCCGCCTCCAGGTCCACCCCGCCTCGGTGACCAGCGCCGTCGCTCGCCTGGAGAAGCAGGGCTTCGTACGCCGCAGCCGCTCCGCCGACGACGGGCGCGTCGTCCTCGCCGCCATCTCCGATGCCGGGCGTGAGGTGGTCGAGGCGGCCACGATCTCGCTGAACAGCGAGGTCTTCGAGAAGCCGGGGATCGATGACGTACCCGGTCTGACCGCGCTGCTCACGACGCTCCGCGCGGCGTCGGGCGACGCCGTCGGCTGAGACGCCGACGTCGCGTACTGGCAAGTACGCCAGGGACGACCTATGCTGGAATTACTTGGACGTCCAACTATTTCCTGGGAGCACCGCCCATGTCTGACCTCCACATCCCCCAGAACCACGTACGGATCGTGACCGCGAGCAGCCTGTTCGACGGTCACGACGCGGCGATCAACATCATGCGCCGGATCTTCCAGGCCCAGGGATGCGAGGTGATCCACCTCGGCCACAACCGCTCGGTGACCGAGATCGCCGACGCCGCCGTCCAGGAGGACGCCCACTGCGTGGCGGTCTCCTCCTACCAGGGCGGTCACGTCGAGTTCTTCGAGTATCTGGTCACCGCGCTCAAGGAGCGCGGCGCCGGCCACATCAAGGTCGTGGGCGGGGGCGGCGGCGTGATCGTTCCCTACGAGATCGAGCGACTGGCCAACTCCGGCGTCAAGATCTTCTCCCCCGAGGACGGCCAGCGGCTCGGGCTCCCGGGGATGATCAACTCGGTCGTGCGCGACATCGACCGCGACCTGTGGCCCACCTTCGAGTTCGCGGCCGAGGACGTGCTCGCCGGCTGCCCCCTCTCCCTCTCGCGATCCATCACCGCAGCCGAGCAGGGGCGACTGCCTGCGGAGATCGCGGATCCGCTGCGCGAGGCCAGCCGGGCGGTCGTCCTGGGCATCACCGGCACCGGCGGCTCCGGCAAGTCGTCGCTCACCGACGAGCTGGTCCGGCGGCTGCGGGTCGACCAGGAGGACAAGATCCGCATCGGCGTGCTCGCCATCGACCCGAGCCGACGGCGCGGTGGCGGTGCGCTGCTGGGCGACCGGATCCGGATGAACTCCCTCGCCGCCATCACCGACGGCGGCTCGACGACCTACTACCGCTCCCTGGCCACGCGCGGCGGTCACGAGGTGCCCGAGCACTTCGCCGACGTGCTCGCAGTGATGAAGGCCGCCGTCGATCTGGTCATCGTCGAGACGCCCGGTATCGGGCAGGGCGACACCGGGATCAGCGACTTCGTCGACGTCTCGCTCTACGTGATGACGCCCGAGTTCGGCGCCGCGTCGCAGCTGGAGAAGATCGACATGCTCGACTTCGCCGACGTCGTGGCGATCAACAAGTTCGAGCGGCGCGGGGCCGAGGACGCGCTGCGCGACGTGTCCCGCCAGCTCGTCCGCAACCGGGAGGCATTCACCTCCTCCCCCGACGACATGCCTGTCTTCGGCACCTCGGCCGCGGCCTTCGACGACGACGGCGTCACCGCGCTCTACCAGCACCTGCGCGGACTCCTCGCCGAGGCGGGGCTCGCCATCGGCGAGGGCGTCCTTCCCCGGGTCTCGACCCGCCACTCGACGGGCATCCACCCGATCATCCCCGAGAGGCGGGTGCGCTACCTGGCCGACATCGCGGGCGACGTACGCGACTACCACGCCCGCACCGTGGAGCTCGTCGCCGCGGCGCGGAAGGAGCAGGCGTACGAGATCGTGGCCGCGGACCACCCCGAGCTCGAGGCCCCCGCCAGCGAGATCCCCGACGACCTGCGGAAACAGCTCTCCACGTGGGAAGAGACCAAGGAGACGTACGCCGCCGACGAGAGCGGCCGCACGTCGCTGGCCGGCAACCACATCCCGCGGGTGGCGACCCCGCGCTACACCGACCGCGGCGAGCTCACCCGGTTCCTGCGCAACGAGAACCTGCCCGGGTTCTTCCCGTACACCGCGGGCGTCTTCCCCTACAAGCGGGCCAACGAGGACCCGGCGCGCATGTTCGCCGGCGAGGGCGACCCGTTCCGCACCAACCGCCGCTTCAAGCTGCTCTCCGAGGGCCAGCCGGCAACCCGGCTCTCGACCGCGTTCGACTCGGTCACGCTCTACGGCCGTGACCCCGACGTACGCCCCGACATCTACGGCAAGGTCGGCACCTCCGGCGTCTCGGTGGCGACGCTGGACGACATGAAGGCGCTCTACGACGGCTTCGACCTGCTCGCCCCGACGACCTCGGTGTCGATGACGATCAACGGCCCGGCGCCGACGATCCTCGCCTTCTTCCTCAACACCGTGATCGACCAGGCGCGCGAGCGCGGGATCGACCCGGCGAAGGCGCTGCAGACGGTCCGCGGCACGGTGCAGGCCGACATCCTCAAGGAGGACCAGGGCCAGAACACCTGCCTGTTCTCCACGGAGTTCTCGCTGCGCTGCATGGCCGACATCCAGGAGTGGTTCATCGAGAACGGGGTGCGCAACTTCTACTCGGTGAGCATCTCCGGCTATCACATCGCCGAGGCCGGGGCGAACCCCATCTCCCAGCTCGCCTTCACGCTCGCCAACGGCTTCACCTACGTGGAGTCCTACCTGGCCCGCGGCATGGACATCGACGACTTCGCGCCCAACCTGTCCTTCTTCTTCTCCAACGGGATGGACCCGGAGTACTCGGTCATCGGCCGCGTCGCCCGCCGCATCTGGGCGATCGCGATGCGGGAGCGCTACGGCGCCTCGGAGCGCGCGCAGAAGCTGAAGTACCACATCCAGACCTCGGGCCGGTCCCTGCACGCGCAGGAGATGGACTTCAACGACATCCGCACCACGCTGCAGGCGCTCATCGCGATCTACGACAACGCCCAGTCGCTGCACACCAACGCCTTCGACGAGGCCGTGACCACCCCGTCCGAGGAGTCGGTGCGGCGCGCTCTGGCGATCCAGTTGATCATCAACCGCGAGTGGGGCCTGGCGTTCAACGAGAACCCGCTCCAGGGCTCCTTCATCATCGACGAGCTCACCGACCTCGTCGAGGAGGCCGTACTGAAGGAGTTCGACCGGATCTCCGAGCGCGGCGGCGTACTCGGCGCGATGGAGACCGGCTACCAGCGCGGCAAGATCCAGGACGAGTCGATGCTCTACGAGCACCGCAAGCACGACGGCACCCTGCCGATCGTCGGCGTCAACACGTTCGTACGCGACACCAACGGCGCCCCCGCCGGCCCCGTCGAGCTCGCCCGTGCGACCGAGACCGAGAAGAAGTCCCAGCTCGACCGCGTCCACGCCTTCCAGGCCGCCCACTCGGCCGAGGCGGAAGCCGCGATCGTACGCCTCAAGCAGGCCGCCACCTCCGACGAGAACGTCTTCGCCGCGCTCATGGACGCGGCTCGCGTCTGCTCGCTGGGCCAGGTCACCGAGGCGTTCTTCGAGGTCGGGGGACAGTACCGCCGCAACGTCTGAGCCAGCGACTGCCCGACGAAGGAGGGCAGTCGCGTCGGCGAAGAGATCGAGCAGGCGCACGTCCGGGAGCTTGCGACCGGACGTGACCGCCGTGTCGAGATCGGAGCAAGTGTGACAGCAACGACAGTGGTCGACGACCTGGGAGCCCCATACGACGGCGCACGCCCGGCAACCCGGGTGGTGTCGCTGGTTCCGTCGCTGACCGAGGCGCTCGTCTCGGTCGCGGCGGACCGGGTCGTCGGGGCGACGGACTGGTGTACGCATCCGGCGGACCTCGACGTGCCGCGCGTGCGCGGCACCAAGAACCCGGATCTGGCCGCGATCGCGGCGCTGGCGCCGGACGTCGTGGTGGCCAACAAGGAGGAGAACCGGGAGCTGGACGTACGCCGGCTTCGGGAGCGGGGCGTCCGGGTCTGGGTCACGGACATCGAGACGGTCCCCCAGGCGATCGCATCCATGGAGAACCTTCTCGACGGCATCGGCTGGGACCGCCCGGACTGGCTGGCGGAGGCCCGCCGGCTCTGGTGCGGGCCGCTCCCCCGGGTCACTCGCCGGGTCGCGGTGCCGATCTGGCGCGACCCGTGGATGGTGGTCGGCTCACGGACCTTCACCGGAGACCTGCTGCGACGGTTGGGCTGGGAGAACGCCTTCGGCGAGCACGCGGACCGCTATCCGCACGTCGATCTGGCCGAGATCGACGGCGCCGGGGCCGACGTCGTGCTGCTGCCCGACGAGCCGTACGTCTTCACCGCCGAGGACGGCCCGGAGGCCTTCGCGCGGACGCCGACCGAGCTGGTCAGCGGCCGGCTGATCACCTGGTACGGGCCGAGCCTGGTCGAGGCACATCGTTGGGCAGCCGGCTGATCGCCGGCACCTGAGCCAGGCCGTTGACGACGACCGAGAAGATCAGCAGAGCGAGCGCCCATCCCGGCTGCCCGGCGTCCAGGAGCGCCAGCGAGGCGAGCCCGAAGACGATCACCTTCGCCACCGGCCGGATCACGGGCCCGCCACGAGCCGCCTTGGGCGAGGCGAACAGCCACCAGACGAACATGGCCACCGCCGGCAGCAACCAGACCAGCAGCCACCGCGGCTCGTGCTGCCAGCCCCACACCCCGAAGGCCGCCATTGCCAGCAGTTCGTCGACGAACACCAGAGTCAGCACGATCCAGCCGAAGACGGTCACGGCGACATCGTAGGGTCGGCCGACGCGTACGGCGCCTGAATATCCTCGGGGAGGCTCACCTGCTCCACCGCTCGGTCTGAGTGAGCCGGAACAGCAGGACCAGCGGAGGTCCGACCACGATCCCCGCGATCGCGACGGCCACCAGGAGCGCCCTCAAGGTCGCATCGGCGCCGCCCGCATCGGCGAGAAGAACCTCGTCGACCAAGAGCCACGGATACTGGCCGACGCCCCAGCCGGAGATCACGGTGGCCACCGCGATCAGTGCGGGCAGCCGAGCGATCGCGAAGCGGCTCTTCCGGAGCAGCCACAAGGTGGTGACGCCGGCCAGGAACGAGCAGACGATCAGTGGCGCGGCCCGGGTCTCCAACCCCTCGGCCAACGTCGGCGCATCCCTCTGGATCGGGATCAGCGCGATGAAGACGATCAGTCCGGTGACCAGACCCACCCCGAGCGTCCGGACCCGGAGGGTCGATGCCAGAGAGGGCTTCCCGGCACGTACGGCATCAGCGCAGAGGAACACACCGGCAAGGAAGGCACAGGTGCCGACGGCGATGATCCCTCCGAAGACCGAGGTGGGGTTCACCCACGACGACCAGCGGTCGCCGTACCCCTCAGCGGGAACCCTGCCGGAGGCGATCGCGCCCGCAACGGTCCCCAGGAAGAACGGCGTGATGATCGACGAGACCGCGAAGACGGCACCGAAGGCACGGGCCTGCGACAGCGTCGCGGAGTACTTCCGGAACGCGAACGAGGCACCACGGAGCACGATCCCAAGCAGAGCCAGCAGCAACGGCACGATCAACGTCGTCATCACCGCCGCGAACGACTCCGGGAACGCGGTCCACCACACCACCAGGCAGTAGATCAGCCAGACGTGGTTGACCTCCCACACCGGGCCGATGCTGTGGTCGACCAGCGTTCGAAGCTCCGCGCCCCGTCGCGCCCCACCGGCCGTGAGGTCGAAGAAGCCCGAGCCGAAGTCGGCTCCGCCGAACAGCGCGTACGCCAGGACCCCGACGAACAGCGCCGCCGCGACCGCCACCTCCAGGCTCATGACCGGCTGTCCGCAGAGATCGCCGCCGGGCCGTACGGGCTCGGCAGGTCCTCGCCGCCCTCACGCCATCGCCGCGCCATCGAGCGGAGCACCAGGACGGCGCCGATCGTCAGGAGCGTGTAGACGACCACCATCGTGCCGAAGACCCACCACAGGCCCGGGTTGTCCCCGGCCGCGTCCACGGTGCGCATGACGTCGTAGACGACCCACGGCTGGCGGCCGACCTCGGTAGCGACCCAACCGGCCTCGAGCGCGACGACGGCAAGCGGTCCGGCGACGACCGCGAACCAGCAGAACCAGCGGCTCTCCAACAGGTCCCGACCACGCCAGCGAAGCAGCCAGTAGACGATGGCGGCCAGCATCATCAGGCTCCCGATGCCGATCATCGTCTGGAACGCGAGATGGGTGATGTTGACCGGCGGGACGTCGGAGGCAGGGAAGGTGTCGAGTCCGCGCACCGGCAGGTCGAAGCTGCCGCGGGCGATGAAGGAGCCCCAGTTGGGAATCTCGATGAAGTAGCGCGGCTCGCCGTCGATCATCAGCCCGCCCAGACGCAGCGGCGCCGGTTGCTCGGTGGTGTCGGCGAGCTCGAAGGCAGCCAGCTTCGCCGGCTGTGTCTCGCCGAGTCGGATGCCGAGGACGTGACCGACGACAGGCTGGAGGACGGCCGCGACCGAGGCGAAGGCGAACGGCACCGTGAAGCCGAGCCGGTGATGGCGGTCGCGCCGGCCGCGGAGGACGCCGGCGGCGTAGACCGCGGCGACCACGAAACCCGCCACCATGAAAGCCGCCAGCCACATGTGCAGGAACTGCAGCAGTGCGCCCTCGTTGAACATCGCCTTCCAGGGCTCGACGTCCACCACCTCTCCGCTGGCGTTGATGCGGAAGCCGGTGGGCATGTTCATCCAGGCGTTGACAGAGATCACGCAGAAGGTGCCGAAGATCCCTGCCGCCGCCATCGGCACCAGGCAGAGCAGGTGCAGGCGGGGCGACATCCGTCCCCAGCCGTACAGATACAGGCCCAGGAAGATCGCTTCGGTGAAGAACGAGAGCCCCTCGAACGCGAACGGCAGCCCGAGGACGTCGCCGAACTTGCCCATCAGCCCTGGCCAGAGCAGGCCCATCTCGAAGCTGAGCACCGTGCCCGAGACCGCGCCGATCGCGAAGAGCACCGCGGAGACCTTCGCCCACCGTTTCGCCAGGACGAGCGCCACCTCGTTGCCACGAAGGCCGAGGAGGTGGACGACGAAGATCATGCTCGGGAAGGCGACGCCGAAGCAGGCCAGGATGATGTGCCAGCCGAGCGAGAAGGCCATCTGCTGGCGCGCCGGCAGGAGCCCCGCGGGCTCCTCGGTGGCGAACGCAAGCGCTTCGGCGATCACGGTTCGACCCTACGCACACCGCGGGCCGACTTGCCACCCGCAGCGCGGCAGCCGGGACTGATGACCGGGCGGACGCTCAGTCGCGCGAGGTCAGAACGGCCAGGTCACGTACGGCATAGCGGTGGTGCTCGGCCTCTTCGGCCAGCACAACCTTGAGGCATCGGCGTACGTCGTAGTCGGCGTCGGGGTCGTTGCCGATCGGCTTGCGGGTGCAGAGCCGGTCGAGGTCTGCGTCGGTGACCTCCGAGACGAACGCGCGCATCGTGCCCATCCTGGCGAGGCGGGGCTCCAGGATCTGCTCCAGCGACGGGTCGGCGTCGACGGTGAGTCCGGTGCCGGTCTCGTCCGCCCCCGCGGGCCCATAGCCGAGCGGGTGGTAGGGCTCGTCCTCCTCGAGGACCGGGTTGCCGAGCCACTTGTCGCTGGCATAGAGCAGATGGCGCTGGGTCTCGATGAACGACCACTCGTCGTCGACCCGCTGATGGAGCAGCTCCTCCGGCAGCGCCCGGACGCGCTCGAACGTGGCTGTCCAGGTCTCCTCGATGGCCGCCCAGGCCGCACGGATCTCGTCGGCGCTCCTCGCCTCACGGGCCAGCACCCGGTTGGGCTCGGCCCGGTCGAGCTCGGCCTCGACGTACGCCGTCACGTCGACGTCGTTGACCACGATCCGCTTGAAGGCCCCGGCGAGATAGACGTCGCGGCCGTAGCAGTCGACGATCTTCAGTCGCTCCTCGAACCAGCAGTCCCGGATCTCCAGGTCGCTGACATCGCTCTGCCGGATCAGCGCGCCTCGGAACAGGTCGCTGTTGACGTACGTCTTCTGCTCGGTGGACATACGACATGGTCGGCCCGCCGGGCGCACCCGTCAACGGACTTACGGGTCTAGCGGAAGGCGGGCTTCTCCTTGGCCAGGAACGCGCGTACGCCCTCCTTGAAATCGGCGCCGGTGTAGACCTCGCGCAGCAGGTCCTCATCACCCTCGGGCGAGGCCTCCGCCCGGGCGGCGTACGCGGCGAGCTGGCTCTTGGTGGCCCGGACCGTGACGCCGGAGAGCGGCAGGATGCCCTCGACCAGCGCGTCGACCTCGTCGGCCAGCGAGTCGGTGACAGCGGTCAGCGCGCCGGTGGCATAGGCCCGGTCGGCGCCGACCAGCCGCGCCGCGAGCAGCATCTCGCGCACGACCGGCTCGCCGAAGACGGCGGCCGCACGGTAGACGATGGAGGCCGCGAGCGCGTTGCCGAGCGTCTTCGCGATCGGGTAGCCGAAGCGCGAGTGCGGCGTCGCGACCCGCAGGTCGCAGTGGGTCGCGACCGCGAGCCCGCCGCCGACACAGACCCCGTCGACCGCCGCGATGGTGACCTGCGGGAGCGCGAACAGCTTCTCGAGCAGCGCGCGGATCCAGTCCTCGTAGTCCACCGCGTCGCGGGAGAGGAAGTCGGAGATCTCGTTGCCGGCGGCGAACGCCCGGCCGCCGGTGCCGGTCAGCACCAGCACCTTCACCGACTCGTCGGTGGCCAGCTCGTCGCACAGCTCGTGCAGCGCGCCGTACATCTCCGCGGTGAAGGCGTTGTGCTTCTGCGGCCGGTTGAAGGTCACCTGTACGACGCCCGTGCGCCGCTCCACTACCAAGTCCTCGCTCACGAGGACCGAGCGTAGGGCACCCCGCGGGGTGCCCTACGCGGTGCTCATCAGATGTGCGGCTTCACCTGGTCGGTATAGATCTTCTCCAGCGCCGTCTTCAGGCTGTCCATCTCGGTCTGGACGTCCTTGTTCTCGGTGAGGATCGAGGCCATGTGGTTGGCCATCTCCAGGTCGCCACCGGGCAGGAAGACACGGGCGTAGTCCTGCGAGCGGGTGTTGGGGAGCTGGTCGATCGCTACCTGGGCTTGCGGGGTCTTCTTCAGGATCGCGGCCGGGTCGGCGGACTTGCGGATCGGCACGTAGCCGGTTGCCTCCGAGAACTTGATCGCCTGCTCGGGCTCGGTGAGGAACTTGATGAAGGTGCCGGCCGCGAGCTGCCGCTCGGGACTGATGTCCTTCGGGATGCCGACACCCGAGCCGCCGGTCGGGCAGATCCGCTCCGCCTCCGCCGGCCCGGCGGGCAACGGCGCGACGCCGACGTCGAACTTCGCCGAGGTGATCGCGTTGATCAGGTCACCGGTCGAGCCCACGGTGGCGCTGGCGACGCCCGCCGCGAAGTCCTGGATCTGGTCGACACCGGCCACCCCGGCGACCTTGTCCTTGTAGACCCAGTCCTTGAGGAAGGAGAGCGCCTCGACCGACGCGGCCGAGTCGCAGGTGATGTCGAAGGACTCCTCCTTCGACCAGCCGCCGCCCCAGCCCCACAGGTTGTTCTGCAGGGTCCAGCCGGCGTAGCCCGCCAGGGCCGGAAACTGGAAGGCGAACTTCGCGCCGCTGGACGCGGCGAGCTTGTTCTTCCACTCGCCGAACTCCTCCCAGGTCTGCGGGCCCTGGTCGGACAGTCCGGCCTTCTTCCAGTGATCCTTGTTGTAGTAGAAGAGGGGCGTCGAGCGGGCCCACGGAACCGCCCAGTGGGCGTCGTCGTAGAGGTAGTCACCGAGCAGCGAGTCGACATAGTCGTCGGTGTCGAACTCGAGTGCCTCGAAGAGGGAGTCGAGCGGGATGATCTGGTCGTTCATCTTGTAGCGGAACCACCACACGTCCGACAGGTTGATGATGTCGGGCAGGTCGCCGCCGGTCTGCGCGGTCTGGAACTTCTGCGCGATCTCCTCGTAGTCGGCCCCGGCCGTGACGAGCTTGACGGTGATGTCGGACTGGGAGGCGTTGAAGGCGTTGACGATCTCGGTGCTGACCTTGATCGAGTCACCGGGGTTGGAGGTCCAGAAGGTGATCTCCTTGGCCGGCTTCACGCCGCTGAAGTCGATCTGCTCGACGGCGCTGGCGCCGCCGCCACCACCGCTGGTCGACGGGCCGCCGCCGCAGGCGGAGAGCGCCGCCGCGGAGATGCCCAGGGCGCTGAGGCCGAGGAAACGTCGCCGGTCCAGGATCAGACCCGAGCGATGCAGGTTGGACGAGGTGTTCATGGTGCATCCCTTCCCTGTTGTGGCGAGTCGTCAGCCTTTGACGCCGCCTTGGGTGAAGCCGTTGACGATGTGCCGCTGCAGGAACGCGAAGACGACGAGGATCGGCAGCAGCACCATCACGGTGCCGGCCATCAGGACGCCGAACGAGCTGGCCGCGGACTCGCTGTTCTGCAGCAGCGTCAGACCGCGCGGCAGCGTCATCATCTCGGGATCGGTGATGATGATCAGCGGCCACAGGTAGTCGTTCCACTCGTAGACCACGTTCACCAGGGCCACGGTCGCGATCGACGGCAGCGACATCGGCACCACGCAGTGCCACAGCCTCCGCCAGTGGCCGGCGCCGTCGAGGTGGGCCGCCTCGATCACCTCGTAGGGCAGCTGCATGAAGGCCTGGCGCAGCAGGAACGTACCGAAGCCGGTGCCGAGGCCCGGCAGGATGAGGCCCCAGTAGGTGTTCTCGCCGCCGAGGCTGCTGATGAAGACGTAGTTGGGCAGCGCGGTGACCTGCGGCGGCACCATCATCGTGGCGAGCACGCCCCAGAAGATGTACTTCCTGCCGGGGAACTCGCAGAAGACCAGGCCGTACGCCGTCAGGATCGCCAGCAGCACCTTCAGCCCGGAGCCGACGACCGTGACGATGGTGGAGTTGAGGAAGAGCCGCCCGAAGGGGACCTTCTGCGCGGCCTCGGAGTAGTTCTCCGGCTGCCAGACCTCGGGGAAGACGACCAGGTCGGTGGTCGCCAGGTCGCCTGGGCCCTTGAACGAGGCCAGGAACATGTAGCCGAGCGGCAGCACGACGACGAGCACGGCGAGCAGCAGCACCAGGTAGTCGCGTACGGTCAGCGGCGTCAGCGATCTGGATTGCTTCGGGCTTCGCTTCAGCCGCACCTTGCGGGAGGGAGCAGTCGTGCTCATCGGTAGTGGACCCGCCTCTCCACGACGATCAGCTGGACGAGCGTGATCACCACGAGGATCGCGAAGAGCACCGTGGACAGCATCGCGGAGTAGCCCGCCTGGCTCTGCTCCTTGAAGCCGGTCAGGTAGGCGTCGAAGATCAGGGTGCGGGCGCCGCGACCGAGCTTGTCCATCGCGATCAGCAGGTCGAAGGCCTGCAGGCTGTTGAGGATCGTGGTGACCAGCAGGAAGAACGTGGTCGGCGAGAGCAGCGGCAGGGTCACCGTGAAGAACCGTCTCACCGGGCCGGCGCCGTCGAGATCGGCCGCCTCCAGCACGTCGCCCGGCACCGCCTGCAGGCCGGCGAGGTAGATGACCGCGGCGTAGCCGAGGTTCTTCCAGACGTAGACGATGATCACCATCGTCAGCGTCCACGGAGGCGAGTTGATCCACTCCGGGCTGTTCAGGCCGATGTCCCGCAGGATCGCCGAGAGCGCGCCGATGTTGGGGTCGAAGATGTAGAGCCAGGCGAGCCCGACGCCGTAGCCGGACAGGATGTACGGCGCGAAGACCGTGGCCTGCGCGAAGCCGGCGCCCGGCAGCTTGCGGTTGAGCGCCAGCGCGACACCCAGGCCCAGGGCGAGGGTGAGACCGACGGTCGCGACCGTGAAGATCGCCGTCGTGGTGAGCACCTTGCTCGCCTCGCCGGAGGTGAAGAAGTCGCGGTAGTTGCCCAGCCCGACCGGGGTCGCGAACTTCGAGCCCAGCGTCCAGTTGAGCGTGGAGTAGTAGATGTTCTGGAAGAGCGGTCGGTAGGTGAAGACCGCGATCAGAGCGACGTTGGGCGCAACGAACGCGACAAAGATCAGCCACTCCCGTAAGCGTCTTCCCGAGAGTGCCTGACGTGGTCGCTTGGTCGTGACGGCCGTCATACCTGGCACGATCGGTGAGTCAAGCGGCTGGGTCGGACCCCGTCAAGAGTAAAACTCTCGGTCTCAAGATTTCGTTACCGGAAACTGACCGTGAACGTCATGCGTTTACGAGCCAACGTCCGAGCAACGTGCCGTCGTGCTCGATGAGGGACCCCAACGACACCGGTACGTCGGCGGGCGGCCCGGTCACGATCCGCCGACCGTCGCCGGCGAGGAGCTTGGGCGTGATCGTGTGGCAGAGCTCGTCGACCAAGCTGGCCTCGAGCAGCGAGCCGAGGAGGGTCGGCCCGCCCTCGCAGAGCAGGTGCCGCAGGCCCTCCTCGTGCAGCCGGTCGACGAGCGTCGGGAGGTCGACCTCGGAGGTGCCGGTGACGTAGACGTTATCCTCGCCGATCGCGTCGCGCGCGGCGTCCAGGCCTGGCGCCTCGGCCACCGTTGCGAGCCGCACCGCGCCGGGCTCGCAGCCGCGGAGATCGTCGGGGATCCGGCCGCGGCGGGAGACGACGACGATCGGCGCGCCCTTGGCCTTGTACGTCTCTGCGATGGCGGTCCCTGCGCCGACCAGAACGGCGTCGGCGAGATCGCGCAGGACGTGGAAGACGTCGACGTCGACGGCGTTGTTGACCGTGCCGGAGCGGCCGTCGGAGCCGGTCGCCGCACCGTCCAGGGAGCTGACCATGTTGGCCCGCAACCACGGCAGGCGGGGCGGCGCGTAGATGGCGCGCAGGCCTTCGGGAGTCGTCGGGTCGCCGTCACCGTGCAGGAACCTCACCCCGCAAACCTAACCGCCCAGTGCACCCCGCTATCTTCATCGCATGAGTTGGTTGGTTACCGGAGGCGCGGGCTACATCGGATCGCACGTCGTGCAGGCACTGCTCGACGCGGGCATGGAGCCGGTCGTCATCGACGACCTGTCCTCGGGGTTCGCGAAGTTCGTGCCCGACAACGTCACGTTCGTCGAGGCGACGCTGCTGGACAAGTCCGCGATCGAGCAGGCGATCTCCAACCACGGCGTCGAGGGAGTCATCCACCTCGCCGGCTTCAAGTACGCAGGCGTGTCGGTGCAGCGGCCGCTGCACACGTACGCACAGAACGTCACCGGCACCGCCAACCTCCTCGAGGCGATGACGGCCACCGGTGTGGACAAGCTGGTCTTCTCATCCTCCGCCGCCTGTTTCGGCACTCCCGACGTCGACCTGGTCACCGAGACCACGCCGACCAACCCGGAGAGCCCCTACGGCGAGTCGAAGCTGATCGGCGAGTGGCTGATCGCCGACGTGGCGCGCTCCGAAGGGCTCGCACACACCAGCCTGCGCTACTTCAACGTCGTCGGGTCCGGCAGCAAGGACCTCTACGACACCAGCCCCCACAACCTCTTCCCGCTCGTCTTCGACGCGCTGGCCAAGGGCAAGACGCCGCAGATCAACGGCGACGACTACCCGACCCCCGACGGCACCTGCGTACGCGACTACGTGCACGTCGCCGACCTCGCCCACTCCCACGTCGTCGCCGCCAAGCGGCTCGCCGAGGGCAAGGACCTCGAGCCTGTCTACAACCTCGGCTCGGGCGACGGCTCCTCCGTACGCCAGATCATGGACGCCATCCGCGAGGTCACCGGCATCGACTTCGAGCCGATCATCAAGCCGCGTCGTCCCGGCGACCCCGCCCGCATCGTCGCCACCGGCGAGCTCGCCCGGCGCGACCTCGACTGGGAGATGCGCCACGACCTGCGCTCCATGGTCGCCACCGCCTGGGAGGCCCGCCAGGCCGCAGGCGCCGACTACCCCAGCTGACCCCCGCCGAGTCGGCACTTCTGGCGTACCGAATCTGTAGTTGTGGGTGACGATTCGACAGATTCGTCACCCACTTCTGCGGATTCGGCCGCCACAACTACAGATTCGGCAAATGAAGGACGGCCCGCTCTTTCGAGCGGGCCGTCTTCGGTTGAGAGCCTGGGTCAGGCCTTCTTGGCGGCGGTCTTCTTGGCCGGGGCCTTCTTGGCGGGGGCCGGCTTCTCGGCCGGCGCAGCCTCGGCCTTCGGAGCCTCGGTCGTGGGGGCCTCAGCCTTGGGAGCCTCGGCCGGGGCCTCAGCGGTCTCGGCCTTCTTGAACTTCGCGACGAAGGTCTCACCGCGGGTGGCGAGCTTGTCGTAGGTGCCGGTGGCGGAGTCGGTGGTCTCGTCGAGCTTGGCCTTGACGGTGGTCTTCAGCTTCTCGGGAAGGACGGTGTACTGCTCCTTGGCCAGGGCCGGGAGCGACTTCGGGTCGAAGCCGGTCACGCTGGTCTTGGCAGCGGTCGCCTTCTCGGTCGCCTGGGTCCGGTAGGCGGTGGCCTTCTCGGTCGCCTTGGAGCGGGCGTCGGTCAGCTTGGTGGTCGCCTCGGAGCGGTAGTCGTCGACCTTCTTCTGCAGGTCGGTGGCGTAGCTCTTGACGGTCTCGTAGGCGAGGTCGGCGACGCCGGCGACGGCGTTGAGGGGCTTGGTGGTCTCAATCTTGGGCAGCGTGGGCATCTGGGTTCTCCTCGTGATGGGGTTCAGCGGTTTCATCGGCGGCCGGCGCATCGTCGGTGACACGACTGTTGAGAGCAAGGAACGAGTGATAGACGTCGAGCAGCGAGTGCTTCTGCCGCTCGGTCAGGTTCGGGTCGGCGAGCACCGCGAGCTCCACGGACCCCCCGACGTTGGAGTCGGGGCTGAGGATCCCGGCACGGACATAGACCTGCTCCGCCGAGATACGCAGCGCCTTGGCGATCTGCTGGAGGACCTCAGCCGATGGCTTGCGCAGACCGCGCTCGATCTGACTGAGGTAGGGGTTGGACACACCTGCTTGGTCGGCGAGCTGACGCAGAGACATCTCAGCCGAGATCCTCTGTTCCTTCAGATACTCGCCGAGCGTGCCAACCGCACTCGTGACCTTGCTCTTGACCATGACTCCAGTGTGCTAACAATTGCTAGCAAACACAAGCCCTGAGCAACCGAAGTGACACACATCACCCACTAATTGCCTCATCAACCGGCGAAAACACCCGGATCCGCGGCACTCCCACATCGCTAGCATTCCGCTAGCACCTCACAGCAGCGCGCGGATCTCCCCCACCCGACGCCCACCGCCGAGGATCGGCGCGTCCCCGGTCGCCCGCAACGCGTCGGCGTCGACCCCGTCCAGATCACCGACCCCGTCCCGCAGCAGCGCGGCGGCCATCACGGCCGCCCGCGCCCGGTCACCGCCGTCGTCGGCCTTCAGCGCCCACGCGCGGCCGTCGGGAAGCGCCACGGCGTAGACCGCCTCGGCCCCCAGCTTGCCGATCAGCCCGGGTACGGCACGGTGCAGCGCAACCTCGTCGCGCGTCGTGCCCGAGACGTACTCGGGGTGGGACCGGATCGCCTCGGCGACCCGGGCGGCCGGACCGTCGACCGCCGAGCCCATCGTCGAGAACGCCCGCGCCAGCCCGGTCAGCGACGTGGACAGGGCCGGAGCCCCACAGCCGTCGACGGTGGCGTACGCGGCCTCGCCGGTGCACGCCTCGAGCACCTCCTGGATCCCCACCTGGAGCGGGTGCGTCGGGTCCAGATAGCCCTCCAGCGACCAGCCGGCCGCGACGCAGGTGGCGAGCATCGCAGCGTGCTTGCCGGAGCAGTTCATCGCCAGCCGGGTCTTCGGCTCGCCGCGACGGAGCGCCTCCTCCCGCGCCTCGACACCGAACGGGTAGTCCTCGATGTTGCCGAGCGCGGACTCGTCCAGGCCGACGGTGGCGAGGATGCGGCGTACGCCTTCCTGGTGGAACGCCTCGCCTGAGTGGGAGGCGCAGGCGAGGGCGAGCAGGTCGGGTGGCAGGTCGAGGCCGAGGATCACCATCGCGAGGGCCTGGACCGGCTTGTTCGAGGAGCGCGGCAGGATCGGCGAGTCGACGTCACCGAGCGACCAGCTCACGGTGCCGTCGGCCGCCAGAGAGACGGCGGATCCGTAGTGGTGTCCCTCGACGAAGTCGGAGCGGATGATCTCGGCGAACGGCACAGGTGCTGGCATGGGGGCGAGACTATGTGAGAGTTGCCCCGTGTTCGCCGACCTCCTCACCCAAGAAGCGCTCAGCGTGCTCGTGGTCAGCTTCGGCATCGGCATCGTCGTCGGTCTGACCGGCATGGGCGGTGGCGCCCTGATGACGCCGGCGCTGATCTTCCTCGGGGTGCCGCCGACGACCGCGGTCGCCAACGACCTCGTCGCCGCCTCGGTCAACAAGTCGGTCGGCGCCGCGGTGCACTGGCGCCACGGCTCACCCAACATCAAGCTGGCGACGTACCTGATCATCGGCTCGGTCCCGTGTGCGTTCCTGGGCACCTTCGTCCACAAGCTGGCGCCGGGCGACACCGACCACTTCCTCAAGCTCGTCCTCGGTGGGGCCCTGCTGTTCGCGGCGGCGTCCTACATGTTCCGGATGTACCTGCAGCTGCGTCTGGTCACCGGCGGCAACGAGGCTCCCGAAGAAGACCCCCGTCTGAAGCCGCTGCTCACCATCGTCATCGGCGCTCTCGGCGGTCTGCTGGTCGGCATCACCTCGGTCGGCTCCGGCTCGGTCATCATGATCGCGCTGCTGCTGGTCTACCCGACCCTCTCCGCGGTGAAGCTGGTCGGCACGGACCTGCTTCAGGCGGTGCCACTCGTCCTGGCCGCCGCGATCGGCCAGGTGCTCAACCACGGCGTCGACTGGGCGGTGCTGATCCCGCTCATCCTCGGCGGCACCCCCGGCACCTTCCTCGGCTCCCGGATGGCGCGCTGGGTCTCCCAGTCGGTCATCCGGCGCGGCATCGTCATCATGCTGACGCTCTCGGGCGCCAAGATGCTCGGCGCCGATGCCACCTTCCTGCTGCTCCTCGGCGGCGCGATGCTGCTCCTCGGCCCGCTCCTGTGGGGCTTCATCCGCCAGTCGCGCGGCCTGGAGGCCTTCGACAACAACGCCGCCGCCTGGCGGCTGCCGGAGCGCTCCGAGAAGTAGCCCCCGCCGAGTCGGCTCGTCATGACGAGCCGACTCGACCAGCGAGCCTCAGGCCTTCAGGTAGCGGCGTAGCGCGTCGAGGTGGTCCTCGGGCTCGAAGCCGGTGGCGGTGAGCTTGTCGAGGGACATCACCGAGTTGAGCGGTCGCGGCGCGACGCCCTCCTTGTCGGCGAAGTAGGCCTCGGTCGAGGTGGCGCCCACATCGGCCCGGTCACGCCCCGACAGCGAGAACACCTCGGCGGCGATGTCCCGCCACGAGCACGGGTCGCCGGCGTTGGTGCAGTTGTAGACCCCGTACGCAGCCCCGGACCGCAGCAGGTGAGCGGTGGCCGCGGCGAGGGTGTCGGTGAAGGTGAGCCGGCCGATCTGGTCGTCGACCACGGTGGGCGAGACGCCCTTCTCGGCGAGAGCCGCCATGGTGCGTACGAAGTTCTTGCCGTCGCCGACCACCCAGGAGGTGCGCAGGATGTAGTGACGCGAGGTGCCCGCGACCACGATGTCGCCGGCGGCCTTGGACTGCGCGTAGACGCCGAGGGGCGAGACCGGCTCGTCCTCGGTGTGCTCGGTGGCGGTCCCGTCGAAGACGTACTCGGTCGAGTAGTGCACAAGGGTCAGCCGGTGCTCGGTCGCCGCCCGGGCGAGCAGCGCCGGAGCGGTCGCGTTGGCGGCCCAGGCGGTGCGCCGGCCGTCGGCGGTCTCGGCGACGTCGACCGCGGTGTAGGCGGCGGCGTTGAGGATGAGCTGGTAGTCGGGCCACGGCCAGGCCGCGACCGCCTTCTCGTCGGAGATGTCCAGCTCGTCGAGGTCGACCGCGTCCGCATCCGGGAAGACCGACACGAGGGCCCGGCCGAGCTGGCCGTTGGCGCCGATGATCAGCGTCTTCTTCGGCTTCATCGGGGTGATCTCGGCCAGGCGTGGGTTGGCCCTGTCCTTCTCGGAGATCTCGGCGGAGTCCAGCGGGATCGGCCAGGCGATCGCGGCGGTCTCGTCGGCGAGGTTGAGCGCCGGGTAGGCGAACCCGGGATGCCAGTGGTCGTTGACCAGGTAGGAGTAGACGGTGCGGTCCTCCAGCGCCTGGTAGGAGTTGCCGACCCCGCGCGGCACGAAGACCGCTGTCTCCGGGCCGATCTCGATCGAGAACGTCGTCCCGAACGAGGACCCCTCACGCATGTCGACCCACGCCGCGAACACCCGCCCGCACGCGACGGAGACGAACTTGTCCCACGGCTCGGTGTGGATGCCTCGGGTCGCGCCACGGGCGGCGTTGAAGGACATGTTGTTCTGCACCGGCCCGAAGTCGGGGAGCCCCAGCTCCACCATCTTCTCGCGCTGCCAGTTCTCCTTGAACCAGCCACGGGCGTCGCCGTGCAGGGGCAGGTGGACGACCAGCAGACCCGGAATGGGCGTCTCGTCGACGCGAAGCTCAGCCACCGAGAATCACTGCCCCTTCGCGGCGTACTTGGCTTCGGTCTCGTGCTTCAGCGGCGACCACCAGGCCTCGTTCTCCTGATACCAGGCGATCGTCGCGGCCAAGCCCTTGTCGAAGTCCTGGTACTTCGGCTCCCAGCCGAGCTCGCTGCGCAGCTTGCCGGACTCGATGGCGTAGCGACGGTCGTGGCCGGCGCGGTCGGTGACCCACTCGATGTCGTCCTCAGGACGCCCGAAGTGACGCAGGATCGCGCGGACGACGTCGACGTTGGACTTCTCGCCGTCGGCACCGATCAGGTACGTCTCCCCGATCCGGCCCTTCTCCAGGATCGTCCAGACCGCCGAGGAGTGGTCGTCGGTGTGGATCCAGTCGCGCACGTTGAGCCCGTCGCCGTAGACGCGCGGCCGGCGCCCCTCGATCACCTCGGTGATCTGGCGCGGGATGAACTTCTCGACGTGCTGCCAGGGGCCGTAGTTGTTGGAGCAGTTGGAGATCGTCGCGCGTACGCCGAAGGAGCGCACCCAGGCGCGGACGAGGTGGTCGGAGCCGGCCTTGGTGGCCGAGTAGGGCGAAGACGGCTGGTAGGGGGTGTCCTCGGTGAACCGCTTCGGGTCAGCGCCCACCTCATCGAGCAGAGGGAGGTCGCCGTAGACCTCGTCGGTGGATACGTGGTGGAACCGCACATCGTGCTTCCGGACCGCCTCGAGGAGCACGAAGGTGCCGACGATGTTGGTCTGGACGAACGGAGCCGGGTCCGAAAGGGAGTTGTCGTTGTGCGACTCGGCCGCGTAATGCACCACGGCGTCCGACTCCGCCACCAGCGGCTCGACCACCTCGGCGTCCGCGATGTCGCCGACCACCAGCTTCACCCGGTCCTCCGGGAGCCCCGCCAGCGATGCCTCCGAGGAGGCATAGGTCAGCTTGTCGAGCACCGTCACGTACGCATCGGTGTTGGCCACGAGGTGGTGCACGAAGTTGGAGCCGATGAACCCGGCCCCGCCTGTCACAAGAATCCGTCTCACCGGTTCATCGTAGGCAGAATTAACCACCCGGTGGTCGCCTCGCCCCGGTGGGTTCCCTAGAACGTGGGGTGAACATCCGTAGGATCAACTGATCATGAAGGGGATCATCCTTGCCGGAGGCACCGGCTCACGTCTGCATCCGATCACTCTCGCGATCAGCAAGCAGCTGATGCCGATCTACGACAAGCCGATGATCTACTACCCGCTGACCACGCTGATGCTGGCCGGGATCCGGGACATCCTGGTGATCACGACGCCCCACGAGGCCTCCGGCTTCCACCGGCTCCTCGGTGACGGCAGCCATCTCGGCGTCAACATCAGCTACGCCGAGCAGCCCTCCCCCGACGGCCTCGCCCAGGCGTTCACGATCGGCGCCGACGTCGGCTTCCTCGATGAGTCCGAGGACGGTGTCGGCCTCGTCCTGGGCGACAACATCTTCTACGGCCCCGGCCTCGGCACCCAGCTGGCCCGCTTCAAGACGATCACGGGCGGTGCCGTCTTCGGCTACCGCGTCGCCGACCCGCGCGCCTACGGCGTCGTCGAGTTCGACGAGAACCACAAGGCCATCTCCTTGGAGGAGAAGCCGGAGAAGCCCAAGAGCCCGTACGCCGTTCCCGGCCTCTACTTCTACGACAGCTCGGTCATCGGGCACGCCCGCAACCTCCAGCCGTCCGCGCGCGGAGAGCTCGAGATCACCGACCTCAACCGGATCTACCTCGAGGCCGGCACCCTCTCGGTCGAGGTGCTGCCCCGCGGCACCGCCTGGCTCGACACCGGCACCCTCGAGGACCTCAACGAGGCCGCCAACTTCATCCGCGCCATCGAGCATCGCCAGGGCACCAAGATCGGCGCCCCCGAAGAGGTCGCCTGGCGCCAGGGCTGGCTCTCCGACGAGGAGCTCTCCGAGCTGGCCCAGCCGCTGCTGAAGAGCGGTTACGGGAAGTACCTGCTCGGCCTGCTGGCCTAGGCCGAATCAGGCCTCCGCCGCGACCGCGGCCGTCTGCTCGGCGCGACCGAAGTCGTCCTCCAGGCGAACGATGTCGTCCTCGCCGGTGTAGCCACCGCGCTGGACCTCGATGATCGAGAGCGGCTCGTCGGTCTCGTTGCAGATCCGGTGAGCCTGGCCGACGGCGACGTCGACGGACTCACCCGGCCCGGCGATGGTGGTCACGCCATCGATGATGCAAGTGGCCTTGCCGTAGATGACCACCCAGTGCTCGGAGCGGTGGGTGTGGGTCTGGTAGGAGAGGCGGCTGTTGGGCAGCACCTCGATCCGCTTGACCTTGTAGCCCGGACCGATGTCGATGACGTGCCACGAACCCCAGGGGCGGGTCTCGGAGTCACCAGCCATGATGTTGCCTCATTCCTAGACACTGAACAGAAGACGCGACCATAACTGTACGCATCCGCGCACGGTTCATTGCGAACCGATGTTCACCGGTCCGTTACCCGCAGGTCGCCCACGGGAGCAGAAATCGCCGGTCGGAGGGCGTCAGTCGCGCCCGTAGATGTCGCGCGTGTAGACCTTGTCGGCGACATCGGCGAGCACCTCGGTGCGCCGGTTGGCGATGATCACGTCGGCCCGCTGCTTGAACTCGTCGAGGTCCTTGATGATCTCGGAGTGGAAGAACTCCGGCTCGTCGAGCTCGGGCTCGTAGATGACCACCTCGACCCCCTTGGCCTTGATCCGCTTCATCACGCCCTGGATCGAGGACTCGCGGAAGTTGTCCGAGCCGGACTTCATGATCAGCCGGTAGACGCCGACCACCTTCGGCTCGCGCCGCAGGACGTCGGTGGCGACGAAGTCCTTGCGCGTGGTGTTGGCCTCGACGATCGCCGAGATGAGGTTCTGCGGGACGTTCTGGTAGTTGGCCTGCAGCTGCTTGGTGTCCTTGGGCAGGCAGTACCCGCCGTAGCCGAAGCTGGGGTTGTTGTAGTGCGAGCCGATCCGGGGGTCCAGGCCGACGCCCTCGATGATCTGGGGCGTGTTGAGCCCGTGGGTGGCGGCGTAGGTGTCCAGCTCGTTGAAGTAGGCCACCCGCAGCGCGAGGTAGGTGTTGGCGAACAGCTTGATCGCCTCGGCCTCGGTGGCGCCGGTCATCAGCACCGGTACGTCCGGCTCGAGCGAGCCCTCGAGCAGCAGCTCGGCGAAGCCCTTCGCCGCCGGGGAGTCGTCGCCGACGACGATGCGGGAGGGGTGCAGGTTGTCGTGGAGCGCCTTGCCCTCGCGGAGGAACTCGGGGCTGAAGAAGAGCGTCGCCTCGGGGTGCTGGTCACGCTTGGCCGCGATGTAGCCGACCGGGATGGTCGACTTCACCACGATCGCCGCCTCCGGCGCGTAGGTCACCGCGTCGGCGATCACGCTGTCGACCGTGGAGGTGTCGAAGTAGTTCGAGGCCTCGTCGTAGTTCGTCGGGGTGGCGACGATGACGTACGCGGCGTCCGCGTAGGCGTCCTCCTTGTCGAGGGTCGCGCGCAGGCCGAGCTCCTTGGTGGCCAGGAAGCTGGTGATCTCGGCGTCCTCGATCGGGGTCTTGGCCGTGTTGACCAGGTCGACCCGCTCCTGGGAGATGTCCAGGACGACGACGTCGTGCTTCTGGGCGAGCAGGACGGCGAGCGACATCCCGACGTAGCCCACGCCGACAACGGTGATCTTCATGTTCGGCACTGTATGCAGCGGTTCGAGACCGGTCACCGCATATGAATCAGCGATGTTCCCGTACGGGTACATCGCGTAAAGTGTTCATCGTGCCGTCGCCGTACCTGACCTCACCGGCCGCCTTCGGGTCAGCCGTGCGCGCCGCGCGGCGCCGCGCCGGCCTCACCCAGAGCGACCTGGCCCACCGGGCCGGGGTGGGACGGCGGTTCGTCGTCGACGTCGAGTCCGGACACCCGCGTGCCGAGCTGGGCAAGGCGCTCGCGCTGCTGGAGGTCCTCGACGTCTACCTCGCGCCCACGCAGCTCTCCCCGATCGCCCCGCCCCTGGAGGACGTCGACCTCGACGCCGTCCTGGCCCACTGTCTGACCCACCCCTGATGCGGGAGCTGTACGCCTTCGCCGGCCGCCGCCGGATGGGCACCTTCCGCCAGGTCGGCGACCGGATCGACTTCACCTACGCCGAGACCGCCGGCCCGACGCCGATCTCGCTCTCCCTCCCCCGCACCGGCCCGGCGCTCGCCCCCGGGGCCGCCCACGCCTGGCTGGACAACCTGCTCCCCGCCCGCGAGGACGTACGCCGCAGATGGGCGCGCGAGCGAGGGCTGCCCGACACCGAGCCGATGACGCTGCTCGCCTCCTACGGCGACGATCTCCCCGGCGCAATCTCGCTCTCGGCCGACCCCGACCTGCCCTGGCGCCGGGCGCCGCATCCCGTCGAGGCGCCGCTGCCCGAGATCACGACCCGGCTCGCGGCGCTGCGCAACCAGCCCACCTCATGGCTCGACCAGCGGGCCCGGCCCCGGTTCTCCCTCGGCGGCCACCAGGGGAAGTTCGCGCTGCGGCGGGCCTCGGGGAAGTGGTTCTGGCCGACGTACGAGCATCCGTCGACGCACATCCTGCGGCCGACGACACCCGAGGAGGCCTCCGCGAGGATCGCGAACCTGGGCCGGGCCCGCTCCGGCGGGATCCCCGCCACCCGCACCGAGCTGGTCACCTTCGGCGCGCAGGCGGCGCTCGTCGCGGAGCGCTGGGACCGGCTCGGCGGCCGGCGCATCCAAGCCGAGACGATCCGGCAGGCGCTGGGTCTTCGGCCGGGCCAGGACATCGACCCCGGCGGCGTACGCGACCTGTTCCAGCGGCTCGACCTGACGCCGTCTCCGGGCGATGACGTCGACAAGATCGCCTTCCTGCTGGCCGGGGACCGGGTCGCCGTGGCGCCGCGGCGCTGACCACGTCACGGCGGCCATCTCACCGTGCGAGTGGCGCTTCCGGGCATGGCCCGTCGCGTGCGTACACTCGGATTCCTGCCCACGCGGGGATGGGACATTTCGCCGTGCCGTGGAAGCCGCCACTAGCATGGGCGCCTCAACCTGACGGAGAGGTCCTCTGGTTCCGTAATGACTGCAACACACGCCGACTACCGGCTCAGCCAGCTCGACCAGCTGGAAGCCGAGTCGATCCACATCTTCCGCGAGGCCGCGGCCGAGTTCGAGAAGCCTGTCCTGATGTTCTCGGGAGGCAAGGACAGCATCGTGATGCTGCGACTTGCGGAGAAGGCTTTCTTCCCTGCCAAGATCCCGTTCCCGGTCCTCCAGATCGACAACGGCCTCGACTTCCCCGAGGTCGCCGAGACCCGTGACCGCTGGGTCAGCCGCCTGGGCGTACGCCTGGTGATCGCGAGCATCGATGACGCCATCGCGCGCGGCATCGTCGTCGACGACGGCAAGACCTCGCGCAACCGGCTCCAGACCCCCACGCTGCTCAACGCGATCGAGGAGAACGGCTTCACCGCCGCCTTCGGTGGCGGTCGCCGCGACGAGGAGAAGGCCCGCGCCAAGGAGCGCGTCTACTCCCACCGCGACGAGTTCGGTCAGTGGGACCCCAAGATGCAGCGCCCCGAGCTGTGGTCGCTCTACAACGGCCGCCTGCACGAGGGCGAGCACATGCGGATCTTCCCGATCTCCAACTGGACCGAGCTCGACATCTGGGACTACATCGGCCGCGAAGGCATCGAGATCCCGCAGGTCTACTTCGCCCACCAGCGTCGCGTCTTCGAGCGCGACGGCATGCTGCTGACCGAGACCCCGCTCAACCCGCTGCGCGAGGGCGAGGTCGTCACCGAGCGTACGGTCCGCTACCGCACCTGCGGCGACATGACGCTGACCGGCTGCGTCGAGTCGACCGCATCCACGATCCCCGAGATCATCGAGGAGGTCGCCGCCGCCCGGGTCACCGAGCGAGGCGCGACCCGCGGTGACGACCGGTTCTCCGAGGCTGCCATGGAGGACCGCAAGAAGGAAGGTTACTTCTGATGGCCATGGACCTTCTGCGGTTCGCCACCGCCGGTTCGGTCGACGACGGCAAGTCCACCCTCATCGGGCGCCTGCTGTTCGACTCGAAGTCGATCTTCACCGACCAGCTCGAGTCGGTCGAGAAGACCTCGCAGGACAAGGGCCACGGCTACGTCGACCTGTCGCTGCTGACGGACGGACTGCGGTCCGAGCGTGAGCAGGGCATCACCATCGATGTGGCCTACCGCTACTTCGCGACGCCCAACCGCAAGTTCATCATCGCCGACACCCCGGGCCACGTGCAGTACACGCGCAACATGGTCACCGGTGCCTCCACCGCCGACCTCGGCCTGGTGCTCGTCGACGCTCGTCACGGCCTGACCGAGCAGTCCCGCCGTCACGCGGTGCTGCTCTCGCTGCTGCGAGTGCCCCACCTGGTCCTGTGCATCAACAAGATGGACCTCGTGGACTACTCCCAGGAGGTCTACAACAAGATCTCGGCCGAGTTCACCGCGTTCGCGACCAAGCTCAACATCCCGGACCTCGAGGTCATCCCGATCTCGGCGCTCCAGGGCGACAACGTGGTGACCCGCTCCACCAACATGGACTGGTACTCCGGCCCGACGCTGATCCACCACCTCGAGCACGTCCACGTCGCCTCCGACCGCGACCTGGTCGACGTGCGCCTTCCGGTGCAGTACGTCATCCGGCCGAAGTCCGACGACCACCACGACTACCGCGGCTACGCGGGCCAGGTCGCCGGTGGCGTACTCAAGCCGGGCGACGAGGTCATGGTGCTTCCCTCCGGGATGACCAGCAAGATCGCCGGGATCGACCTGTTCGACAAGGAGATCCCCGAGGCGTTCCCGCCGATGTCGGTGACCGTCCGGCTCGAGGACGACGTCGACGTGAGCCGCGGCGACATGATCTCGCGGGTCAAGAACGCCCCCGAGCCGAGCCAGGACATCGACGCGATGATCTGCTGGATGACCAACGCTCCGCTGCGTCCGCGGCAGAAGCTGGCCATCAAGCACACCTCCAACTCGGCGCGAGCGCTGGTCAAGGACATCCAGTACCGCCTGGACGTCAACAGCCTCCACCGTGACCTGGAGACCAAGGAGCTCGGCCTCAACGAGATCGGCCGCGTGCAGCTGCGCACCACCAAGCCGCTGCTGTGCGACCCGTACTCGAAGAACCGCACCACCGGCTCCTTCATCCTCATCGACGAGGCGACCGGCGTCACCGTCGGCGCGGGCATGATCAACGACTGACGCGTTCAGCCATTCAGGACTGGGCGGCGCATTCCGGCAACGGGATGCGCCGCCCGTTCTCCATCTCATACGACCTCACCAGGTGATCTTGTGCCTCAGCAGTTCTCTCCCACGCCGCGCGAGCTCGACGACATCGAGCTGATCGTCTCCGGCGCCCTCCCGGGTCCGCTGAACGCCCCCGGGTCGGCGTTGACGCTCGCCCTGCCGGCCTCCGTCGCCGAGAATGCGGCTGCGGACGGCGCGGTGGAGATCGTCGACCCCGAGGGGCTGCCGCTGGCCCGGGTCACCTGGCCCGCGGGCGAGGTCACCGGCCTGTCCTCCCCCGCCTACGGTCCCTTCCGGCGGCTCTACCTCACCCCCGAGCAGACCCGGAAGGCGTACGCCGGGCGGACGATCGTCCCGGTCACCGACGCGCTCACCACCGCCGAGACCGCGGAGATCGCGGCCCTCGGGCCGGTGCTGCTGCTCGCGCTGGTCGGGCACGGCACACCGTCGCTCTCCCCCGTCGCCCTGCTGCGCGCGTCGTTGCTGGCCGCGGAGGACCTCCCCGACGCGGCCGTGGTCGCGGTGCCGCTGGCTTCGCACGACGACCCCGAGGCCGACCACGCTCTCGGCGTGGCCGTCGTGGAGGCGTACGCCGGGGGTGACCCGATCCACGCGCTCGCCTCGGGAACCTCGACCGAGTCGGCCGACCACACCGAGGCGATCGCCGCGGTCATCGCCTCCGACCAGCCGGCGCCCGAGGACCAGGGCCTGGTCATCTTCTTCACCGGCCTGTCCGGCTCCGGCAAGTCCACCCTCGCCCGTGCCCTGATGGACAGGATCCTCGAGCAGGGTGCGCGTACGGTCACCTCGCTCGACGGCGACGTCGTGCGGCGCAACCTCTCGGCCGGGCTGACCTTCTCCAAGGAGGACCGGGAGACCAACATCCGCCGGATCGGCTGGGTGGCCGCCGAGATCTCCCGCCACGGCGGCCTCGCCGTCTGCTCCCCCATCGCGCCGTTCGACTCGACCCGCCAGGACGTACGCGGCTACGTCGACGACGCCGGCGGTGCCTTCTTCCTGGTCCACGTCGCCACGCCGCTGGAGGAGTGCGAGCGGCGCGACCGCAAGGGCCTCTACGCCAAGGCCCGGGCCGGCCAGATCCCCGAGTTCACCGGAATCTCCTCGCCCTACGAGGAGCCGGCCGACGCCGACGTACGCGTCGACACCACCGGCCGCTCGATCGAGGACGCTTTGGACGACGTCATCGCGGCCCTGCGCGAGGCCGGCTACCTCGATCTCGCCTGAAGGGGCCGACCCGGCTCGTTCTGACCAAGAATCGAGTCGAGTCGGCTCGTCATGACGCTCGCCCGAGCCGTCGGTGAAGCTCCACGGACCGTCGGGAACCGAGGAAGCACCCGACGCCGGTTTCGCGCCGTCGTCGTCGGC